>NZ_JASDCE010000030.1:0-5520 GCF_030408075.1 Pseudoalteromonas sp. APC 3358
CAGGAAATAACTAGGCCTATTGTTCAAAATGAAGTCTAAAATGAAAGGTAACCCAGCTCCACAAGCCACTAACTGCTTGGGTTATGGCGATTTATGTTACTTTAGAGGGGAAAATCCCTAGAACCCCGTATTCGGGCAGGTTTTTTTAGTTTGCAGTTGCGGCGTGAGTTTTCGGCTTTATCGATGGCTTTTGCCGATAGTGGCTATCCTTTAGTGCTATTGAAGGGGGCCGCTTATTTAGCCTTGCACTTACCGCATGCCAAGGGGCGGCGAGTGTCTGATTTGGATTTATTAGTCCCAAAGGCCTATTTAGAGGATGCGGAGCAACGCTTATCTACCTTGGGCTGGCATCAAGATTCGGCATTAACGGCTTATGATGATCATTATTATCGCTACTGGATGCATGAGGTGCCGCCGTTGACGCATGCGGCTCGCCATATAGAACTCGACTTACACCATACGTTAGTGCCGCCAACCAGCCGGATTCGTTTGAATGATGAGGCGTTGTTTTCAGCTGTCGAGGCGGTTGAGGGTTATAGTTTTTCTGTTTTAAGCGCGCAAGATCGCTATTTACATAGCGCGGTGCATTTGCTATTGGCAATCGCCAAAAGTATAAGTAGGATTAATGCCCTCTCATCTTGCCAAGGATTAATGCCCTCTCATCTTGCCAGCTAACGCCTGCATTGGGATCAAACTCTACAACAGCGGCTGCTTGTACCTGCTCAGCACAATCCCTCTTGGGATAATCACCCATATGACGAGCCGCAGAGACGATAGGCTGATAACCGGTGCACCGACATAAATTACCCGATAACGCGGCATGAATATCGTGATCACTAGGCACAATATTTAAATCAATACCCTGTTGCAGTCGCTGCTGATACAGAGTCGCTAGCGACATCACAATACCAGGGGTACAAAATCCACATTGCGATCCATGGAAATCAATCATGGCTTGTTGCGCTGGGTGTAACGACTGTTGAGCAATACCCTGCGCAGTAAAAATATAGCGATTGTGCAGGTGCGCCATTAAGGCAATGCAGGCATTGACCGTATAGAAAGAAAGTTGACCGTTATCGAGGCTGGCAAGCATAACAGTGCATGCGCCACAGTCACCGGCTGCGCAACCTTCCTTGACGTCTGTCTGCGCCATTTGAGTGCGCAAATAATTGAGAATGGTGCACATGGGGTCAATATTCCCATCTTCGATCCATTCACCATTTAAATTAAAACGTATCACTGTCTATCCTACACTCTTGTTAAAAATACCAAGAAACTCGGGCTTAAAGCGCGCATAGCGTGATCGTTAAACGTGCGATATCACCTATAGCGACTGGGCTGATTGAAGTTTCCCGAGTAGCCGTCTTGTTTACCTTATTTTCCAGCCTGCAATTTCCTGACCAACTGGTCAAGCTTATATTTTGAAACCTCTTTCTATTCAAGAATAGATACTGGCAAGTTAATTGCTAACATCTTGTCCATCTAGTCAGCTTTTTAAAAGCTGTTGTTCTTGCACCATCAGGTTTAGCTAACGTGACATCAAGACTCGAACTGCGGGGCATCCGCAAACAATATCCCGGCTGCATTGCCAATGATGATATTCACCTTGCCGTAGCGGCGGGCGAATGCCATGCCCTGCTCGGTGAAAACGGGGCCGGTAAAAGTACCCTAATGAAAATCATCTACGGCATCGTAGCGGCCGACGCCGGTACTCTGCTGTGGGAAGGTACGCCAACTCAGATACGCAGCCCTGCACATGCCCGCGAATTGGGCATAGGCATGGTGTTTCAGCACTTTTCTTTATTCGAAACCTTAACGGTGGCAGAAAATATCGCTCTCAGCCTCCCGAAAGACCAAACCCGTAATCGCCGCGCACTCAGTGATCGTATTCGCCAAGTATCGGAACACTACGGCATGGCACTTGATCCTGATCGTTACGTGCATTCGCTATCAGTAGGAGCACGTCAACGTGTCGAAATCGTACGGTGCTTACTACAAGACATTCGCTTATTAATTTTAGACGAGCCGACATCCGTCCTTACGCCGCAAGAGGTGGAACAGCTATTCATCACCCTCAATCGCCTAAAAGCAGAAGGCTGCGCCATTTTGTTCATCTCACACAAGTTAGATGAAGTGCGTGCGTTATGTGACCAAGCGACAAAGTATAAGTAGGATTAATGCCCTCTCATCTTGAAGTATAAGTAGGATTAATGCCCTCTCATCTTGCCAATCTACAATAAAAAGCAGGCTATTGGCAATCGCCAAGTTAATATCAATCCACTAACTGAATGGGTAATATGTCTGAGCAAGTAAAAGGTCAAATGGATGACAAAATCACTATTCGTATGGAAGCTATGATTAATTCAATGACACCAGGTGAACGCCAACGTCCAGAAATTATTAAAGGCTCTCGTAAGCGTCGTATTGCGTTAGGTTCTGGTACACAGATACAAGATGTGAATAAATTACTTAAACAATTCACTCAAATGCAAAAAATGATGAAAAAAATGTCAGGCAAAGGTGGTATGCAAAAAATGATGCGTAGCATGAAAGGTATGATGCCTCCTGGCGGTGGCGGTATGGGTGGAATGTTCGGCGGTAGATAATTGCAGCTCTGAACTCATATAAAAAAGGTAGCGAAAGCTACCTTTTTGCTTTCTAAATATTCAATATAGTTAACCTCAACTCGGATTGATGGATTGAATAACTCATTGATTTATTAACATATTATGTATCTTTGTCTGGATTAAAAAAATAAAAAGTCTTAATTCTCCAGTGATTAAATTTATGTGATTATCAAGGCATTTCTATAAAACAATAGATGGTTATTGGGCGTGAAAATACAGTTTTTTTATTCCCGATAAAAACTAAGTACCTGCATCCATGCAGGCAACGACGTTAGACGGTTAAATAACAATATTAGGTATAATTGCTTATTCTGAATTCAGGTTATTTAGCTTTTTCTTTTTCAGACACATTTTTATCATGTGCGTTAAGCACTGCTTGAAGCGTTGGATAGCCTCGGATATACGAATAATCAGTGTCTTTTGCTGGTATATGACAACCTAAACAATCATTTTTATAATCTGTTGTTTGTAGCACGGGTTTATCACCAGCAGCATAAAATGCCCAGCCCCAGCCATCACCCCATAACTTACTTTCAGGAAATCTGTTCTTTTTATCTTTAATCCAAACAAACCAACCTTTAGTTTTGGTTGCATAAGAAATACGTCCAGTTGTTAAATTTTCAGTATTTGTTTCTAAAACTTCTTTTACTAATACGGCTCCATCTGGATAGCTCGCGTTTTCTTGATAATACTCTACTGTACCTGGGCTAGCATAAACGCTATGCATTTCATGTGAGCCATTTTTATCAGGAGCTAAACCTGTAAAACTGCCTAAAAACTCCCAGCTTCTAAAGTTGTCTGGTAATAGTGGTGTTCCATCAGAGGCAACAAAGTTATTTAGTGTATCAGCTGTAGATACTGTACTTGTGAATACAAGCACTACTCCTAATAAGGCAGTGCGTGAAAAAGAGCTAATCATAATGTGGTCCTTTATTTGTTTTTGAATTACCGTACCAATATAAACCTTTTTCTCTACTTTATAAAGTTATTTTGGTATATTCATATAAAAACTAATTATGAACAGGAATTTTAGATGGCAAGACCTAGAAAGTTTGATGAAGAAACCGTACTAAATAATGCTATGTCGATTTTTTGGCAGAAAGGTTACAACGCTACATCGACTGAAGATCTTGAAAATGCGACGAAAATTCGTAGAGGTAGTTTGTATAATGCATATACAGATAAACGAACATTGTTTTTTAAAGTACTTGAATACTACGGTAAGAAAGAAATAAGTGCGGTTGTTAGTATGATGATTGATTCTAAAGTAATTACTACAGGCTACAAAAATATTTTAGAAAAAGCTATAGAACAAGGTAGTGAAAATACAATTTCTAGAGGATGCCTCTTATGTGATACAGCTAGTGAGCTTGGAGGAAAAGATAAGTCTGTTGCTGAAAAAGTTAGCGAATTATTTGCACCTATGGCTCAAGTTTTTTTTGAGCATTTCTTAACTAGCGATTTAAATAAAAATGATGAAGAAATTCTATCAAAAGTTGATGCCGTTATGTCTGGTTATATGGGCTTTAGATTAATGTGTAAATTAGGGTATACAAAGAACAGATTGAAGGCATTGGCCAAGCAACAGGTGAAGTTATTGGGTATATAGGGCAGTGAATACTACCGTTTTTGTCTTTTAATTGAGTACCCTCTATTTAGGCTAATAAATGTCATAACATTCAATAAAAAGAAAAAGGCATAACGGTTAACGCTATGCCTTTTGGGTAATAATATTAATGTTTGTGAGAGTTAAAGGTTATAACCAGACTCGTCATGATCAACTAAGTCTAACCCGTTCTCTTCACCTTCCTCATCAACACGTAAACCGTTAGTCATCAAACCAACTAATTTAAGTAATACATAAGTGACTACGGCTGTGTAAATAAGTGTTGAAACGATACCAACAGTTTGAACATAAACTTGTTCGCCCATTGTGTTAATACCATCGGCAAAACCAAAACCACTGAATACACCTAAACTTGTTGCTGACAAAATACCCGCTAAAAATGTACCTAAAATACCACCGACACCATGCACAGGGAAAACATCTAAAGAGTCATCTATACGAAGCTTTTGTTTGATAAATACTGTTGAATAATAACAAACAATACCTGCTGAAATACCTATAATTAATGCACCACCTGGTCCAACAAAGCCTGATGCTGGCGTAATAGTACCTAAACCCGCTACCATACCTGTAACAGCACCAATAACACTCGCTTTACCGAATTTTCTCCATTCAATAAAAGCCCAAGTTAATGTACCTGCAGCGGCAGAGATATGAGTTACTAACATCGCCATTGAAGCATCACCGTTAGCTGCTAGTGCACTACCACCGTTAAAACCAAACCAGCCTACCCATAACATACCAGCACCTGTTACTGTCATGGTTAAGTTATGTGGTAATAATGGGGCTGTACCAAAACCTCTACGTGGACCTAAAACCATAGCAGCAACTAAGGCAGCTGTACCTGCTGTAATATGTACAACAATACCACCTGCAAAATCATATACGCCCATTTCACTTAGCCAGCCACCGCCCCATACCCAATGAGTAACAGGTGTGTAAACAGCTAATAGCCATAAACCACTAAAAATAAGTACTGCGGAAAATTTCATGCGTTCAGCGAACCCACCTATAATTAGCGCTGGAGTTATTACTGCAAAAGTCATTTGAAATAACATAAATAAACTTTCAGGAATATCACCAGAGAGAGTTTCTTTCGTTATGCCTACCATGAATACTTTACTGAAATCACCAATAAAGGGGTTCTAGGGATTTTCCCCTCTAAAGTAACATAAATCGCCATACTCACGATATCTAAAGGCATACAAAGGTGGGTTACTTCTCCAAAGTATGGCAAATTATGAGGTTAACTACCCCTTAAACTTA
>NZ_JASDCE010000031.1:0-3571 GCF_030408075.1 Pseudoalteromonas sp. APC 3358
AAACGGCTAATATTACCGGAGAAAAGAAAGCGAAAAGCTTATCCGCGAACGGTGCTCGCAAAGACACAAAAATATCCAGTTAGGTATAAACGAAAAAACACCACTCGTTCTTAAACGAGTGGTGTTAAGCCTAGCCCGGGTTTTGATAAGTTATGAATATGCCATAATTGGCTGAAAACTATTCAATATTTTGAATTTGTTCTCTCATTTGTTCAATCAATACTTTTAACTCTACAGCGGCAGTAGTGATGTCACTATTGATAGACTTAGATGCTAGCGTGTTAGCTTCACGATTAAATTCTTGCATCATAAAATCTAGGCGGCGGCCGCATGCGCCACCTTTTTTAAGGATTTTTTTAGTTTCTTTAACGTGAGACTTTAAACGATCTAATTCTTCAGCTACATCTTGTTTTTGAGCAAGATAAATAAGTTCTTGTTCAAGGCGTGACTCGTCAATGTTTGCTGTTAAGTCTTCTAGCTTTTGAGCCAGTTTTTCACGTTGCCACTTAGCAATCTCAGGCATGTGCGTTTCTACAATTTCTACTTGCTCTAAAATCGCATCAAGGCGGATTGCTATCATTTCTTCAAGGTTTGCACCTTCATCGCCACGAGCTGATTTAAAATCTTCGATTACTTGATCAAGACCAGCAATTAGTGCTGTATTAACGCTATCCATATCAAGTTCTTCAGCTTCCATAACACCAGGCCAACGTAATATATCAACAGGATTAATGTCGCCATTACTTTGCTGTTGAACCCATTTCGCGCTATTTATAAGTTGCTCAGCAAGGGCTTGGTTAATTGATAGCTCACCAACATGGGCAGGATTTGCTACAAACTTTAAAAAAACCTCAACTTTACCGCGTTGTAAGTGTTTGCGTAAACGCTCACGAATAACTGGCTCCATGCCACGAAATTGCTCTGGTGCGCGAATAAATGTTTCAAGGTAACGCTGGTTCACTGAACGAACTTCCCAAGTGCCAGTTCCCCAATCGCCTTTTATTTCGCGACGCGCATAAGCTGTCATACTGTGGATCATGGATATTTTCCTAAATTTATAAATACAATATTACGATGATTATACCGTAACACCGCTTAAGCTCTAGGGAAAATTTAATACACTGAATATTTTGCATACAGCTATTTATTTAAATCAGCATGGTATCTATACCCACATACACTTATAATGTCGCAAATTCTGAATTAAGGGGATCGTCAATGCGTCCAAGCGAAAGAACACCTAACCAAATTAGACCTGTTACATTTACACGTAATTATACTTTGCATGCTGAAGGCTCAGTACTTGTTGAGTTTGGTAACACCAAAGTACTTTGTACAGCTACTGTCGAATCGGGCGTTCCTCGTTTCATGAAAGGTCAGGGTAAAGGTTGGATCAATGCTGAATACGGTATGTTACCGCGAGCAACGCATACGCGTAATGCTCGAGAAGCTGCACGTGGTAAGCAGGGCGGTCGTACTATGGAAATTCAACGTTTAATTGCACGTGCACTTCGTGCTGCTGTTGATTTAAAAGCACTTGGCGAAAACACAATCACTATCGACTGTGATGTAATTCAAGCAGATGGCGGTACACGTACTGCTTCTATAAGTGGTGCATGTGTTGCACTTGTTGATGCGCTAACGCATATGCGTGCCAAGGGTATGATTAATTCAAACCCACTTAAACATATGATTGCGGCTATTTCAGTAGGTATATACAAAGGCCAAGCAATTAGCGATTTAGAATATATTGAAGATTCAGCAGCAGAAACTGATATGAATGTAATTTTAACCGAAACAGGTAAAATTATAGAAATTCAAGGTACAGCCGAAGGCGAACCTTTCTCGTTTGATGAGCTAGATGAGTTACTTACTTTAGCTAAACATTCTATTCGTGAAATCATTGACGTACAAAAGCAAGCATTAGCATAAATAGGTAGGCCACTAGATATGAAAGATTATCAAAAAGAGTTTATAGAATTTGCCCTAGAGAAGCAGGTATTAAAATTTGGTGAGTTTACTTTAAAGTCAGGGCGAATAAGTCCGTACTTTTTTAATGCCGGTTTATTTAATACAGGCCGTGATTTAGCGCGTTTAGGTCGATTTTATGCTGCTGCATTAGAAGACTCAGCGATAGAGTATGATGTATTATTTGGCCCTGCATATAAAGGTATCCCAATAGCGACAACAACAGCTGTTGCATTAGCTGATCACCATAATAAAGATGTACCGTACTGTTTTAACCGTAAAGAGAAAAAAGCACACGGTGAAGGTGGAACATTAGTAGGCTCAGAACTCAATGGCAAAATAATGCTAGTTGATGATGTAATTACCGCAGGTACCGCTATTCGTGAGTCCATGGAAATTATTGCACAAAATGGTGCAGACCTTAGTGGTGTTTTAATTGCATTAGATCGCCAAGAAAAAGGTAAAGCCGAGTTATCAGCTATTCAAGAAGTTGAACGCGACTTTAATACCACAGTAATCTCTATTGTAAAATTAGCAGACCTTATTAGTTACCTTGAAAACCAAGGGACGATGGGCGAGCATTTAGCCTCAGTTAAAGCTTACCGTGATCAATACGGCGTAGCATAAATAAAAAGCCTCGCAGTGCGGGGCTTTATTTTGACCTTCATTCATAGAGTTTATTAATGAAAGATGTATTAAAACCAAATGGCTTAGGCCTCAAACGCGTTTTCAAAGCAACCTATTGCTCCTATCTTGGCTTTAAAGCAGCATTTAAAGAAGAAGCTGCATTTAGACAAGAGCTATTACTAAGCCTTATATTATTCCCCACTTCATTTTGGCTTGCTTCATCATTATTACACTGGGCAATACTAATTAGCTCACTGCTTATTATTCTAATAGTTGAATTGCTAAACTCTGCCATTGAAGCATTAACAGATCGAGTAAGTACAGAATTGCATGTATTGTCAGGTAGAGCCAAAGATATGGGATCTGCAGCCGTAACACTTTCATTAACGATCGTATTGATCATATGGGGTGTAAGTCTTTATATGAAGATCGTTTAAGCTCACTTTTAATATTTGTGAAGTTTAAATACCTTTAGTTGTTAATAATTTGCTAGTTATGTTGTGTTTTTAACGTGTTTAGCTCAAATACTCAGCGAACAGCACATTATTTCAAGTTTTCTTAAAAAAAGGGTTGATCTGTTTTCGGATCTCCCTATAATGCGACCCCACTGAGACGGGAAACGCCAACGCATAGCGAGGAGCGAACTACTCAGAGAGTTAAATAAAACTTCGGTTTTAAATCTTCCAAAAGAAAGTTTAAAATTAAGTGTTGACTCGAAAAATAAAGGGTGTATTATTCGCATCCCTTGAGACGCTAAAGCGACTCAAAACGTTCTTTAACAATATAAAGCAATCATCTGTGTGGGCACTCGTACAGATTGAGTTCTAACAGCCAACCTACTTAGGTAGCGAGGCAAACAAATTAGAGTCTCAATTGAAAACTGAGTGACCAACAGAATAGTTATTTCGGTAATTATTCGGCACAGTCAATTCAATATCGAAAGATATTAAAATAAATTCAGAATTCATTGAGCTGT
>NZ_JASDCE010000032.1:0-3179 GCF_030408075.1 Pseudoalteromonas sp. APC 3358
GGGGTTCTAGGGATTTTCCCCTCTAAAAAGACATAATCCTCTGTAGACCACACCAATAAATGGCTGCGGAGGTGGTTTACTTTCAGCTTGGAGCCTAATCATCCACTATCGGCCTTGTTATTTCGCCAATATTGGGCAATTTCCCAGTATTAGTGAAGTTATACGTTCCGCTTAAGTTGATATTTTGCCACGCAACGGGCGAAACAGCACGAGTGATACCCGCTTTCTCTTCATCTCCTCTCGCTTCAAAGTGTCCCAGCAGATGACTCAGTATCGCGGAGTTGAAGTAGATGATCGCGTTGGCAAGCAATCTTGCACATTCATTCCAGATAGCGATTTCACTCTCGTTTTTGCCTCGGAACTGATCGCCATTCACCGACGCAATAGCCCGTCTCAGGAAGTGCCACGCTTCTCCCCGGTTAAGGGCACGCTGAACGTACTGCCGCAAACTGGCATTGTCTATGTAATCCAGTAAATATTGCGCTTTGACCAGTCGATTATACTCCGTCAGCGCCTGTAATGTCGGGTGCCCCGAAGGATAACCAGACAACTTTCTTACCAGCATTGCCTGTGTCGTTCGCTTTGTCTGAAGTGACAGAACAATGCGCCTAATATCCTGCCATCCCGTTTCGATGACATTCGTCCTGATGGGCTTTTTCAGGGCAAGGTTGGTGCCGCCGTGTTCATTTTCAGTTACGTCAAACAGATCATTGATGACACTACTGAACTGCGCGTATCGCGGTGCAAAACTGTAACCGCATAGATCCAGTAAGGCGAAGTTAACATGATTGACACCGTGTGTATCTGTCGAGAGTACGTCAGGTTTGATTTCACTGCTGTTGGATTGTAACAGGTCATAAATATAGTGTGATTCGTGCTCGTTGGAACCGATGATCCGAGCATTGAGGGCGCTGTGGTTGGCCACCAGTGTCATGGCCGTGATCCCTTTGTTGGTGCCGAAATACTTAGAGGAGTACCGGGTTTTAAAGGTTTCCAGATGGGTTTCGAATTTCTGACCATCCGCACTGGCATGCAGCTGGTCCTCCTGAATATGGTAGTGGCGGAAGATGGGTAGCGCTGCAACCGCATTATTGATCACGTCGCTGGCGTCATGCAGCGTTTCAGGCCGGATATAGTTGGCCTGCACCGTACTCAGGTGTTCATAGCTTCGATCGGAGATCTGCGCCATGCCATACACACCACGGTGAGTGGCGTTGGCAATCAGAATGGCCAGTAAATCATCCTGATGAGTGAACCCTTGTTTTTGTATCGGAAGTACATGAGTCAGACATTTCATGAACCCGGTTTCGCGCTCTACATACCGCAGTACATCCGCGATACCGACCGGTTGCATTCGCTTAAAAAAGGGATTGTTGACCAGAGATGTAGCGCTTTTGGTCGGCAGACGCCAGCGGGTACCGGTACGATTTTTCATGATCACATTTCGATTGTCTCCCTCATCAATATGGAGAGCAACGTCTTTGAGTGCACTTTCCAGCCGGTGTTGTTTCTCCTGTAACAATAACTCTGCGGGCTGTTTTAGTCTGTCCAGTGTTGATGAGGCCAGCAAGGTATCCTGCGATGTCTGGGGGATCAGGTCGTCTTCCAGTGCGCGGTATTTGGTAACATTTGGCAAATAAATGCGTCCATTCAGTCGTGAGGTTAACTGCCGGTAGAGCAGCCATTCGTAACGTTGCGGGTTAACGTTATCCTGTTTAACCAACCATGGGAGGTGCTTTTTCGGGATGAGCGACGTATCCATCGTCTTCAGTGGTCCACCGAATGCGATTTCCGTCTGCATCTGTTGAAGTTGGGCGACGACGGCTTCTGAGCCTTTACCGGCCTCACATTCAAGGCACAAGAACACCTGCCTTAACAGTTGCTCCAGGAGATTGCATTGTTCATCGTAATGTTGCCACTGGTACTCTTCCACGGTCCGTTTCTGTTTTTTCAGGTAAAGGCAGAGGGTCTGGATATCCCTGTCATTCATGACCTTCAATGCCTGTTGTCTGACTACTGAGAAGGGTTGATTATCATCAATGTTCTCATCCACAAACAGATGCAGTAACTCTGCCGCTTTCGTGACATTGTCCGCGGCTGACTGCCAGGACAGGAACACTGCTTGTTGTGCAAAGGTGTTGGCAGCTTCTTGTTGCTTGCGGATATGGTAAATGAACCCATCAGTTAACCGTTCCAGTGCCAGTTGTATCCGCTCTGTCAGGTGACATAGCAACCATAGATGCTGCTGTGCGCGTTTGAATCGTTTGAGTTTACTACCGTAATAGTTGATGAGCTCACCGAAGTGTTGTCGATTTTTAAGAGACAGATTAAGCCCATCGATAACGCCATTGATTTGCGTGCGCCATGGCGCTAACTGATGATAAAGGGCAAGCTCTTTTTTAAGTTCAGGTACGGTCAGACTTTTTGCACCGCCTCTGAGCTGGTTCAGGCTTAGTCCGTCATCAATGGCTGTTATGCTGTCCAGAAAGACGTGAAGTTCAGGACTGGTGAGTTGATTAAGTTGGTGCGCCAGGTCTTTTCTGACCTGCTGCATCGCTCTGCTTATCAGTCTCTGGAGTACGGTGTACCTAGGGATAGCAATGCTGTGACTGGTTAGGAATTCAATAGCAGTATCAAAGAGGTAACGCGGCTCCAGCCAGGCATTGCCCACCTGAACAAGGTGGTCGAAAAGAGAATTGAAGTGCTGACTTTCGTCCCATTTGTGATAACCAGCAAGGTCTAATACTTTTGCGTAGAGTCGATCTTTTTGTTTTTGTGAGGGAGTGAATGGTCTGAGCCCCTTGCCGCCAAGCAGCTCTTTACTGATGAACATTAAATCCTTAGAAACCTGCGAGTAAGCGATATCTAGGATGACGGGCTTTGATTTGAAGTATCCCAAAATCGCGACAAAGTAACATCTATGAGCTCTGAGACGAATTGACCGAAAAACTGCCAATTCCGCATCGTTCAGAGAAAAGTACAGACGTTGTTCTTCGATTGAAAAAATGGGTGGGGAATAAAGATCTGCCTGTTCTGCTCTCGTGAGAATAGTAATTTCGTTTTTGATGGCCATATCAGGGCTGTTCCGTATTAAATGTACGATATTTACCTAATTTGCCACACTTATAAGTAGTAACCCACCTCCGCAGCCATTTATTGGTGTGGTCTACAGAGGATTA
>NZ_JASDCE010000033.1:0-3129 GCF_030408075.1 Pseudoalteromonas sp. APC 3358
CATAAAACGCGTTTGGCGTTGTATGGTTAAGCCTCACGGGTAATTAGTACAAGTTAGCTTAATGGCTCACACCACTTCCACATCTTGCCTATCAACGTTGTAGTCTTCAACGGCCCTTCAGAGACTTTAAAAGTCTAGTGAGAACTCATCTCGAGGCCTGCTTCGCGCTTAGATGCTTTCAGCGCTTATCAGTTCCGAACGTAGCTACCGGGCAATGCCATTGGCATGACAACCCGAACACCAGCGGTTCGTTCACTCCGGTCCTCTCGTACTAGGAGCAACCCCTCTCAATTCTCAAACGCCCACGGCAGATAGGGACCGAACTGTCTCACGACGTTCTAAACCCAGCTCGCGTACCACTTTAAATGGCGAACAGCCATACCCTTGGGACCGACTTCAGCCCCAGGATGTGATGAGCCGACATCGAGGTGCCAAACACCGCCGTCGATATGAACTCTTGGGCGGTATCAGCCTGTTATCCCCGGAGTACCTTTTATCCGTTGAGCGATGGCCCTTCCATTCAGAACCACCGGATCACTATGACCTACTTTCGTACCTGCTCGACGTGTCTGTCTCGCAGTTAAGCTGGCTTCTACCATTACACTAACCGTACGATGTCCGACCGTACTTAGCCAACCTTCGTGCTCCTCCGTTACTCTTTAGGAGGAGACCGCCCCAGTCAAACTACCCACCAGGCACTGTCCGTAACCCCGATTCAGGGGCCAACGTTAGAACATCAAAACTACAAGGGTGGTATTTCAAGGTTGACTCCACAACAACTAGCGTCGCTGCTTCAAAGTCTCCCACCTATCCTACACATGTAGGTTCAATGTTCAGTGCCAAGCTGTAGTAAAGGTTCACGGGGTCTTTCCGTCTAGCCGCGGGTACACAGCATCTTCACTGCGATTTCAATTTCACTGAGTCTCGGGTGGAGACAGCGTGGCCATGGTTACACCATTCGTGCAGGTCGGAACTTACCCGACAAGGAATTTCGCTACCTTAGGACCGTTATAGTTACGGCCGCCGTTTACCGGGGCTTCGATCAAGAGCTTCTCCCTAAGGATAACCCCATCAATTAACCTTCCGGCACCGGGCAGGTGTCACACCGTATACGTCATCTTGCGATTTTGCACAGTGCTGTGTTTTTAATAAACAGTCCCAGCCACCTGGTCACTGCGGCTCCCGTCCGCTTAGAGAGCAAGTCTCATCACAGATAGGAGCGTACCTTCTCCCGAAGTTACGGTACGATTTTGCCTAGTTCCTTCACCCGAGTTCTCTCAAGCGCCTTAGTATTCTCTACCTGACCACCTGTGTCGGTTTGGGGTACGATTCCATATAATCTGAAGCTTAGAGGCTTTTCCTGGAAGTATGGCATCAGCAACTTCATCACCGTAGTGACTCGTCTCGTGTCTCAGGTTTAGTGTTTGTCCGGATTTACCTAAACAAACGCCCTACTCACTTTCACATAGACTACCAACGCTATGCTTGCTTAGCCTGCTCCGTCCCCCCATCGCAATTATATCGAGTACAGAAATATTAATCTGTTTCCCATCGACTACGCCTTTCGGCCTCGCCTTAGGGGTCGACTTACCCTACCCTGATTAACATGGGATAGGAACCCTTGGTCTTCCGGCGTGGGAGTTTTTCACTCCCATTATCGTTACTCATGTCAGCATTCGCACTTCTGATACCTCCAGCATACCTCCCGGTACACCTTCAACGGCTTACAGAACGCTCCCCTACCACTCAGAATAAATTCTGAATCCGCAGCTTCGGTGCATAGTTTAGCCCCGTTACATCTTCCGCGCAGACCGACTCGACCAGTGAGCTATTACGCTTTCTTTAAAGGATGGCTGCTTCTAAGCCAACCTCCTGGCTGTCTGGGCCTTTCCACATCGTTTCCCACTTAACTATGACTTTGGGACCTTAGCTGGCGGTCTGGGTTGTTTCCCTCTTCACGACGGACGTTAGCACCCGCCGTGTGTCTCCCGGATATTACTTTACGGTATTCGGAGTTTGCAAAGGGTTGGTAAGTCGGGATGACCCCCTAGCCTTAACAGTGCTCTACCCCCGTAAGTATTCGTCCGAGGCTCTACCTAAATAGATTTCGGGGAGAACCAGCTATCTCCCGGTTTGATTAGCCTTTCACTCCTAGCCACAGGTCATCCCCTAACTTTTCAACGTTAGTGGGTTCGGTCCTCCAGTTGATGTTACTCAACCTTCAACCTGCCCATGGCTAGATCACCGGGTTTCGGGTCTATACCTTGCAACTATTCGCCCAGTTAAGACTCGGTTTCCCTACGGCTACCCTATTCGGTTAACCTCGCTACAAAATATAAGTCGCTGACCCATTATACAAAAGGTACGCAGTCACCCAACAAGTGGGCTCCTACTGCTTGTACGTACACGGTTTCAGGTTCTATTTCACTCCCCTCACAGGGGTTCTTTTCGCCTTTCCCTCACGGTACTGGTTCACTATCGGTCAGTTGGGAGTATTTAGCCTTAGATGATGGTCCACCTATATTCAGTCAAAGTTTCACGTGCTCCGACCTACTCGATTTCACTTAAAATGTCTTTTCATGTACGGGACTATCACCCTGTATCGTGGCGCTTTCCAGCAGCCTTCCATTAACACATAATAAGCTTAAGGGCTGTTCCGATTTCGCTCGCCGCTACTTTCGGAATCTCGGTTGATTTCTTTTCCTACGGGTACTTAGATGTTTCAGTTCTCCGCGTTCGCCTCGTTAACCTATGTATTCAGTTAACGATACCTGCAAGCAGGTGGGTTTCCCCATTCGGAAATCTTAGTCTCAAGCGCTTTTTACTAGCTTGACTAAGCTTATCGCAAGTTAATACGTCCTTCATCGCCTCCAACTGCCAAGGCATCCACCGTGTACGCTTAGTCACTTAACCATACAACCCAAACGGGTCTTTGTTTTGTGACAGTTTAACTTCGCCAGAAGTCAATATTGAATACTAAAGTAGATACCAATCAATCAACTCATAAGAGTTAACTAAATGGCACTGAATGGTACTGCTACCATTCTTTTTTTACTTTTGAAAACTCTTGATAAATACAATGTATCTATCAGAATTTTATTATCAGCTTTTCCAAATTTTTAAAGAGCA
>NZ_JASDCE010000034.1:0-2355 GCF_030408075.1 Pseudoalteromonas sp. APC 3358
GTAAGCGTCTAGCGAACCACACCTAGCATCGATGTTCTGATTATCTAAAAATACCTGCTCAATGATAAATTCGGAGCAGGTGATGAAAACTTACAGAACAAGCGCACAGTGGCAGCAGCTTTTGCTGAAACGCAGTACGTTTAGTGGTACTAATATTGAATTCTGCCAACACCATAATGTCGCTATTACGACTTATTATAAACAACGTGCTTTACTGGCAAAAGACCAGCCTAATTCCACCTTGCCAGTGCACACGCAGTGCCTTACATCATCACGTTTTGTCCAGGTAAAACAAACTACTGAAGTCTGCGCGCAAACTCGTCAAAATACGCTGCAGTTTGATACGCTAACCGGCCAACTCACGTTTCCTATCGATTTAGCGACGGCCGATATCGTTGCCATTATTAAAGGGCTAACGGTATGAGGATGTTCGTTGATGTACCCACCGTCTATTTATGTGCCGATGCCGTTGATTTTCGAAAATCAATTAATGGTCTGGCGGCGTTGGTGGAAGCAGAGCTTGAACTACCCGTGCTCAGTGGTGCGCTATTTGTGTTTTGTAATAAAGGCCGTGACAAACTCAAACTGCTTTACTGGGATAACACCGGTTTTGCACTGTGGTATAAGCGATTAGATAAGCATAAGTTCAAATGGCCCAAACTCATGTCACCCACCATGACCTTAAGCGAGCAGCAATTACACTGGTTATTATCGGGTTATGATGTGATTGGACACAGTAAAATTGATGTCGCAGGTAAGAAAATGCTTTAATATTTGCGATCGATTGATGATCATCAAAGTGAGTTCAGTTAGCACTGCAAAGCCTTTGATGATGCCTTAAAATAGGCGTCATGAAAAATGAACTCGCCCTTAAACAGCGCATTGCTGAACTTGAAAAACTGTTAGCGCAGAAGGATGCCCAGATTGCGGCATTGGAAGAGCGCTGGAGCTTGGCCCAACAAAAACAATTCGGCAAAAGTGCTGAAGGCTTTGCCGGGCAAGGCGAGTTATTCAATGAAGTGGAAGAAATTGTTGAGGAAGTTGAGGCAGAGCAACAATCCATTAGCTATACCCGTAAAAAGCCGGTGCGTAAGCCACTGCCAAAAGACTTACCTCGTGAGCAGGTTATTCACGACATCATCGACAAAACCTGTGATTGCTGTGGCGGTGAGCTACATAAAATGGGTGAAGATAAGTCAGAAAAGCTTGAGTTCATACCCGCTAAAATCAAAGTGATTGAGCATATTAGGCCTAAATACGCCTGCCGTCACTGTGATAAATCCTCAACTCAGACACAGATTAAACAAGCCTCAATGCCTGCCATGCCCATCAACAAAGGCATTGCAACCAGCAGTTTGCTCAGTCAGCTTATCACCAGTAAATACCAATACGGGTTACCGCTGTATCGCCAGGAAGCGATGTTTAAGCAATACGGTATTGAACTCAGTCGACAGACCATGAGCAGCTGGATAGACAAATCAGCCACACTCTTCGCGCCATTAGTTGAACGGCTTAAAGCCGAGCTGTTAAGGCAACCCACGCTATTTGCCGATGAAACGCCATTAAAGGTGGTGAAATCGGACAAAGTAAACAGTTACATGTGGGTGTATTGCTCGGGTCGAGATTCACCAGACCCGAATAATCCTATCCCTAATATCGTACTTTACGACTTCCACAATAGTCGCGCGGCCGCCTGCGTGGTCAATTATCTTGATGGATATCAAGGGTACTTGCACGTGGATGGCTATCAAGCCTATGCCAGAACAGAGGCAACCTTAATCGGCTGCTGGGCGCATGCTCGTCGTAAATTTATCGACGCGAAAAAGCTACAAGGTAAAAACAAAACCGGCAAAGCGGATGTGGTATTGAGCCTTATCCAAAAACTGTACGGCGTTGAGTCACGCATCAAAGATAAAAGTGTGGATGACAAATATACGGCAAGACAAGAGGTTAGCCTGCCTATTCTTAGCAAGCTAAAAATATGGCTTGAGCAGGATCAGCCAAATTTAGTGGGGAACAGCAAACTGATAGAGGCAGCTAATTACCTGGCAAATCAATGGCACAAGCTCATACGCTATGTTGATGATGGCCGACTTAGCATCGATAATAATAGAGCAGAACGCGCGGTAAAACCGTTTGTGATAGGCCGAAAGAATTGGTTATTTAGCCAAACGGCTAACGGTGCCCATGCTAGTGCCACCCTTTACAGCATTGTGGAAACCGCCAAGATAAATGGTCTAATCCCATTTAATTACATCTGTGCTTGCCTTGATGAACTGTGCCAGCCTGAGCCCGATATCGACAGCTTGTTACCCTGGAATTTTAAAACATAGGTGTAGTTCGCTAGACGCTCAC
>NZ_JASDCE010000035.1:0-1990 GCF_030408075.1 Pseudoalteromonas sp. APC 3358
TTAACGCTTTTCTTTAAAACATCAAGTACATGCAATGTTGCATTGGGGGCATCTATACCCCCCATAGATAATAATAAACGCGGTGTATTCGCTAATGTATTTAAAGCTATCAATTGTGATGAATGTCGATGCGAAAAGTGAGTATTTATAATTGCATATTGCGTGCCCGTTAAGACGGTGGACTTAGAGTTTAATAAACGATACTCGCTTGGCTCTCTAAGCAATGTTTGATCTATAATCAAGTCTGCAGCGTGCTCTCTTACTAAGTCGTCAATTGCAATGATTTTACAGTTATACGCTTTTTTTACTACCTTATGCCACTGTGCACCAATACCATAGTGGTCTGTAATAACTAAATCAGGACTATCAAATGCAGTAGCGCATTCTTGGGCATCATCACACTCAGTGACTTGCAACCACGCGGCATAATCCGCAGTCGAGGTTGGTACTAGCCAATTTTCAGGTTGCTGTAATTCATAAATAGAGAAACCACGCTGTTTTATAAATGTGACTAAATCACCGTTTTGCGGGCGGGTGGCAAATAAA
Source organism: Pseudoalteromonas sp. APC 3358 (assembly GCF_030408075.1). Classification (NCBI taxonomy): domain Bacteria; kingdom Pseudomonadati; phylum Pseudomonadota; class Gammaproteobacteria; order Alteromonadales; family Pseudoalteromonadaceae; genus Pseudoalteromonas; species Pseudoalteromonas sp. APC 3358. Next base: position 547 of record NZ_JASDCE010000035.1, read on the forward strand.
ACGTCGTGACCATCTAGTTTTAGCCTATCAGCCAATACTAAGCAACGCATGATATGGCCGCTGCCTATGTAAGAAGACGCATCAGCCCTAATTACGACCTTTAGCATTCAATCGCTCGGAACAAAGCTTCTGCCAATTCCCAATCTTCAGGTGTATCTATGTCTTGTACTCGTTTACGTGGTAACAAAACAGCCTTCGACCTTGTTCCAAAAATAGCTTTTTTTGCTATAAATGCCTTCGCAGTGCCCCAATAAAACTGCCCGGCATCATGGTATGCTTCTTCGAGATCTTGCGAACGAGTATTTAAATGTTCTGGCTGAAACATTTCAACACATTGTGCATCATTAAGCTTTAAAGCTCTTTGAATTGGAAAAGGAAAACTTGTTGCACTGAAGGCGTAATCTATATTACTCGATGTCAGCTCTATAAATCCGCGCTGGATAAACTCAGGTATTAAAAAAGGAGCGGTTGCATATATACAACATACATTTTCAACACCCCATTCCTGTAACTCGGTATACTCGACAGCATGCTTTATTACATCAAGCGTAGTTGCATAATCATCCGCAATATTAGCAGGGCGCATAAATGGCACTTCTGCCCCATATTGTATTGCAATATCAGCTATTTCAGCATCATCTGTAGAGACAATTACTTTATCAAAACACTTGCTGTCTAAAGCCGCTTCAATCGAATAAGCAATCATTGGCTTACCGTGAAACTCTTTGATATTTTTGCGAGGTATACGCTTACTTCCACCACGAGCAGGAATAATTGCTATATTCATGATTAGGCTTCTAATATTAGTGTTAGCTTACTGATAACTTCGTCTTGCTGCTCATGGGTCATACCATGAAACATCGGCAATGAAATAGCATTGCTGTAATAACTCTCTGCGTTTGGAAAGTCACCTTGTTTAAAGCCCATTTTTTGGTAATAAGGCTGTAGGTGCACTGGAATATAATGCAGGTTAACACCAATACCCTTTTCTCTTAGCTCGTCAAACACTTCTTTATGCGTTTTGCTAATTTCATTTAGGTTTAGACGAATAACATATAAATGTAAGCCAGAATAAGTGTTAGGCAACTGATAAGGCAGTACAATCGGTAAACTGGCCAGCTTATCGTAATAACGCACTGCTAATTCATGACGTGCGGAAACGAACTCACTTAACCGGCTCATTTGCGACACACCGAGTGCAGCTTGCAGCTCCGTCATGCGGTAGTTAAAACCTAAATCCACTTGCTCATAGTACCAACCACCATGCGATGCATTTTCCATTAATGCTTCGTCACGTGTTATTCCATGGCTTCGGTAAAGTGCCATTTTGTCTGCAAGTGCTTTGCTATTAGTTAATGCCGCACCACCTTCTGCAGTGGTAACAATTTTAACAGGGTGAAAGCTAAACACGGTAATATCACTGTATTCACATGAGCCAATTGGT
>NZ_JASDCE010000036.1:0-1947 GCF_030408075.1 Pseudoalteromonas sp. APC 3358
GCTCGCCTGAGGAAATGCCAGGCTTCGCCTCGGTTCAGTGCTCGTTGAACATATTGGCGCAGACTTGCATCATCAATATAATCAAGTAAATATTGGGCTTTGATGAGCCTATTATATTCCGTTAATGCTTGTAATATAGGGTGTCTAGATGGATAACCAGATAATTTGCGTACTAGCAATGCCTGTGTTGTGCGTTTTTCTTGAAGGGATAACACAATACGCTGAATATCCTGCCAGCCTTCTTCAATCACATTCATTTTTATCGGCTTTTTCAGCGCCAGATGCGTGTTTCCGTCGTCGCTTTCAGTTACGTTAAATAGGTCATTGATCACACTGGTGAACTGAGCATACCTAGGCGCAAAACTATAACCGCATAAATCCAATAAGGCATAATTAACATGATTAACACCATGGGTGTCGGTTGAGAGTACGTCAGGCTTAAGATCACTAGTATTAGATTGTAGTAAGTCGTAAATATAATGGGACTCATGCTCATTAGATCCTATTATACGGGCATTTAACGCACTATGATTGGCAACTAACGTCATGGCCGTAATACCTTTGTTGGTGCCGAAGTATTTCGAGGAGTAGCGAGTTTTAAAAGTCTCAAGGTGAGTTTCAAATTTTTGCCCATCGGTACTGGCGTGTAGGACGTCTTCTTGGATGTGATAGTGACGGAAAATAGGGAGTGCCGCTACTGCGTTATTGATGATATCACTTGCCTCTTGCAAGGTTTCAGGCCTAATATAATTAGCTTGTATAGTGCTTAGATGCTCATAACTGCGATCAGATATTTGTGCCATCCCATATACGCCACGATGTGTCGCATTCGCAATGAGAATAGCCAATAAATCATCCTGATTGGCGCCTACTTGTTTTTGGATTGGCAGCACGTGTGCGAAGCATTGCATAAAGTTGGTTTCTTGTTCAACATAACGCAACACATCAGCAATACTGACGGGGATCATCTGTTTAAAGAAGGGGTTGTTGACAAATGATCGGGAGCCTTTAACTGGCAGTCGCCATCGTGCGCCACTTCGGCTCTTCATGATCACATTGCGGTTATCACCATTATCAATGTGACGAGCAACATCTTCTAGGGATGTTGCTAAGCGTATTTGTTTTACTTGCAGTAGCTTCTGAATCGGCTGCTTTAGCTTTTCCAACGTTGACGATGCCAATAGATCAGACTGTATTGACGATGCAATTAAGTCGTCTTCTAGCGCACGATATTTAGTGACGTTTGATAAGTAAATTCGACCATTAAGCCGAGAAGCCAGTTGACGGTAAAGCAACCATTCGTATCGCTGTGGATGAACAACATCGTTGTTGAGTAACCATGGACGATGTTTTTGTTGGATAAGTGTACTATCCATTGTTTGCAATGTATTACCTGCTAATAGTTCTGTTTTTGTGGTTCTGAGCTGTGTCACCAATACTTCTGAGCCTTTACCTGCTTGGCATTCAAGACATAGAAACACGGGCCTTAATAACTGTTCAAGTAAGGTGTTTTGATCATCATAATATTGCCATTGATATTCTTCTACTGTGCGTTTTTGCTTTTTTAAGTACAGGCATAGCGTTTCTATATCTTGGTTATTCATTACACTTAATGCTTGTTGCCTAACCGTTGCAAATGGTTGATTATCGTCGATACTGTCATCAACAAACAGATGGAGTAATTCTGCAGCTTTGGTGACATTGTCCGCAGCTGACCTCCATGAATCAAACACTGCCTGTTGGGCAAACGCATGCGCAGCTTCTTGTTGTTTCCGGATATGATGAATAAAACCATCAGTCAGTCGCTCTAAGCTTTGCCGTATGCGTTGAGTCAGAAAACACAGCAACCATAGGTGTTGCTGTGGACGCTTAAAGCGTTTTAGTTTACTACCATAATAATCCACCATTTCACCGAAGTGTTGTTGGTTTTTAGACGATAAGGCTAAG
>NZ_JASDCE010000038.1:0-1471 GCF_030408075.1 Pseudoalteromonas sp. APC 3358
ACTCTTTGTTGCCTACATGGATGTCATAGGTAGGTACTTAAGAAAAACATTAAGTACAGCCTTAAAAATTTGGCTCTACCCCATACTGAAATACTCCTGTTTTTCGATCGCGTTTGGGGTGTGCCCTAGCTGCATTTTTCCTCAGAAAGTCAAATGCTCCATTAACTGCATTTAACAATCCTTTCCTATGCTTCCTAATAATCGCTGTTAATATGCCAATCCACCAAACACCCGTTGTTTTTGCTACTGTCATTGTAGACATTTCAGTTTTGAATATCTTTTCAATACAGCCAGTTAAAAACCTTTTAAGCGTGGTTACTATTAAACTTACATAAATTAGCGCCTCTTGTAAGGTTGCGTTTGATGTTTGAAAGCCGCGTAAATTATTATAAGACTTACACTCCTTAAAAAGTAATTCAACCTGCCAGCGTAACCTATATAATTTGCCTATTTCAGTCGCTGTAAATTCATCAATAGATAAATTAGTGACTAAAAATGTATATTGTTTTTCTTTTTTTGACCAATACCCAACGACTCTTGTTAGCTTGTTTTTTATGCTAACATTCATATCAATAAGATCATTTTTAGGTAATTCGGGGAGCAATTCACATAACTTTGGGGAATGACTTCCTGTTAATTCCTGTCCATTTTGCTTAAAAGCATTATGTACTCTGACTGCTTTTAACCCCTTAGCTCTTAATACGTAAAATCCTCCTGCTTTATCTAATTCATGAATATAACTACCTGAATAATACCCTCTATCAGCAAGTAACAACTGTCCTTTCAACTCTTTAAATGTTGGAAGTTCTTCACGTTCAGAATAACTGTCTGGTGTTATACCTGCTTTTTCAAAGCAACCTTGCGTTAAATTTAAAGTAGCATGCAATTCAATCGCTGCTGGACACGTATTTGAAAATCGCCCAGGAAAAACATCTTTTAAAGAACGATGAAGCATAATAGAGCTACCGTCCTGAATTAAAATATTCTCAAACTTGAACAAATCTTTTTTAGTGTACTTAAGCGCATCATTTATCCAACAATTAAAAACTCTATTTGTTACCTCTCGCATTAGTTCAGCTAGTTCAGGTTTAACTAACTGGTTATGAAAAGGCTTATACTTAATAGACTGCCCTGTTAGCTGATTATAAACTCTTAATATTTCGGATAAATAGATCGTTTTTTTATCCCCAAGCGCAGCAACAAGACTAACAACCATATGAAATGCGGTAATATTTCTTTCTCTTTTAGTAAATGCTACTTGTTTACCAAGTCGGTTCAGTTTTTTTTCACTTAGGATACTTTTTAACTTATTAATAAAAATGTTAGCATTCATTTGAAGCTCTTTTCTTGATTCTGTGGTTTGTGTGGTAACAACCATTTGATCATGAATTGAGCTTCAACTCAATTTCTTAAGATCTTACCTATGACATGGATGTAGGTAAGGGGCGTGAGCAGGACGCGGAAGCTTTGC
>NZ_JASDCE010000039.1:0-1425 GCF_030408075.1 Pseudoalteromonas sp. APC 3358
TAACACCACTCGTTTAAGAACGAGTGGTGTTTTTTCGTTTATACCTAACTGGATATTTTTGTGTCTTTGCGAGCACCGTTCGCGGATAAGCTTTTCGCTTTCTTTTCTCCGGTAATATTAGCCGTTTACCGTTTTCACGTAGTTCTTTTAGCTTTTTAGGGATTGTCCCGGGGCTTCGACCTGAGCACCATAAAAACTCGTCTTGTATTAGGTATAATGCGTTTATGAAACTGATGCGTAATGGCTCCACTTTATGGGCTTTAGCCATCTCTGCCATTTCAAGTCTCACGATATTGTATGACGTCAGAATACCCCAGAGCTCTTGATAAATACCTTCCTGTTTCAAGCTCCGTAGCGCTGGCTTATTAGATAATTGATATTGCTTGAGCTCACCATATCCTCGCTCTATTTCCCATCGTTGCCAATAAACATCGAGTAGCGCTTTCAGCGGGTACTTTTCTGGACAGGCGCATGAGGTGATGAACCCTTTTATTTCACCTTTAGGTGTCGGAATTTGAATAAGCCTTGCTTGCCATGTATCACCTAGGTAAGGGGCTGATTTTTTAGCTTGTGGCGAAATAGGCATTGTTATTAAGTGGTCGTAATCGCTAAATGATTCCGTTATTTCATAGCGCATTTTACTTTTGATGGGCGTAAGCCAATGATGATTTTCGCTAACACCTTGCCAGCTCGTGAATAGTTCAGCCGAAAAGAAACCTCTATCAAATAGAGTTAGTGAATGTTCAGGTGCTGAGCCAACAAGCTGTTGAGCATAATGAATTTCACTTTGAGTAATGGGGCCAAACGCTGCATCGGATATTAAATGCGTTCTTGTCGACATCAAGGTTACAGCAAGTACTGAGGGGAAGTTCGTTGTCGATTGAGCATAGCCAAAATGACGGTTACTCGGCGTATCTTGGGTTTTAAATTGTGTACCGTCAACGCTTAGCAGCTTTAAACCACACACGTCATCAAAAGTTTGCGACTGCTCCCACTGCGTTGCTGTATGTTTAAAAAGGTGTTTCATAGGCGCTGCGCCTAGCTTTTCTTTCCCTTTTATAATACTGCTGGTCGCCAATGGTGGAAGCTCTCCTTTAGCGTCAGGAAAAGCGAGCTCTAGTTTGTCACAGACTTCAGATATTGAGCGGTTTCTTAATAAACCAATTCCTAACACAAGCCAAGCGGCTTGTTCGGCGGGGAAGCGTCGTTTGCGTACAGAGGCTCTTCCTGTTTGGGTAACAGCTTCTTCAATCCACTCAAGGGGAATGTGCTTAGTGAACGAATCAATATCACGATCTTGGCAAAACTCAGTCGTAAGGTGTAATTCTTTAATAAATTCAGACATAAAAATAGGCCACAACTTCTGTTGTAGCCTATTATGAGCCCTTTGAAAGATCGTTCAATTAGCTTAAACGATCTGCATTA
>NZ_JASDCE010000004.1:0-409420 GCF_030408075.1 Pseudoalteromonas sp. APC 3358
GGATACGCCGCCGCGCCCGTTTTGTCATTGTTGTACCACGCGTCAAACCCCGATAAATCGAGTTTATTTTCGACAATATAACAAAGGGCATACTCAAAAGTGCCAGGCAGAATTTGCTCAGCGAAATTGATAGGAATGAATTTATTTTGACAGGATAAGTCAGGCTTGTAGTTAGCCATAACAGTTTACCGTGGGTGAATAATATCTATTAGATCACAGCGAACAGATGGATTCAAGGTTAAAAAGCAACCAACCAAGAATAGTTGGATACGTTCCTAAAAAGAGTAATTCTACAGCCTCAACGCCCTGTTAAGGGGCAAATTGTAGTTGGCTAAAATGTGTAGCGGAGCGAAACTAGCCAACTGTTATTTGTCCCGCTTGAACAGCTTGTTATACGAATTAACGACAAACCGTAAGTATTACATCGCCTTGCGAATTCTCATGAGTTAATACTACATTAGAATTAGCTACGTTTGAAAGCCATTTTAAGAACTCGATAAGATAATTAAAGCCTACATCTGAATTGATTTCCGTAGGACATACATCCATTTCAACTTCAGAAGTAATGAAAAAGTGGCAATTAACCCTAATTTCATTAACAAAGATAGATAATGTTGTTGGATCTGATTCTTGTAATTGTTTAATTGATTCGATGTTTGATGGTAGATCAATTAAATTCCCGCCATGCATAAACTCGGTGGGGTAATCAGATAATTGTATTTCTGATAAGAACTTATTCCAAGTGGAAACATTAGCTCCAAAAATATAAATATCTCTTAAACTTCCATCACATTCAAATTGTGATTTTATTTCATTCCATTGATGCATAAGATTTAATTAATGCCAAATTTGAGGTTCGTATAACGCCCTGTTAAGAGGCAAAATTTAGTTGGCTAAAATGTTGAGGGACGAAAACAGCCAACTGAATTTTGTCCTGCTTTAACAGCTTGTTATGTGCAAACTTTAATAAAACCTGCAATTAGATTTTGGTAAATCTTTAACTTGTTTAAGAGCGTAAATGAAGTTTGCAACTCTTGCTTCATCATCACGCAACGGAGAAAAACAAGAAGTACTTATTTTACCTTTATTATCGCTATATGAAACCTCATACGGATAACTGCTTACACATAGTTTTTCTAGATCATCTGACTCTGAATTACCATCGAGCACATCTAGTTTGGCGAGCTCAAATAACTTTCGTTTATCAGTATCTCTAAGGGATATTGAAACTTTAATTTTATCTTTGTCATCGAAACAAAGTGAGCGTTCAAATGTCCCATTTGATGAATCGAAAGTATCTGCACCTATGGTAAATGAAGCAAACTCTACATCATTTGTAATAGTGCATGAACTTAAGAATATGGTAAGTAAAACTAGAATGATTCTCACAGTTATCCTTTGCACATAACGCCCAAATAAGGGGCTGATTAATAGTTGGCTAAAATGTGAAGCGGAGCGAAACCTAGCCAACTGTTAGCAGTCCCGCTTAATTTTCTTGTTATGTGGCTTTTACAAGCAACTTATTTAATGACTTAATTATTAATTGCCGATCTTTCCACGCTTTTATATCACCTGGCCACTTAGTAAGCCAGTGAAGATGTTTATAACCAGAATGGCCTGCAATTTCTGTTAAGCGTTTTGGAGATGGTAATACTTTATGAGATAACACATCTATACAGTGAACAATTTCTTCTTTAGAACAGAAATAAAGAAAATGCCCACGATATTCTAGTCCAAAAGTCGGGTACCCTTTACCTAAAACAAGTGGGGCTAAAGATGGTAGATATTTTGTAGAATCAGACCAAGAAACATCAGAATCTAGCGCTTTATGCACCCAAAAACTCAATGGGCTAGATACTCTATCAATACTATATTCAACGGTGATTTTTGACACTCTGACCTGCCACATAACTTTCCAATAACGGGCGCAGACATGTGGGGCATGATGGCGAAGCCGCGCGTGTATGCGTCCCAGCGAACGTAGAGAGTGTGTTGATTGGGTTGTTATATTGCATGTTTAAACAACCTAGCTATTAGTTCTTTTGAGTATCAAGCAGCCAGTTATCGTTGATATTGCGCAGCTAATTAAAAATGAAGCAAATGCGGCGAATAAATAAAAAGGATCAAGCGGCCCAAGGTTTAAATATGCTGCAAGGTGAAAAACTGACGCACTGAGTAACCCCGAAACAAAGACCGCTATAACGAATTTTTTAATAAATAAATGAGACACAAGCGAGCAAATCGTCGCAATTGTGGCAAGAACAGCAATACCGAATATTCCATCATTCATTAAATTACCTTTGCAATATAACGCCTCACTAAGAGGCAAATAATGGTTGGCTAAAATAAGCGACGAAGGAGCAAGTAGCCAACTGTTATTTGTCCTGCTTTAGTGACTTGTTAGCAAGCTTTTGTAATGAATACTCACCATTAAATCGGTACGGTTCCCACCTAGTTGGAATAGAGCTAGAGCCTTCATATCTAGGTAATTTAAGCATTAATACCATTTTATTCCCTTTAAACTCAATTTTTCCTTTGAGGTCTGACTGATAAAGAATTCCCAGTATCTCAGTTTTTTCGAACATATCAATTTCACTAAAAAAAACTACACCTTCAATTTTTGGAACGGAAAAATAAGTATCATGGCTATTAACATGTTTACGCAGATCGAAAGGAGCATGCAAATTTCCACGATATGAAGATGTATAGCTAGTTTTAATTTCATACTTTCCTGGTGCTATTTCCATTGCATAAGCATCAAAACTTGGCACTTCTTTATAGGAAGAGCACGAAGATAGAAAAACAATAATTAAGACTACGAAAGTTTGACGCATATTCCCTGCTTGCTAACAACTTTGTATCCGACATTTGTCGCTTTATAAACCGACAAATGTCCAAATATTACAAAGGTTCTAATTTAACCAGCTAATAAGGACTTGTAAACAACTAGTTAGCCGATATTTAAGTTTCCTTGATGTAGAAATACCCCAAAATGGTAGAGATCAGTAATATCGGACAAAAAAGTAATAAGCCATAAAAATAGGTGTAAGCGATGTTATTAATAAGATAACTTAAATTTTTCTCTAAGCTTTTGCCTTTAACCTAAACAAAAAAGCCGCTGTTCATTGCAAACAGCGGCTATCGTCTTAAGATTTACAAGCTTAAAGCTTGCTTAACTTAAACTTAAACTTGATTTTTATTGTTTACCAATTACTTCAAGTCCACCCATGTATGGGCGTAATACTTCTGGTACTACTACTGTGCCATCGGCTTGTTGGTAGTTTTCTAGTATGGCTACTAGTGTACGGCCAACGGCTAAGCCTGAACCATTTAGTGTATGTAGTAACTCTGGCTTTTTAACACCTTCACGGCGAAAACGTGCTTGCATTCTGCGTGCCTGAAAGTCAGCCATGTTTGAACAAGACGAAATTTCACGGTATGTGTCTTGCGCAGGTAACCATACTTCTAAATCGTATGTTTTAGCTGAGCCAAAGCCCATGTCGCCCATACATAAAATTACTTTACGGTACGGAAGTTCAAGCGCTTGTAGTATTTGCTCTGCGTGACCTGTTAACTCTTCAAGCGTTGCCATTGAGTCTTCTGGTTTTACAAGCTGTACAAGTTCAACTTTATCAAACTGGTGCTGACGAATTAAGCCACGTGTATCGCGACCATAGCTGCCTGCTTCACTTCTAAAACATGGCGTGTGGGCAACTAAACGAATTGGTAAATCGCTTTCGTCATAAATTTCGTCGCGTGCGCTGTTTGTAAGCGGTACTTCAGCTGTAGGAATTAAGCTAAAGCCGGCTTGTTGTTCGCCATCGTCGTTTACAAGGCCTAATGTGTGGAACAAATCGCCCGCAAATTTAGGTAATTGGCTTGTGCCATAAAGGCTTGCGCTATTTACTAAGTACGGTACATACATTTCTGTATAGCCGTTTTTGTCTGCGTGTGTATCTAGCATAAATTGCGTTAGAGCACGGTGCATACGCGCTACTTGTCCGCGCATTACGGTAAAGCGTGCGCCACTAATTTTAACGCCCATTTCAAAGTCTAAGCCGTTTAGGTCTTGACCTACATCTACGTGATCTTTAACTTCAAAATCGAATTTTTTAGGTGTGCCCCACGTTAAAATTTCAACGTTGTCATCTTCGTCTTTACCCGCTGGTACCGACTCGTCTGGCAAGTTTGGAATTGCTAAAGCAATGTCGTTAATCGCAGCTAATACTTCATCTTGCTCAGTTTTAGCGGCGTCTAGCTCACTGCCTAAGTTAGCCACTGCATCAAGAAGTGGCTGCGCGTCTTCGCCTTTTGCTTTGGCTTGACCAATTGCTTTTGCGCTTGCATTACGTTGACTTTGAAGTTCTTGCGTTTTTACTTGTAATGTTTTACGTTTTTCTTCAAGTGCCGTTACCGTCGCGACATCGAGTTCGTAACCGCGCGCTGCTAAACGTGCTGCAGTTTGTTCGATGTCTTGACGTAAAAATTTAGAATCTAACATGTTAGTTTTTTAACCTTTTTGCATTACTAGCTGAAGGCCCAGCCAAGCCATGAAAATACACACCATCACGTTTAAGATGATATTGAGGGCCATTTTAATAAAGTGACCTTGTTGTAATAACAACAACGAGTCCATTGAGAATGTTGAAAAGGTGGTTAATGCACCTAAAAAGCCAATTCCTATAAGGGTTTTGGCGGGGCTTGCGGTGATAATTTCTTTATCTATCAAACCGTACAAAATGCCCATTAACAATGAACCCAGAATATTAACCGTCAACGTGCCAAAAGGGAATCCCCTACCGAGGAGTTTTAGCATGCTTTCGCTAATAAAAAACCGTAAACACGCACCTGAGGCTCCGCCAAGGGCGATCATCAGATAAAGTTTAATCATTTTCGTACCGTTTAAGTGGGCTTTGCGCATCGCGCTCTTTTAGGTAATCGAGTTTTTGTTTAATTTTTTGCTCAAGTCCGCGCTCGCTCGGTAAGTAATATTCTTTACCGTCCATTTCTGGTGGTAAATATTTTTCACCTGCGGCAAATGCGCCTTCTTCGTTATGCGCATAACGGTACTCAGCGCCGTAGCCTAAGTCTTTCATTAAGTTGGTTGGCGCATTACGCAGGTGCTCTGGCACGGGGTAACTTGGCTCGTTTTGAGCATCTGCTTTGGCTTGATTAAACGCCATATACACCGCATTACTTTTGGGTGCGCTGGCTAAGTACAATGTGGCTTGTGCAATTGCACGTTCGCCTTCGCCAGGGCCTACTCGCTGAAATATATCCCACGCATTTAAGGCCACTTCCATCGCGCGCGGATCGGCGTTACCTATATCCTCTGTTGCAATGGCAAGTAAACGCCTTGCTACATACAAAGGGTCGCCACCACCGGCTAAAATTCGGCAATACCAATACAGCGCACCATCGGGAGAGCTACCACGTACTGATTTATGAAAGGCTGATATTAAATCGTAAAATTCATCGCCGCCTTTATCGTATTTAGCTAAATGCGTTGGTAGCACTTGGCTAAGTACGTGCTCGTCTACGTTGTATTGACCGTCTTGCTCGGTTGTTAAATCAACTGCCTGTTCAAGTAAATTAAGTACTTTGCGGGCATCGCCGCCACTTGCTTGGCAAAGTGCCTGTTTAGCGTTATCGGCAATAACTATGTTTTTTTGGTTTAACTGCTCGTCTTGTTTGAGTGCGCGCTCTATTACGGTGTATAAGTCGGTATCGGCAAGCGATTTTAAAACATACACGCGTGCACGCGACAATATAGCGTTGTTAAGGGCAAACGATGGGTTTTCGGTGGTTGCACCTACAAATATAAAGGTGCCGTCTTCTATGTGCGGTAAAAAGGCATCTTGTTGGGATTTATTAAAGCGATGAACCTCGTCAACAAACATAAGGGTGCGTTGGCCACGGCTTTGTAGATTGTCCCGCGCTTGCGTTACGCTATCGCGTATATCTTTTACGCCTGCGGTTACCGCTGACATTTGAATAAGTGAGGCATCAGCGTGGTTGGCAATTATTTGCGCAAGCGTTGTTTTACCAACACCAGGCGGGCCCCATAAAATTAAACTATGGCATCGCCCTGCTACAATGGCTTGATGCAGTGGTTTATCGGCACTTAATAAGTGCTGCTGACCAATGTATTCATCAAGCGTTGTAGGGCGCATACGCGCGGCAAGTGGGCGTACATCGGGCCCAAAGTTAAAACCTAAATTACTCACCGTTACTCTGATCGTCTATTTCAACACCTTCAGGAGGCGTAAATTCAAAAGTGCTTTTATCAAGCGGCGTATTAACTTGTGCATTGTTAAAGGTAAATGACGATAGCTGCCCTGAGTTGTCGGTAACTACTAATTTAGCAAGGCCTTGTTCGTTATCTGCAAATGTTATATCAAGTTGTTCTACTTGGCTTTCTACGCCTTTATTTGGCGTTACACTAAAGCCTGTATTTGTTGCAAGTACGCTGTATTTTTCCCACTGTGCTGGGTCTTTTGATGTAAGTAGCACAAATGGTGTTGAGTCGATTAGGCTGCTGGTTTTCATAATTGTTACTTGCTCAGCAAAGCTGTCGAAGTAATAGGTTTTATCGCCGTTTGATACAAATAATGTATCGTCTGGGTTTGTTTGCTGCCAGCGAATCATCATAGGCTGTTGAAGCGCTATTGTGCCCTCGCCTTGCATAACCGCTTGGCCTTCTTTGTCTGTTACTTTTTGTGCAAACTGCGCTTTAAAGCTTTTTAAAGTGGCAAGTCTGTCTTGTAATGCTTGGCTGTCGTCAGCAAAGCTTGGTGCGGCAAGTACGCTGCCTAACACTAATAATAAGGCGTTAAATTTTTTCATTAATTTGCTCCATTAGGTACTAATACATCGCGAGCGCCGTTATGACCTGGTGAACTCACGATACCCGATGTTTCCATTTGTTCTACTAAACGTGCTGCGCGGTTATAGCCAACACGTAATTTACGTTGCACTGAAGATACCGATACCTTGCCGGTTTCAATTACAAACGACACGGCTTCGTCGTATAACGGATCGTTCTCTTCGTCTGCATTTTCGCTTGCTTCACCTGGCAATAAAATATCTTCACTGGCATCACCATTGAGTATTTCATCAACGTAATTTGGCTTAGCACGCGCTTTCCAATCGTTTACAACGGCGTGTACTTCATGGTCGTCTACAAACGCGCCATGTACACGCTCTGGTACGCTAGTGCCTGGTGGTAAATAAAGCATATCGCCCATACCTAGTAAGTTTTCTGCGCCTTGCTGGTCAAGTATGGTACGCGAGTCTATTTTGCTAGACACCTGAAACGCCATACGCGTTGGTATATTTGCTTTAATTAAACCTGTTATTACATCTACTGAAGGGCGCTGCGTTGCTAGTATTAAATGAATACCTGCCGCACGTGCTTTTTGGGCTATGCGGGCAATCAGCTCTTCTACTTTTTTACCAACAATCATCATCATGTCGGCAAATTCGTCAATTACTACAACAATACTTGGTAACTTACCAAGTTCTTCCGGGCCTTCTTTCATGCCATCGGTGTCTTTAAATAATGGATCAAGAATCGGGTAACCCGCTTCATTGGCTTCAAGCACTTTTTGGTTGTAACCTTTTAAGTTACGCACACCCAATGCTGACATTAATTTATAACGACGTTCCATTTCGCCCACACACCAACGCAGTGCGTTGGCGGCTTCTTTCATGTCGGTGACTACTTCACACAATAAATGCGGAATGCCTTCGTATACTGATAGCTCAAGCATTTTAGGGTCAATCATAATCATACGTACATCGTCAGGACCCGATTTGTACAACAAGCTTACTATCATGACATTAACGCCCACTGATTTACCTGAACCAGTTGTACCGGCCACCAGTAAGTGTGGCATTTTACCTAAATCAGCACATACCGGCTGACCGGCAATGTCTTTACCTAGCACCATGGTAAGTGGCGATGGATTTTGCTCGAATTTAGGTGCGTTTATTACTTCTGACAAACGTACTATTTCGCGGTGTTTATTAGGAAGCTCAATACCAACATATGTTTTACCCGGTATAACTTCTACAACACGCACACTAATTGCCGAAAGCGAACGGGCTAAATCTTTTGCCAAGCCCGTAATTTTAGACACTTTAATACCTGGCGCTAAATCTAGCTCAAAGCGTGTAACAACAGGGCCTGGGTATACCGCTACAACTTTAGCTTGTACGTTAAAGTCGAGTAGTTTTGTCTCTACTAGGCGCGATACTGTATCGAGCTCTTCTTGCGAAATAGGGTTTTTAGCTTTATCCGGTCTGTCGAGTAAATCGAGCGACGGTAATGGCCCCGGTGGTGGTTCTTGCGTCAATAATTGCTCAAACTTCTCTTTTGCCGTCGGCGGTGGTTGATATTGCGCTTTTGATTTAGGCATTGGTCTTGCTGGTGATACCACTGTTGTAACTGGCTTTTCAGGTTCTACAACTGGGCTTTGATCAAGCGCGTTTAATGCAGCGGCCGTGTCCATTGGTTCGTCGTCTATGGCGCTAAAGCCAATTTCTTGATCGAGTATGTCGTCAAGCTCGTCAAACGGCATAAAATCGTCACTAATTTGTGGCTCGCTAAATGGCGTTTGCGGTTTATTAATTGCTTTTTGTTTATCTGCTTTTTTAGCTGATGTAGGCAGCTCTATTTGCTCTTTTATATCGTCTTCAAAATGGGCGTCTACTTCATCGTGATTATTTGCTTTGCCCGCAGCGTGTTCTCGGTGCATCCAACCTTTTGCGTACGATACTATAAAGCGATAAAACCTAACCATTAAATCGCCAAGGTAATCTACAAAATCAACCCACGATACACCCGTTAATAAGGTAAGCCCTGCAAAAAAGAAACACAGCAATAATATAGAGGTGCCGGTAAAGTTAAACGCAGGCATCATGGCTGATGCAATAACATCGCCCACTACCCCACCAGAGGAAAAATTATAAATATCGTCAAAATTGATACTGCTAATAGCGGTAGCTGAGGTAATAAATAAAGCAAAACCAATAACACGCAGCGCTAAGGTGGTGTAATCAAGCTGTAAAATGCGGTGAGGTTGTTTAAATAGCAAGTAGCCAAATAGCTGAATGGCCGCTGGCACTAAGTAAGCCAACCAACCAAAGGTGAGTAATAAAATGTCGGCTATCCATGCACCGGCTGCTCCTGTGATGTTGCTTACTTCGCTAAAACTAGTTTGCGACCATGCAGCATCTGCTGGATCAAAGCTGATCAAGGCACATAAAATAAATATTGCCGTAAAGGTGCTGATAATCAGCCCTGTTTCTAATAGTCTTTGCACACCGTTTAGGCGCATAGTTCCCTATTCCTCTTTATTATTCTATTTTTATTCACACTTACTTAGCAGTGAAATACCTTAGCAGGAAATGCAATTTGTTGCACTTTATCTTAACCTTGATGGCCTGATTATGAACAAGTTTTTATAATTTGAGCTTATATAAGCAAATGACGCAGCTAATATAAATAACCTTAAGTAATATAAGGACGAATAATTACGCCTTCTTCACCTTTTACTTCTTCCATTACTACATAAGTTCGGCTTTCACTAACGTTAGGCAATTTTAATAATATGTCACCTAATACACCACGGTATTCTGACATATCATTTACGCGCGTTTTAAGTAAAAAATCAAAATTACCCGATACTAAATGACATTCGATAATTTCTTCGTGCTTTTTAACGGCCGCACTAAACTCATCAAATACGTCGGGAGATGTTTTAGTAATTGTTACTTCTACATACACCGATAAACCTTGCCCAAGCTTAGCTGGATCGACCACTGCTTTATAGCCAAGTATGTAGCCTTCTCGTTCTAGCTTTTTCACTCGCTCCAGACAGGGCGTGGCGCTTAGGCCAACTCGTCTGGCCAGTTCAACATTTGAAAGGCGTCCATCGTGCTGTAATTCCATTAAAATTTTACGGTCAATTCTATCTAATAACTGATGCATAGTGCCAACTAGTTTTTTATGCTGTTTATTTTTGTTATATAGATGATAACACTAGATTTGACTTTAAAAAAGGTGAGACACACGGGCTTATGATGAATATAATAGTGAAAAATGTTAATCCGTTCTTAATAAGGCAAATGATATGATTATTGGTGTTCCTAAAGAAATTAAAAACCATGAATACCGTGTAGGTATGGTTCCTGCGAGTGTTCGTGAATTAGTAAACCACGGTCATCAAGTGATTGTAGAAACTGATGCAGGCATGGGTATTGGTTTTACTAACGAAGATTACACGCTAGCGGGTGCTGAGATTTTAGCAACTGCTGCTGACGTTTTCGCTAAAGCTGACATGATTGTAAAAGTAAAAGAGCCACAAGCTGTTGAACGTGCAATGTTACGTGAAGACCAAATTCTTTTCACTTACTTACACCTTGCACCTGATCTTCCACAAACTGAAGACCTTGTAAAAAGCAAAGCTATTTGTATTGCATACGAAACTGTAACTGACTCTCGCGGTGGTTTACCGCTTCTTGCTCCTATGAGCGAAGTTGCTGGTCGTATGTCTATTCAAGCTGGTGCACAAGCGCTAGAAAAATCTAACCACGGTCGTGGCATGCTACTAGGTGGCGTACCAGGCGTTGAAGCGGCTAAAGTTGTTATCATTGGCGGCGGCATGGTTGGTCGTAGTGCAGCGCAAATGGCTGTTGGCCTTGGTGCTGAAGTTGTCGTTCTTGACCGTAACATCGACGTATTACGTGCACTAGACGCGCAATTTGGTAATAAAGTAAAAGCTATTTACTCAACTGCTGATGCACTAGAAAAACACGTACTAGAAGCTGATTTAGTAATTGGTGGCGTACTAATCCCAGGTGCAGCTGCACCTAAACTAGTAACTGCTGAGCACATTAAAGCAATGAAACCTGGTTCTGCAATTGTTGACGTTGCAATCGACCAAGGTGGCTGTATTGCTACTTCTAAAGCAACAACGCATGCTGATCCTACTTTCATCGTTGATGAAGTTGTTCACTACTGTGTTGCTAACATGCCTGGTGCTGTTCCACGCACATCTACGTTCGCACTTAACAATGCAACATTGCCTTTCATCATTAACCTTGCAAACAAAGGTTATAAAAAGGCGTTACTAGATGACGCTCACTTCTTAAAAGGCTTAAACGTAATTAAAGGCCAAGTAACTTACAAAGAAGTAGCAGAAGCGTTCAACATGGAATATGTTGACCCACGCACAGCGGTAGAAAACGCATAATTTAGCGTTTTGTGGTTAGGTTGGTATTAAGTATGTAGCTACCTAACTACAATCATAAAAAAAGCAGCTAATTAGCTGCTTTTTTTGTATTTAAATTTCAGATTTATATAAGCTTATTTAGATAAACTTATTTAGATAAAACGCTTAATTATAAAATCTACTTTTACGCGCTTAGCTTGGCCAAGTAGTTTTTTAACTGGCTGCGGGTAATCATCCATCGTTTCTAAATCATCTGGGCCTGTTAAACGTCGGCAGTGTTGTAAAATTTCCTGCTTTTCGTTATCAATAGCATCCATAATTGTTTGCTCTGGATCTTCTATTAAAATACCGTTTTCGATATCAAGACCCCATGCACGCGGATTTAAGTTATGCCCGCTCAGTAAATGCTTTGTTCTATCTGAACAAATACCTTTTAAATGAAACGAATTACTTTCATCTTTCCACAGGTACACATTTAAATTACCGTTATCGATATGACGCTTTTGCGTTTTTACAAATTTATGCAAAATAGTTTCGTATAAATAAGGTAATGCCCCTATTTTACTAAACGGCTCGCTTGGCGGTAAATAAAAGTCATTTGCTGTTTTATCGCCTACAACAATAGTCACTTGCTTGCCTTGCTTTAATAATCGGCGCAGTGATCGCATAAGCGGTGCCGGAAAATTGAAGTATGGCGTATACAACACAAGTTCTTGCTCTGTTGTATCAAATAACGCTTTTATTAAACGATTTAACTCGTTATTACGACGCCCGAGTCCTAAAAACAAACGAATACCTAATGCTTGTGTATTTAGCTGCTCTGCTGCGTTATAACTTGCGACTTTTAAATCACGCATTAATTGCTTTTGATCAAGCTTAAAGTCGTGCAAACGCTTAAGCGGTCGTGTGTCAATGCGTGGCACGGCCACTGATGAAAGTAGCTTTGTTTCAATAAAATCAACTACTGAGTCACACAGTTCGCTCTGCGTTATTAAAAAGTAACGATCGAGCCTGTAGCGCTCGTTGTATTGCAAGTACACGTTATTTAAGCTTGCGCCGCTGTAAAGTAAGGTGTCGTCAATTACAAAACCTTTTAAATGCAATACGCCAAATAATTCTTTAGCTTTTACAGGTACGCCATAAACTTGTACGTTCGATTTAAACTTTTCTAAATCGTCACAATATAAACTTGCGTTACCGTCTGATTTATCAGCGCCAATTAATCCACGTTGCGCACGATGAAAATCCACCAGCACTTTTACCTCAAGTGCGGGGTTTGCCAATGACACACGATGCAGCGCTTCTAAAATTTCGCGACCTGCTTCGTCATCTTGTAAATACAACGCAGTAATATAAATTCGTTTTTTTGCGTTCGCTATCAAGCGTAGCAATTGCGTTCGGTAATCTTGCGCATTGGTTAAGACGTTAACGTCTTTTGAAGTCAACCCGAATGCGGGTTTTTCCTGCCAAAATAACATAGTTGCCTATTTGCTTAGGTCACATAATCTATCAGTGACAAATAAAATTAGGTAAAACATAACAAAAAAATTCAAAGGGGTCATGAAATAACGCTGTTTTGTTGCCTGTTAGTCTATTTATTGAGCTACTTAGGCATTTTAACTGTAAAAGCACAGAGCTCTAGTACACAATACTGCACAGCTTTTCGATTTGATAAAAAAAATAATCGCGGATTTTGTTTACATCTGCCTTGTTTTTCTTAGAATCAAGCGCATTAATGAGCATATTGAACACCGTATTAAACGTTTAGGAAAAATAATGACTGAAGCAAAACATTGTAAGCTACTAATTTTAGGCTCTGGCCCAGCTGGTTATACTGCCGCAGTATATGCAGCACGTGCAAATTTAAACCCTGTTTTAATTACAGGCATTCAACAAGGTGGCCAATTAACAACCACAACTGAAGTTGAAAACTGGCCTGGTGATGCACACGGTTTAACAGGCCCTGCGTTAATGGATCGTATGAAAGAGCACGCTGAGCGCTTTGAAACTGAAATCATATTCGATCACATCAATAAAGTAGATGTATCTAAGCGCCCTTTCACACTAACTGGCGACCAAGGTACTTACACATGTGATGCATTAATCATTGCAACGGGTGCTTCTGCTAAATACTTAGGCCTAGAGTCTGAAACTAATTTCCAAGGCCGTGGTGTTTCGGCATGTGCTACGTGTGACGGTTTTTTCTATAAAGGTCAAAAAGTAGCGGTTGTTGGTGGTGGTAATACAGCGGTTGAAGAAGCACTTTACTTATCTAACATTGCTGACGAAGTACATGTTATTCATCGTCGTGACAGTTTCCGCAGTGAAAAAATACTTGCTGATCGCCTTGCTGAAAAAGCAGCAAACGGTAACGTTGTAATGCATTACAACCGCACGCTTGACGAAGTATTAGGCGACCAAATGGGCGTAACCGGCGTTCGTATTAAAGATGCACACTCTGATGCAACTGAAGAGCTAGATTTAGCTGGCGTATTTATTGCTATTGGCCACAAGCCAAATACTGATATGTTTGTTGGTCAACTAGAAATGAAAGATGGCTACTTAGTTGTAGAGTCTGGTCTTCACGGTAACGCGACTCAAACAAGCGTAGAAGGCGTTTTTGCTGCAGGTGATGTGTCAGACCACATTTACCGTCAAGCAATCACATCAGCAGGTACAGGCTGTATGGCTGCCCTTGATGCAGAGCGTTTCTTAGATAATTTATAAGCAATTAAATAAATTATTATAGGGCTGATTATTCAGCCCTTTTTTTATGCCTAAAATATAGTTACACTTTTACGATCAATTATAAAATAAGTACTGTATGAGAAATCAGCTATACCAATTAAGCGAAAACGATATAGCATTCCCCAATCCGGAATACGCATTAGAATCCCCTGATGGCTTGTTAGCAATTGGCGGAGATTTGAGTTTACCTCGCCTAAGTAATGCCTACAAAAGCGGAGTATTCCCTTGGTTTAGTGAAGATGAGCCTATTATGTGGTGGTCTCCCAGCGAGCGAGGCATTTTTGAGCTTAATGATTTTCATATAAGTAAGAGCCTGCGTAAACATTTAAAAAAGCACCCTGTAAGAGTAACCATTAATAATGCCTTTGAAGAGGTGATAGAAGCCTGTCGCGATCAACGCCTTGATACCGATGGCACCTGGATCACCTCTGACATGCTCGACGCTTACGTTAATGCACACAATGCTGGCATTGCACATAGTTTAGAGGTGTGGAGTAACGGAGAGCTTGCAGGTGGCTTATACGGCATAATGCAAAATGGTGTATTTTGTGGCGAGTCGATGTTTCATCATCAAACCAATTGCTCTAAGCTTGCTATGTGGGCACTGGTAAATTGGCTTAAACGACATAATGCACATTTTATTGATTGCCAGTTAGAAAACCCTTATTTAATGACCCTAGGTGCAAAAGTAATCCCCCGTTCCACATTTTTGACTAAACTAAAAGCTGCACATAACTATACTGTTAACCCTATTATGTGGGAGCCACAAGAACTTGACGCAATCTATGAATGAGCAACTTCCTGCACGTGTTGGTTTAACCCAAGAGTTTGACTGTAGTTATTTACCCAACAGACAAGAGCAACTTTTAGTTATTCTTGATCCCAGTTGCTACAGCACCGACAAATTTGAGTCATTATTAGGCTTAGGGTTTCGTCGCAGTGGTAACCAAATATACCGTCCGCACTGCCCAATATGCAGCGCATGTAGTTCTGTACGTGTATTAGCACAAGACTTTATGCCCTCAAAATCGCAAAAACGTAAACTAAACAAAGCAAAAACACAGTTTGAGGTAAAATATTCAACGCAAGAGCGACCTGAGTACTATCCGCTTTATAGCAAGTACATAACGATGCGTCATCAGGATGGAAGTATGTATCCTCCTGAAAAAGAACAGTTTCAAAGTTTTTTGCTTTGTAGTTGGCTCAAGATCACATTTATTGAACTGTGGCACCAAGATACTTTAGTCGCGGTTGCCGTAACTGATTGTATGAATAGCGCTATTTCTGCAATTTATACCTTTTTTGATCCCGACTTTGAACACTATAGTTTAGGCTCTGTGATGATATTAGAGCAGCTAAAGTTTGCAAAAGAGCAAAATAAGCAATACGTGTACTTAGGCTATCAAATTGATGAATGCGACAAAATGAAGTACAAAACTCAGTTTTTACCTGCTCAAAAACAGCTCAATGATGAGTGGGTGGCTATTTAATTTGCAAATATAGCCCCTGCGCCTTTACTTATTGGAGTATTTTGGGCAAAATCTGCAGCGTTTAACTATTAAAGAGGTGTTACGCTAAACATGGCGAAAGAAGACGTAATCGAAATGCAAGGGACAGTCCTTGATACTTTACCAAATACAATGTTCCGAGTTGAGCTAGAAAATGGTCACGTAGTTGTGGCTCATATTTCAGGCAAAATGCGCAAAAACTATATCCGTATTTTAACCGGCGATAAAGTAACGGTAGAAATGACTCCTTACGATTTATCAAAGGGTCGTATCGTATTCCGTGCTCGCTAAGTAAGTGCGTAAACGAGATTTAGTTTTTGGCTAGTGTTTTACTAGCTTTAAGCGTTTATTAAATGTAATTGATAGACATTGACTAGCAATTACATTTAATAAACAAAAAGCCCAGTCTTTGCTGGGTTTTTTGTTGCCTATAAAAAGGGCAAAAAAATGGCCCGCTATTATGTAGCGGACCATTTTATTTAACTAAATTATTTAATTAACGTTTTACGCTGGTGTTAAATTACTCTCGTAATCAAAGCGAATCTTCTTATCTTTAACCGATACTTTAACCGTACCGCCATCAACAAGTTCACCAAACAGTATTTCGTTAGCTAATTGCTTTTTAAGCTCTTCTTGAATAACACGTGCCATTGGACGTGCACCCATTGCTTTATCGTAGCCTTTATCTGCCAACCACTCACGTGCTTTAGACGTAAGCTCAAGGTTAACTGACTTTTTATCAAGCTGCGCTTGCAGTTCCACAATAAACTTATCAACCACCAGTAAAATAACTTCACGTTCAAGGTGATTAAACCAAATGATGTTATCTAAACGGTTTCTAAATTCTGGTGAAAATACTTTGTTAATTGCACCCATTGCATCGTGCGTATGATCTTGCTCTGTAAAACCAATCGACTTACGCGTAGTTTCTTGAACGCCCGCATTGGTAGTCATTACAACCACTACATTTCTAAAGTCAGCTTTACGGCCGTTATTATCGGTCAACGTACCGTGATCCATAACCTGTAGCAAAATGTTGTAAATGTCTGGATGCGCTTTTTCAATCTCATCTAGTAGTACAACAGCATGTGGATTTTTAATAACTGCTTCTGTTAATAAGCCACCTTGCTCAAAACCAACATACCCTGGTGGAGCACCAATTAATCGACTAATTGCATGGCGTTCTACATATTCCGACATATCAAAACGAATAAACTCAACACCCATACATTTAGCAAGTTGCTTAGTTACTTCTGTTTTACCCACACCGGTAGGCCCTGCAAACAAGAACGAACCCACTGGTTTTTCTTCGCTCGATAAACCAGAGCGAGATAAGCGAATAGCTGATGTAAGCGCATCAATAGATTGATCTTGCCCAAACACGAGCATTTTAAGGTTACGGTCTAAGTTTTTAAGCGTTTCTTTATCTGTTGACGAGACGCTTTGCGCTGGGATACGTGCCATTTTAGATATAATTAGTTCTATATCTGCCACGCCAATGGTTTTTTTACGTTTAGAGCTAGGTTGCAGGCGCTGACTTGCACCGGCTTCATCAATTACATCAATGGCTTTATCTGGCAAGTGGCGCTCATTAATGTATTTAGCACTGAGTTCTGCAGCTGCTTTTAGTGCTTTTTGAGTGTAACGAATGCCATGATGCTCTTCGTAACGCTCTTTTAAGCCGTTTAATATTTTAGTAGTATCGGCAACACTTGGCTCAAGTACATCAATTTTTTGAAAGCGACGTACTAATGCACGGTCTTTCTCAAAAATATTTTTATACTCATTGTAAGTTGTTGAACCCATACAACGTAGCTTACCACTTGAAAGGAGTGGTTTAAGCAAGTTTGATGCGTCCATAACACCACCAGACGCCGCGCCGGCACCGATTATGGTATGTATTTCATCAATAAATAAAATAGAGCCTGGCTCAGCTTGCAGCTCTTTTAGTAAGCTTTTAAAGCGCTTTTCAAAGTCGCCACGGTATTTAGTACCCGCAAGCAATGCACCCATATCTAGCGAGTACACAACAGCATCTGCAATTACTTCTGGTACTTGCTTATTAACAATGCGATACGCTAAGCCTTCAGCAATGGCTGTTTTACCAACGCCCGCTTCACCAACAAGTAATGGGTTATTCTTTTTACGACGACACAATACTTGTACCGTGCGCTCTACTTCGCTGTCGCGTCCGATCAGTGGATCAATGTTACCTTCACGAGCTTGAACGTTTAAGTTAGTTGTAAAGCTATCTAGCTTGCTTGCTTCTTCATTTTGAACTTCTTGCACTTCATCATGAATATCGTCGCTGTCGTTGCCTAATTCATCATCTGCTTTAGAAATACCATGCGAAATAAAGTTAACGATGTCTAAACGCGATACATCATGCTTTTTAAGTAAATATACAGCTTGGCTTTCTTGCTCAGAAAAAATAGCAACTAGCACATTCACGCCAGTGACTTCATTTTTACCTGACGATTGCACATGGAACACAGCGCGTTGTAATACACGTTGAAAGCCAAGTGTTGGCTGAGTTTCACGCTCTTCTTCTAAATCTGGAATGACGGGTGTTGTTTCGTCAATAAATTCTAATAATTCGGTTTTTAAACCAGAAATACTAACACCACACGCGTTTAGGGCTTCTCCTGCAGAAGGATTATCTAACAGCGCAAGTAAAAGGTGCTCTACGGTCATAAACTCATGACGGCGAGTGCGCGCTTCACGAAACGCGGCATTTAATGTGAGTTCTAAGTCTTTGTTTAGCATTGGCAACCCCTTACTGAGATAATAATTTATACCACAACAATCGGATGTTTGATCACCCTAATTGGTATTTATACCAATTGTATTAAATTGGTATTTATTCCTGCTCACAACTACAAAGCAGTGGATGCTCGTTATCACGCGCGTAGCGGTTAACTTGTTCAGCTTTGGTGTGGGCTACGTCGGCGCTGTAAACACCACATATACCCTTACCTTTTTCATGAACCTGAAGCATCACGTCGGTTGCTCTATCGCTATCCATATTAAAAAACGTCGTTAAAACTTCTATTACAAAGTCCATCGGCGTGTAGTCGTCGTTATTTAAAACAACTTTATATTTTCGCGGCGGCTGTAGCTTTTGCTTTTCGCTGTCGCGAACTGTATCGATAACACCTGAATCTTTCATACCACTCATAATTAAATATAGTCTTGTCTTTGTAACTCAAGCAAACTTGAATAAAAAATAAATAAAATGTTAAAAAAATAACTCAAAACACTTGACTGGTTGGCTAAATAAACTACAGTCAAACGTAGATTGATTAAACCTTAGTCAGTCTAGCAAATAATACAATTTAGAATAACTAAATTAGTCAACTTATTGAAGGATGTAGAAGTATGGCTTGCGGTAAAGTTAAATGGTTCAACAACGCTAAAGGTTTTGGTTTCATCGTAGAAGACGGCTGCGAGAATGATATTTTCGCTCATTACTCAACAATTGTAATGGACGGTTATAAAACGCTTAAAGCTGGTCAAGATGTAACATTCGAATTAGAACAAGGACCTAAAGGTCTACACGCTAAAAATATAGCCCCAGATGGTGACATTATTGAGTGACTATTGTTTTGTTCGACTAAAGCGAGTGACCTTTTAAGATCCTCGCTTAATTCCTTAAGCATACTAACTTATCTCTTCTCCCCCATTTATTGCCTCTTTTCATTCAAATTCAACCCTTTTCCTTGAATTTATTTTATATACCCCAATGTTCTAAGAGTTGATTGTTTAACTGCTTATTGGGCATGCTCAACCTCTAGCCCTTTTTATTTAAGCTTGTTACACTCTTGGTGCTAAAAATTGCGTATTAACGCAGCAACTAATCCAACTTGTCGCCTCTTTTATATGTACTAGGCTAAAGGCTGATTTATTTTTGTTAATTTTTTAGCTATAAATACAATTCCAGTTCGTCAGGTGTGACTATTCTGCTTTTATAAAAGAGCAACGCTGAGTACCAACACCTAACAAACTATTCATTACGAGCGTATGTATTCATTAACATGTTTAATAATATGTACTCACTCATTAGTAATGATTTTCTTTGCATTGTTGAATAAGACCTTTTCGGTCTACTATCTAGGAATGATGATGACATCAAAAATTATCTATACAAAAACGGACGAAGCTCCGGCACTAGCAACTTACTCGTTGCTACCGATCATCCAAGCATATACAAATGCGGCCGGTGTTGAAGTTGAAACTCGCGATATCTCATTAGCAGGTCGTGTAATTGCTAGCTTCCCTGATTATTTAACACAAGAACAACGCATTGGTGATGCACTTGCTGAACTTGGCGAGCTTGCTAAAACACCAGAAGCAAACATCATCAAATTACCAAACATCAGTGCATCTGTACCACAGCTTCGCGCTGTAATTAAAGAGCTTCAAGCAAAAGGTTACGCTCTTCCAGAATACCCTGTTGAACCTAAAAATGATGAAGAAAAAGCAATTCAAGCTGCTTACGACAAAATCAAAGGCAGTGCAGTAAACCCAGTACTACGTGAAGGTAACTCTGATCGTCGCGCACCAGGTTCTGTAAAAGAATATGCACGTAACAACCCGCATTCAATGGGTGCGTGGAGCAAAGATTCAGAGTCTTATGTTGCAAGCATGAGCGAAGGCGACTTCTTTGGTTCAGAAAAGTCAGTAACTGTTGATACAGCCACTGATGTACGTATTGAACATGTTGCAACTAACGGCGACGTTTCTGTACTTAAACAAAGCACGCCTCTTTTAGCTGGCGAAGTTATTGATGCATCAAGCATCAGCGCTTCTAAGCTTCAAGCTTTCTTAGCTGCTGAAATTGACGCTGCTAAAGAAAAAGGTGTTTTATTCTCGCTTCACATGAAAGCGACAATGATGAAAGTATCTGATCCAATTATCTTTGGTCACGCTGTAAAAGTATTCTACAAAGATGTATTTGCTAAACACGGTGAGCTTTTTGAAGAGCTAGGTGTTGATGTAAATAATGGTTTAGGCGATGTATATTCTAAAATTCAAACATTAGACGATGCTAAGCGCGAAGAAATTGAAGCGGACATTCAAGCTGTTTACGCTAGCCGCCCTGCTATTGCTATGGTTGATTCTGACCGTGGTATTACAAACCTACACGTACCAAGTGACGTGATCATCGATGCTTCTATGCCTGCTGCAATCCGTTCAAGCGGTCAAATGTGGAATAACGATGGTAAATTACAAGACACTAGCTTTGTAATTCCAGATCGTTGTTACTCGGGTATTTACCAAGCAACTATTGATTTTTGTAAAGTAAATGGCGCGTTTGATCCAACAACTATGGGTAGCGTACCTAACGTTGGCCTTATGGCTCAAAAAGCTGAAGAATACGGTTCACACGATAAAACGTTTGAAGCTAAAGCTGACGGTTCTATCCGTGTTGTTGATGCAAATGGTAATACATTACTTGAGCACAGTGTTGAGCAAGGCGATATTTGGCGCATGTGTCAGGTTAAAGACGCACCAATCCAAGATTGGGTTAAGCTTGCAGTAAATCGTGCACGCGCAACAGGCGTTCCAGCTATTTTCTGGTTAGACGAAAACCGTGCACATGATGCAGAGCTAATCAAAAAAGTAAATAAATACCTACCAGATCACGATACAGCTGGCCTAGATATTCAAATTTTAGCACCGCTTGAAGCAACATTGTTTTCACTAGCGCGAATTAAAGAAGGTAAAGACACTATTTCTGTAACAGGTAACGTTTTACGTGATTACCTTACAGATTTATTCCCAATTTTAGAGCTAGGTACGAGCGCTAAAATGCTTTCAATTGTTCCACTTATGAACGGTGGTGGATTATTTGAAACTGGCGCGGGTGGTTCTGCACCTAAGCATGTTCAACAATTCGAAAAAGAAAACCACTTACGTTGGGATTCTTTAGGTGAATTTTTAGCACTTGCTGCATCGCTTGAGCACCTAAGCGTAACTACGGGTAACAACAAGGCACAAGTTCTTGCTGATACACTAGATAAAGCGACTGGTACTTTCTTAGCAGAAAACAAGTCTCCTTCACGTAAAGTGAAAGAAATTGATAACCGTGGTTCTCATTTCTTCCTATCTTTATTCTGGGCACAAGAACTTGCTAAGCAAAATGATGACAGTGAACTTAAAGCACAGTTTACTCAAATTGCTAGCGACCTTGAGTCTAATAAAGAACAAATCGTAAGTGAACTTAACGATGCGCAAGGCCCTGCAGTTGATTTAGGCGGTTACTTCCAGCCTAACGATGATGCAGCCTTTAAAGCGATGCGTCCAAGCACTACATTTAACGATATTCTTGCTAAATTAGTATAAATATTGGTTTAAATTTAAAAGCCGCTTACTTGTAAAAGTAAGCGGCTTTTTTTCGCCAATAAAAAAGGTCGTTATCATTAGATAGCGACCTTTTTTGATTAACCAAAACTATTTAAGTTATTTAAGTTATTTAAGTTATTTAAGTTATTTAAGTTATTTAAGTTATTTAAGTTATTTAAGTTATTTAAGTTATTTAAGTTATTTAAACTCTGATTACTTTGTATCATACCAATTCGCTTAATTAAGTGATCAATTTTGAGGCAAGAAAATCTTGTCGATAACAAGGCAAAAATTTCGTGATTTAGTTGCTCTATATCAGAAATTTTTAACGCAGTTAGCGTCAGATTTAATCCCTCAAATTGATTAAGTATTATTGCGGGTTGGTATATGCACGTGGCATTTTTGAATCAGTCGTATAACGGTCACGCAGTTTATCTTGACGAGATTGTGTAGAAACCTCAACCCCATTAATAAACATTTTGTTCACGTGGCTGCTTAGTTCAAACGGGTCATTACTCCACATTACTACATCAGCAGCTTTACCTACTTCAAGACTACCTGCATTAATGCCAAATACATCAGCAACGTTTGATGTAACCGCTTTTAACGCACCTTCTTGGCTCATACCATACGATACTGCATTACCAGCATCAAAACGCAGCTGATAAATGTTGTGACTTGCATCACCACCTACCGTTAATAATACTTTAACGCCTGCTTTTTCTAGCACACCTGCATTATCTAAACTCGCATGAAGCGAATCAAAACTTGCTGGTAAGCTGTCCATTGCACTAATAATCACTGGGATATTTGCTTTAGCAACGCGCTCTTTAACTACAACAGCGTCTTGTGCGCCGTTAAGTACTAAGTTAATACCAAATTGCTCTTTTACTTTAATAAGCTCAATAATATCCGCCGCACGTGATACGCCAACCACTAATGGCATTTCGCCACTGAGTACTTTTGCCATTACTTTGTCTTCAGTACTTGGCTTGTCGTCATCTTTTTTAGCTTTTTTACCGGCTTTCGTTTTGTGCTCATCAAGTTTATTAATCAGTGTTTGCAAAGTAAAAGCACGAGAGCCTTTACTGCGCTCACCTAAGTAAACAATTAAAGCCGCTTGTTTTTGCATGTCGCTGTCAAAACTACCACTTAAATCAACAACACTCGCAAGGCCTGAAAAAATGCTATCGCCGCCATGAGGGGTAATGACATCGCGTGTTACACCGCCTTTACGAGCGTAAGGAATTAAGCTCGAATGCGCGTTGTAAGCAAGACTTACGTCAAAATCAATACTGGCTTTTTCCTCGCCTGCATCGCGAGAGCCTGCAACTGCACTTACTTCAACTAAACCAAGTTGATTAATACTTGCAATAAAGCCAGGGGTTACAATTTGGCCCTTTGCATCAATAATTTGATCTACTTTAATTTCAGTTGGGTTAATCGCTGTGATTTTACCATCTGTCATTACAATACTTGCTGCTTCTAATACACCTTGATCAGATGACGTATGCAATGTTGCATTAATAATTGCTAGCGATTGTGCGCTTACAGCACCAGATGCTAATAATCCTGCAGCAACCAGAGAAAGCGAAAACGAACGTGATAAATTTTTCATTCTGGGTGCTCCTTATTGTTGACCTAACATAAAATCACTTGTTGCTTGATACGCGCTGTCGTTTCTATCGTAAACTTTTGCACCATCAACAAACACTTGTTCAGCTTTAGCATAAACACTAAATGGGCTTTGATTCCAAATAACAACATCGCCCTGCTTACCTGCTTCTAGTGAACCTGTTTTGTCATCAATACCTAGCGATTTAGCAGCGTTAGCCGTGATCCATTTAATAGCGTGTTGCTCAGAAATATCAAAACCGTTTTCGTTAGCACGGTACATAACCTTGCCAGCTTCTTGGTTTAAGCGCTGAATAGTAGTATCTGAATCTGAGTGAACAACTGCACATGAATTTTTAACCGCATCAACAATAGCTACGTTTTCTTGAACCATGTCGTAGGCTTCCATTTTAAAACCCCACCAGTCTGGCCAAAGTGCAGCACACGAGCCATTCTCAGCAAGTAGGTCAGCAATTTTATATGCTTCTACACCGTGATGGAATGTACCCGCGTCGTAATTGAATTCTTTTGACAGGTCAATCATCATTGCCATTTCTTCAGCTTTATAACAATGATTATGAATACGTACTTCGCCCTCAAGCACACCACGAAGCGTATCGTGTTTAATATCACGTACTGGTGCTTCTGGGTTTAAACCTGCTTCATAATCGGCATCGTACTTATCCCATGCACGTTTGTATTCAGCGGCTTCAGCCCACGCCATACGATAACCAGCCATATTACCCATACGAGTTGAAGGCAATACACCTTGACGACCATAAACACGTTTAGGGTTTTCACCACACGCCATTTTTAAACCATACGGCGCCTCTGGAAATTTCATACCTTGCATAGTGTGTGCAGGGACGTTTTTAAGCGTAACGCCGCGTCCACCAAATAAGTTAGCTGAGCCTGGTAAAATTTGTAGAGAAGTAATGCCGCCTTCGCGTGCACGATTAAAGCCTGGATCTTGTGGCCAAACAGAATGCTCAACCCACACTTCTGCAGTGTTAGGGCTGGTCATTTCGTTACCATCTTGATGCGACTCAACCGAAGGGCTTGGGTATGCACCTAAATGTGAATGTACGTCAATAATACCCGGTGTTACCCATTTGCCTTGTGCATCAATTGTAATATCAGCAGTAGCAGTTAAGTCTTTACCAACTTGTTGTACTTTGCCGCCAACAAGTAATACATCAGCCTCATCTAAACGCTCACCAGTACCTGTAAGTACTGTTGCATTTGTAATAAGTGTGCTTGATGTAGAAACGGGCTGATAAGTGCTTGGGTAAGGATTTTTGTTGATTGTTATTTTATCGTCTTGCGGGCCGTTTTCTTGGCAACCTACAAGTGCAGCAGCTAAGCCAACTGCTAATAAAGAAGGTGCAAATTTTTGCATGTTGTTTGGATCTCCTGTTTTTTTGCTACTTTAGCGAAAGCTAAGGAATAAAGCCAAAAAAACAGGTGAAAACGCAGTTAATTAAGATGAATATCTGTAATTATTTCTTTATATAATTGTTATACAACTTTTCAAGCGCACCTTCGGTTGTAAGCGATGGATCTTTACTAATAAAGTGCTTAACCGTACGCGTTACAAAATCAGAGTTTTGCTTATGTAGTTTTGAAAAATCTTTAATAATTGTATTACCGTCTTTAGCTGCAGTTACTTTGTCATGACGGTGACGATACTGGCTCAATGCTTTATTAAAATCACCTTGGTAGTCTTCAACCAAAATTTTATAAAAGTCACTTTTTTGTACGTTTAAATCATTAATGCAGTAATTTAGCGCCTCTTTAAAGTCGGTAAATATCATGCCTTCTACATCAAACTCTTTTGTTTTTTCACGTACTGCTACTTTGGCATCTTCTGTGGCATAGCTAAAACCAGTAAACGCTAAACGCTCAGCGGCTTCTTTTCCTAATTTCATACCCGCTTGAATACTATGGGCAAACTCATCGCTCATGTCGCCAAGTTCGTTTTCTTCCCACATGTTATAAACACGCAGTGGTTTTGCATATTTAGTGGCAAGCTTTTTTTTCATTTTAGTAAAGCGCTCATCAATCGTCATCAGCCTTTCGTTATGTAAAAGCGCATGGCACTCATAACACGCAGGAATAGATATAAAATCAGCCTCTTCACCTAAATCAACAATGCTTTGTAGCATATGCAGCGGCGGACAATGGTCGCGCTCTGTCGCTTCACAGCCACAATAAAAACACTGGTTAAAATGCTGCTGATCGCAAGCGTATGCTTGCTGATAATAACTGGCTAACGTTTTGCTCACCGTTGCTCCTAAAAAACACGACTAAATTATGGGGGCGATAATAACAGCCTGAAAAAATAAGTCATACCAATTACATTAAATTAGTAATCTATTATTGCGCTAATAAAGTAGCGCAATAATAAGGTGGAATTATAACGTGTAGTTGCTATCACTAATTGATCCCTGCATTGCTCTACCTCCTGCATCCATGCACTCGTACACGAACACGAACAATTTTTAACGCAGTAATTGCGCTATTTAATGCGATAAAATGATTGTTTTTTTAATTGGTATCAGTAGCTATATTTAAATCATGGCCGCTATTAAACCAAATAAACCACCAAACACACCACCCCACACAACAAGCCAGCCTAAGTGCTCGCGGATCATGGTTTGAATAATCTCTTTAACCATTTTTGGGGTAAGCTCATCTAAGCGCTCATCAACTAATTTAAGCACCGTTTTATGTAGGCTCTCTGCGCTATTACCTTGTGAGAGTGTTTGGCTTACTAATGCTTTAAAGTCGTCAGTTTGGGAAATCTCACTAAGCGACAATTGCATTTTTTCAATAAACTTTTCACGCATTGGCTCTATTGCCGCTGTGCCGCCAAACATCCCAAGCATACTGCCAAACTGAGACTGCTCTATTACCTCTAACAAATTGTCGAATGCAGGGTTTAAATCAACATTACTAATTATTGGCTCAAAGTCGATATTGGGCTGCGCTTTATTAAGTAAATTATTAATTTTTTGCTCTGAAAAAAACTCCGTTAATATTAGGTTTCGTATAGCTACTTTAAAGCTTTCAAACTTAAGCGCTATAACGCCTGAGCCATATAAAAACGGGACTTTTTCGAACAACATATGAATCGCTAATAAATTAGTTACCGCGCCAGAAAGTGCAAATAAACCAACTGATAACACAATTACTTGGTTAAACATAAAACCTACAACAACACATAAACCCGCTAGCAAATTGGTTATTAAACTTTTGTTCATTTTTACTCCATTACAGTAAGTGTAATTTTTATGCAATATAGTCGTTAATTTTACAACGTTTAGATTGTTAAATTAATACCTTTTTGCCATAGTTTAAGTATCTGTTTAAAAGGCGAGCAATTGTTATGTGGAAAACAGTAAATGAGCACATCAGCCAAGCCATTAATTTTGACTTTAAACACACCTATAAACGCCAATTACAAAGTACAAATACCGATAAACTATTTCATATTACCAATGGTACGCATAACTTCTTCGTTAAAATAGCATTAAAAAGCGAACTCGAGCGTTTAGAAAGTGAATTTATTGGCTTAAAGCTTTTAGCGCAAAATAGTAATTTTAAAGTCCCTGAATGTATTACAACCGGTGCAAATATAGAGTTTTCGTTTATTGTTTTACAGTGGCTTGTTTTAGATAAACAACCCCACAACACGTGGGCAACTATGGGAAGCAGCCTCGCTAAAATGCATCAAAAACACGACCAAGCCATGTTTGGTTTTGATGTAGACAACTACATAGCCACTACTATACAACCTAATCGCTGGCATAAAAAATGGGATGTATTTTACGCCGAAGAACGTATAGGTTGGCAATTACAGTTACTCGCTGAAAAAGGCATTAACTTTATTGAACCCGAGCGCTTAATTAATGCCGTTAAAGAACAGCTGCATAGTCATCAAGTTGAGCCCTCATTACTGCATGGCGATTTTTGGCGAGGAAATATGGGCTTTTTAAAAGCAGAGCCAACGGTATTTAACCCTGCTTGTTATTATGGTGATCGGGAAGTGGATATTGCAATGAGCGAACTATTTGCGCCACTGCCAAAAGACTTTTATAGCGCCTATAACCAGCACTACCCGCTTTCTCAAAATTACGAAAAACGTAAGTTAATATACCAGCTATACCCTATTTTAAATCACGCTAACATCTTTGCCGGTCACTATCTTACTGAAGCTAAACAGCATATAGAAAAGCTGGTATTTGAAGGTATAAAATAAGTGTCATAAGCTGCATTTCAGCACTATATTTAATGAGTAAGTAGGCGTTCATCTGTAAGCGATTAAGTTGAATCTAACTTAATTATTTATAACTGGAGTGATTATGAAAGATTTTTTATCACAACGAATAACGTGCCCACACTGCGGACACCACATACATTTAGACTTAGACGCAAGCATGGGCGATCAAGACTACATAGAAGATTGCACTGCCTGCTGTAACCCAATTCATTTAAATATGCATATAGATCATGCTAACAATAAATTAGAGCTACACGTAGACAGCGACGACGAACAAATATTTTAACTTAAGCCTGATGGCGTAAGTAGTTTTCTACCGTATTTACAATAGTGTAAGTTTGCTGATCAACTTCAATATTAAACTTGTCACCCACTTGCGCTGCACCAATGTTTGTAATGGCGAGCGTTTCCGGAATTAGGTGTAACCAAAAACCTTGTTCATCAACTTCGCCCACGGTTAAGCTTGCGCCATTTATCGCAACAAACCCTTTATATAACACATACTTTTGCCACTCTTTTGGCAAGCTGAGTTGTATTTTGCAGTTGTTCTCAAGCTTCACTATTTGAGAAATTTGTGACGTACAATGAATATGCCCAGACACTATATGCCCACCTAGCTCAGTACCAAACGTAACAGAGCGTTCGTAATTAACTAAACTACCTAGCTCAAGCAGTCCTAAATTAGTTAACTTTAGGGTTTCGTCAATCACATCGAAATGCACTTGCGCTACCACATCGTGATTACTTAGCTCAACTTGCACAACTGTTAAACAACAGCCATTAATAGCAATACTTGCGCCTAAATCTAAATGCTTAACGTACTCATCGCTCACCGATACAACTAAGCGTAAAACACCGTCTGTTTGAGTCTTAGAGACCACCGTAGCTTGCGTTTGCACTATTCCTGTAAACATAAAATCACTTTAAATTATTACAAAGTGCTAGTTTAACGTATCAACTCATAAAATCATTCACTACTGTGATTTTTATTTAAACCCCAATAGATTACAATTACGCCCTATTTTATCAACTAGCTGTTTTTATGACCTTTTGCAATTGGGAAGCCAAGCGTTTACTTTCCCTCGCTTTACCTGTTTTTTTAGCGCAAGTTACACTTATTTTAATGTCGGTCGTCGACACAATTATGGCAGGTCAAGTTAGCCCTACTGACTTAGCTGCACTGTCTATTGCAACAGGAATATGGAACCCTTTATTACTTGGCCTTCAAGGTATTTTATTAGCGCTTACCGGTATTATTGCGCAGTTTTCGGGCAGTGATGACCGCAAAGGCATTAGCCACTATTTTCAACAAGCGCTTTATTTAACTGCTATTTTAAGCTTTATAGGTTTTGGGATTGCCCATTTAGCAGATGCCATTATTTTTAAACTCGATACAACGCCTGCAATTGCAAACCTTGCCATTGACTACATTCACTTTGTGAAATGGGGTGTATTTGGATTTTTAATTTTTACGGTATACAGAAACGTTACCGAAGGTATGGGAATGACCAAGCCCGCGTTTTACATAAGCCTATTAGGTTTAGCTGTTAATATTCCGGTAAATTATATTTTCATAAATGGCTTATTTGGTTTACCTGCTTATGGCGGCGCGGGCTGTGGTATTGCAACAGCCATTGTTTTAACTGTTATGGCAATAGCACAAGTCACTTACTGCCAAATGAGTAAAAAAGTAGATGCTAAAGGCCTGCTTTCATCATTCGAAAAACCTAATTTCACTACCATTGGTATTATTACTAAGTTAGGTATACCAATTTCACTCGCCACCTTTTTTGAAGTCACTTTATTTGCGTGTATACCGCTATTTATAGCGCATTTAGGTGCAGTAGCTATATCGGGGCATCAAATAGCAGCCAGTGTAACTACATTGCTATTTATGATGCCGCTGAGCCTATCAATCGCTATCAGCATTCGTATAGGTAACTTATACGGCCAAAAGAACATGACTCAATTAAAAGTTGCGGTTTCTACCAGCTATATTTTAGCCATTGCTGTGGCGTTATTTTTAGCGCTTATTACGTTTGCCGGTCGTGATTTAATTAGCCAACTGTATACCGACAGCCCTGCTGTTATGGCATTGGCTTCATCAATTATGATTTTAGCGTGTATTTACCAATTACCTGATGCACTGCAAGTTGCAGCAAATGGCATACTCCGTGGGTTAAAATACACCACGCCTATATCGTATATTACGTTTATATCGTATTGGTTAATCGGCTTTTGTTTAGGTTACGTATTGGCAAGAACAGACATAATTGTGCCAGCTATGGGGCCACACGGTTTCTGGACTGGGATAATAGTGGGACTTAGTGTCGCTGCTATTTTATTAATGCTAACGGTAAAAAAACGTCTAAAATATGAATTTCTTAAAATTGATGCACTCAATCAAAACTAATAAACTCAGCCTTAAAACATTACCAGCTACTTTGCTGGTAATGTGTTTTTTAACGCTTACTGGCTGCAACAAACCACAAAGTAGTATAAACGTTACTTATATTGAACGCTTAAGTAGCACAGTTGATACAAGCCCAACACAGCCTGCGCCACTCAAGCAACTCCCCTTACTGCAGCCTACCCCAATAGCACAAAGTGACTTAACACTGAGCATTGTTGAGCTTGCAGGCATTAGCCAATGTAAGCTTAACGTGCTTATAAGTGAGCACAATAACCAATTAGGAAAAACCGCCAGCGCTGCTGGGCAATTAAAATATCAAATAAACTTTATTAAAAGTGCACAGGTTTGCTTAAACACGCTTGATAAAAATAGTCCTAGTTACACAAAAATACTCGCAGCCAAAAACTATAAAGAAACACACCTAATGCACTTTTTTAACACCATGTTATTTAAAGAGCCTGAGCTAAATCGTACTTGGCAACTCACTTCAAACGAGCTTACTACTGAACCTGCTGGTTTTAGTGATACCGTACTTGCGCTAAAGCAACTTGTACTCATTAAGCAACAAATTAAGGCTAAAGAATTTAGTGAAATTAATAGCAATTCTATTTTTAGTGCACTCGAGCAGCTTAATAAATTTCAATTTAACCAGGCACTCATTCAATCGGTCCGCAAGCAGGTAGTGTTAAATAACAACGCCACGCAGTTTGTAAAAACATTAAACTTTAATACGCTGTGCCCACAGGATAAAAATAATAAAAACGCAAAAATCATAAGCAACGTATTTCAAAAGTTTTACCTAAAAGAAATTCAGCCCTATCAAGCGCAGTTAACTGGTTATCTAGAGGCACTACAACCGCTTTATAATGAGCTTTGGTTTAACGAAAGTATCTCAAGCCCTCAAATTAATAACTTAGTCAAAACGGACTCAGCAAGTAACTTACTGAACTTACTAAAAAGCTCAGCTAAAAAACATGTGGTTTGGTGGCAAGTATTTTATAAAACGTGTGAAATAAGCCCAATATGAATAAAAAAACGGCAAATAAACTCAAAAACAACAAACTTGCTTGATTCACTAACCGCCACGCTATATATTAGCCGCCGTTGTTAAGCAATTAACACCTACTTAAATAAAGTAATACGACTGTAGCTCAGTTGGTTAGAGCACTACCTTGACATGGTAGGGGTCGGTGGTTCGAATCCACTCAGTCGTACCAACATTAATGAAACGTATAATTGAAGGAAAGAGCACTACCTACTCTTGACCACCCGGTCCAAAGGTCAGTAGTTCGAATCCACTCAGTCGTATCAAAATTTAAGTAAAACCTCAAAAATTGTACGACTGTAGCTCAGTTGGTTAGAGCACTACCTTGACATGGTAGGGGTCGGTGGTTCGAATCCACTCAGTCGTACCACTTCAAAGTAATAAAAAACCTAAGAAAAAGCACTACCCACTCTTGATCACCCGGTCCAAGGGTCAGCAGTTCGGATCCACTCAGTCGTACCAATTCAAAGTAATAAAAAAACCAAAGAAAAAGCACTACCCACTCTTGATCACCGGTCCAAGGGTCAGTGGTTCGAATCCACTCAGTCGTACCACTTCAAAGTAATGAAAAAAACCTAAGAAAAAGCACTACCCACTCTTGATCACCCGGTCCAAGGGTCAGCAGTTCGAATCCACTCAGTCGTACCACTTAAAAGTAATGAAAAAAACCTAAGAAAAAACACTACCCACTCTTGATCCCCGGTCCAAGGGTCAGCAGTTCGAATCCACTCAGTCGTACCAATTCAAAGTAATAAAAAAAACCTAAGAAAAAGCACTACCCACTCTTGATCACCCGGTCCAAAGGTCAGTGTTTCTGATCCACTCAGTCGTACCAATTCAAAGCAATAAAAAAACCTAAGAAAAAGCACTACCCACTCTTGATCACCCGGTCCAAGGGTCAGCAGTTCGAATCCACTCAGTCATACCAGTTCACAACAATAATAAAATACCTCAAAGAAAAAGCACTACCCACTCTTGAACACTCAACTTCAACAGTTAATCATTAATTAACAATCACTTACAATCAGGTTGTAGCTTTATTTCTTGTAAATTATCCTTGTGAGTTTTGTTGACATTTCATGATTAAAATTCATTCAATTTACAGGGGGGTAATCGTGCGCGATTTGTAACCTATTGGGCTCGGTAGCGGCTTCTGCGTTACTCTAATGGCTTACATTTTTGTAAGAATAAGTAAAAATCGAGTAACAAAGAGTCAATAACCGCACTGTATAGGCGATGTTTTGATTAAAAAACAACACATACAGCTGCAAATTCAACCTCTAAGATCAACAGCCCCTAGTCTATTTTATTTAGTAATTCATAACCTGCAAGTACATCACTCAACTCTTCGTCAATGGTACTTTGACGCAGAGTATTAAACTCACTCGAAAGCTTATTAAGTAGCTCTTCAATATTTTTTTCAGCGCGTTGCATTGCACCAAGACGGCTGCTATTTTCGCTGACCAACGACTCGGCACATGCACGATAGAGAGAAATAAAAATATACTCGCGGATCAATGCCCTTATTGTTGTAGAGTGCTTACAGAGTACTTCTGGCAAAGCTTTAGTTGGCCATAAAATATTTTTAAAATTATCTCGCCATTGCTCGTCAAGTGGGAGTAATCGCTGAGACACACATTCATAAAGCGCGCCTTGTTTAGGTTGATTATAAAACACCAATACACGGCAACCAGGATTAAGAACCAAGCTTGATTCACTGTCTATTTGAATTTGCCTAACTAAGGTATCTATATCGTGAACACTCACTGGCACTGTGTATACTTTTACTAAATTAAAGCCGGCATCGGTAAGTCGAGATGCAGCACGTGCGCCTACTACCCAAATTAGAGGTGGCTGGGTCTCGTTACTTAGCGCTTTAATTGTAAAGTCGGTAATACTTTCATTAAATTGCCCTACCAACCCTTGATCTGAGCCGAATATGATCACACCCACTCTGCTTTCATTTAAATTTTTGGGTTGTGGTGAAAATTGAGATGACATGTCATCACGCAAACTCGCACTTAATCCTAACTCAACTGCCCGGTAGTAATCGGTCAATGAGCTAATCGATTTTTCATATTGCCCAATACTCGAGGCAGCAAGTGCCTTCATCGTTTTTACAACGCCTTGTAAATCACTTGCACTGGCTATTTTATGGCGTAAATTAGCGGCACTATTGCTCATGTTGTTATTGCCTTGTTTTCAGACTCAAAATCAACAAGTGCGCGCTTAGCCAACTCAACAATTGTTTGTCGATCGTCATCACTTAAGCTTTTAGCGGTATCAAATCTATCACACAAAGTATCGTCTAACTGCGCAACTGCTTTTTTAAGAATATTTTTTGCGTCGTTTATTTTTAGCAGTTCAATCGAATCTAAAAAGCCATTACTGAGTGCGAGTAATAGCATAATTTGCTCAGGCACTGGCATAGGTGATGATTCAGATTGATGTAAGCTCGCTCGAATTCGCCGTCCATGTTCAATTATACGCCGTGTATCATCATCAAGTCGGGCACCAAAACGAGCAAAGGTTTCTAGCTCTTCAAATTGAGCATATGCAAGCTTTAGATCGCCAGCAACTGCACGAAATGCAGCACGCTGTGCTTTACCGCCCACACGAGAAACCGACTTACCAACGTCAACGGCTGGTAATACACCTAGAGCAAATAATGAGGGTGATAAATAAATTTGTCCGTCGGTAATCGAAATTAAATTAGTTGGAATATAGGCTGAAATATTTTGAGCTTCGGTCTCTATAATGGGGAGTGCGGTCAAGGAACCACCGCCACGTTCTTTATTTAAATGGGTCGCACGCTCTAGTAATCGTGAATGAATATAAAAAATATCCCCAGGAAATGCTTCTCGTCCGGGCGGTCGTCGTAACAACAAAGACAACTCGCGGTAAGCTCTTGCGTGCTTAGTAAAATCGTCATATACAATAAGTACATCACGTCCTTGCTCCATAAAATATTCTGCAATACTGGTTGCAGCGTAAGGCGCTATATACTGTAAGCCCGGTGGCTCATTACCCTCTGTTGCAACAACAACCGTATAAGCCATTGCATTTTGCGCGCGTAATATTGCTATTGATTTAGCGACCGTTGATGCCCGCTGACCAATAGCGCAATAAATACAAATTACATTTTGTTCTCGCTGATTTAAAATCGTGTCTATGGCTATAGCTGTTTTACCTGTTTGCCTGTCACCTAAAATAAGCTCTCGTTGTCCTCGCCCTATTGGGATCATCGCATCAATTACAATAAGTCCGGTTTGCAAAGGCGTAGTAACAGGAGAGCGGTCCATAATTGGTGCAGCTGGACGCTCTATTGGTAAACGCTGCTCGGTTTGTATAACGCTTCCACCGTCTAGTGCCTCGCCAAGTGGGTTTATCACTCGCCCTAATAGCGCATTGCCTACCGCTACATCCATTACACGACCACTGCGGCGCACTTCATCCCCAGCTTGTAAGTGGGCGTATTCACCTAAAAGCACAACACCGACTTCTTTTTCATCAATATTAAACGCAATTCCAAGCACATTACCGGGAAATATAATTAGTTCCTCAAAGCCAACGCCAGGTAATCCCGACACCTTCGCAATACCCGTTGATACACTGGTAATAATACCAACTTCATGTAAGTTCAATTTTGAGTTAACTGTTTTTAGCCCTTGCTGAATGTGCTTAAACACATCACCAAACGCGTTTCTTAAACTGTGTATTTTTGTGTTTTTATTTTGAGTGTTTTCGCTAAGGTTACTCATCACTTATCAACAGGTTGAGAAGTTGTAGGCTGAGCTGTTTTTTGTTTTAGTAGCATATCAACTTCCTGCTCGATTGATTGTAAGTAATCGTCAATACTCCACACCAGCTTTTGTCCATTGACACATAACTCAATCCCGCTGATAAAGCTCTCATCGGTGGTGAATTTAATGGTAATATCTTTTGAAAACACAGTATTAATAGCATTCTTAAGTGCTAAACGCTGAGATTCAGTTAGCTCAAACGCACTTTGAATTAAGGCAGGTACAAATTCACTATTTGTACTTAGCGCCTGCGCTAAAGTGGTTTTTTTGTCGTCATCAAGCTTATATAAGCGCGCTGTAAACACCTCACATATTTGTTGTTCTAAAGTTGTTGATGCCAGTTCAGTTAAGGTTTTGCGACTAATAGCAAATACCTCTTGCTTAACTTTTCGACTTAAAGACTCCTTTAAATTATCAGTCTCTTTTACTATATTTTGTTGATATTTAGTGCCCCAGCTTTGGACTCTTTTTTGCGCCTCTAACATAAGTGTTTGCTCTGCTTGCTTAGCACTCACGCTTACTTGTTGCATCTTTTGTGTACGTTGTTGTTCAAACTCTTCATTTTTCAGAAAAAACTTTTCACGCTCCGCCAGTGCTTCATTTTGGTTTGTTTCAGCATCGTCTAACTCAGCGGCTATACGCTCTTCTCGCTTATCAATAGCGTGCAAAATTGGTTTATATAAATAGCGTTTTAGTAACCACACCAAAATTAAAAAATTAACCACTTGGGCTGCAACTGTAAACCAATCAATTAGCATGGTTTAACTTCCTGCAGCTTGTGCGATAGCGTAGTTCCAAAACGGATTGGCAAAAATAAGAATCATCGACACGACAAAACAGTATATTGCGGTCGATTCAATCATCGCAAGCCCTACAAAGAGCGTGCGCGTAATAGTTGCTGATGCATCAGGTTGCTGTGCTAATGCACTCAATGCCGTTGCTACTGCTTTACCTTCGCCAAGCGATGGACCTAAACAACCAAAACTAATTGTAATTCCTGAAATAACGATTGATGCCATTGCGATCATTGTCATGCTATCCATGTTCTCTCCAAGTATGATGTGTAGAAATACGTGATTAATTAACTCGTTGTTTGGCTGGTTTTACTGAGCGCGTAGCCGCAGCAATATAAACGGCGGCTAAAATAGTAAAAATATAAGCCTGTACTAAGCCTGTAAGCAAACCCAGTGCCGTCATTACGATTGGGAATATAAAGGGTGTAATGGTTAACAAAATGCCAATGATCATTGCCCCGCTCATCATGTTGCCAAATAACCGCACAGCCAGAGCAAGTGTCCGTGATAATTCGCTAATAATATTAAATGGCAACATAATAAAAGTAGGAGCCATATAAGATTTTAAGTAATTGCCAAGCCCTTGTTCACTGATACCAAATAAAGGCACTGCAATAAATACGGTGAGCGCCAGTGCTGCTGTAGTCGATAACGACGCCGTGGGTGGCTCATAACCCGGAACAATGGTAAACATGCTCGCGGTTACTAAAAATAAAAACAGTGTGCCTAAAAAGCCAAGGTATTTTTTAGCGTCATTCAAGCCTACGTCTTCAATTT
Source organism: Pseudoalteromonas sp. APC 3358 (assembly GCF_030408075.1). NCBI lineage: Bacteria > Pseudomonadati > Pseudomonadota > Gammaproteobacteria > Alteromonadales > Pseudoalteromonadaceae > Pseudoalteromonas > Pseudoalteromonas sp. APC 3358. The sequence continues at coordinate 36,567 of NZ_JASDCE010000004.1, forward strand.
GTTGTGTGATCCCCGTTACTATAATTTCTAAAAAATTTTGCCAACGAGAACGCTTTAACGTGGTTGAAAGCTTACGGGTTATCAATATCGAACTAATCACCAAAACCAACATTAAAACCCAAGTGAAAACGATGGTTGCATTGAGTTTTAAAAAACCATTTTGCCAATAAATAACCGTATCAGGACTCAGGTGCATGATGTGTCACCTTTGCTAAATGAGAGGTTGATGCAGTACGGGAAACATAAGTGGTAATAAAACGGGCTATCAAAAAGCTAAATAAACACAGTGGTAATTGCAACCAAGATCTTGATAATAAGTCACTCGTCATCACAATATAAAAGCCACTTAAAGTAATTCCCATGCGTATAAATAAACTCAGCACAACCCATAGCGCTGGGTGAGTCGATACCATACTTTTTTGCACCGTCCACCACAGGCCACCAAAAAATAAGGCACCAAGCATTAGACCTACACTAACAATAATTAATACGCCGACTAGCTCATGCATCTTCGTCATCCTTTTGCTCTTGATGTATCGCGCTGTCTTCTTTGCTCATCCAGTGCCACGCGTTAAAGCACCCAAGCGCCAAACCCGCCACCAATAAAGCCAATGTCCATGACCGCTCAGTGGCATAATGCGAGTCGATATACACACCTAAACTTGCACCAAGTATGGTAGGCACTGCAACCGACCAACCAATAAGGCCCATCATTCCTAAACCAAACCATATTTTTTGATGAGAGTTAAGCCTTGCTTTTAGCTTACGCTGGGCTTTTATTTCTACTTGTTCTGCAAGTGTTGATGAACTGCTTTGTGAGTCTTTTGAACCTAGGTCGTCTTTTTTGTTTGTCATAAATAAATAGCTTTTAGTGGTTAAAGTCGAAAACGATTTAAAAAGCTACTTTCTAATTTAGCCATCACTGTTCTTACTTGTTGTGCTTGTTCATTGAGTGCCAAAAACTCTTTATCTACAGCGCTGCGAAGTGTCGCCAGATCAGTACCTAATATGGCACTTCGCACCGATACCAGCACAGTGTTTCCTGTTTTAATTAATACGCCCTCATCTACGGCTACAAATATCTCACCGTCTTTTTCGCAATTAAATGTCAAAATACCTGGGGTTAGTGGCGCAACACAGTCAAGGCGATTGGGTAAAAATCCGTACGATCCTTCGCTTGTTTCGGCAACAACATGAGTCACATCATGCCTGTCGAAAAATATCTCATATGGCAGCAATAATTTAAGGTGTATCTGAGTTTGCGGCACCGCTTGTATCCTCATTATTATTTACTGTGGATTTTATTTTGACCTCACTTATGGCACCTATCATATAAAGTGCACTCTCTGGCACGTTTTTAAATTCATCATTTAAAATGCGTTCACACCCATCTAGCGCATCATCAAGGCTAACAAGTTTGCCTTTATAACTAGTAAATTGCTCTGTTGTAAAAAATGGCTGAGTAAGAAAACGCTCTAAACGCCTTGCGCGTCCAACAATGTTGCGGTCCTCAACTGATAACTGTTCAAGCCCTAACATAGCAATAATATCTTTGAGTTCATTGTATTGCGCTAAGGTGCTACGTACCTTTTGTGCAAGTAAGTAGTGGCGCTCTCCCACAACCCCGGGGCTCGCCATTTTTGAATTAGATTGCAGGGGATCTATAGCCGGAAATAATCCTTCGCTTGCGCGTTTACGAGAGAGCACAATAGAAGCCGATAAATGCGAAAATGTATGAACTGCGGCCGGATCGGTAAAATCATCGGCAGGTACATACACCGCTTGAATAGAAGTAATAGCACCATTTTGTGTATTGGCAATTCGCTCTTCTAACCCAGCAAGCTCAGTGCCCATAGTAGGCTGATAACCAAGCCTTGAAGGCATTTGCCCCATTAAGCCCGATACCTCAGAGCCTGCCTGAATAAAACGAAATATATTGTCGATTAGCAACAGCACATCTCGCTGCTCATCATCACGAAAATACTCAGCCATAGTTAAAGCTGCATGCCCCACCCTAAAACGACTCCCAGGTGGCTCGTTCATTTGCCCAAAAATCATCGCCATGTTTGGCAAAACGCCCGCGTCTTTCATTTCGCGATAAAGCTCTTCGCCTTCACGGCAGCGCTCACCTATGCCACAAAATAGGCTAACACCTTTGTGCTTGCCCACCATATTGTGAATCATTTCAGTCAATAACACTGTTTTGCCAACACCTGCACCGCCAAACAATCCCGCTTTGCCACCACGTTCTAACGGCACCAGCACATCAATTACTTTTATACCAGTTTCAAAAATCTCTGATTGGGTTGACCGTTCGGTTAATGGCACTGGCTTATTATGTACAGAGCGCCACTGAACATCTTTAAGCTCACCACCGCCATCAAGCGTGTTACCAAACACATCAAACATTCTCGATAAGGTTCCTTTACCTACAGGGGTAAGTAACGGTCCGCCACTGTCAACAACTTCCATGCCACGCGCAAGTCCTTGTGTAGGCGTGAGCGCAATTGCTCTTACATGATGCTCATTGCGCTGCTCTAGCACTTCAAAAATACACTGTTTATTTTCGCCAGCACTAAGCATTGAATTAATCGCAGGTAGCTTCTTGTCAAAACGCACGTCAATTACGCTGCCGCGTATAGCGGTAATTGTACCGAGATTTTCAAATTTACTAATCGTGGATTGAGCTACAAAATTCATTGATGCGCCTGCCACTGCCAATTACGAATTTCAGGGAGATCTTGCCCATGCTTATTAATATATTTTTTATGCTCAACAAGCTTTTCTTCAAGCTGTTTTTTTAGTGCGTCTCTTTTTGTACCCAAGTTTGGCAGGCGTTCCAGTGTGTCTAACACTAAATGAAAACGATCAATCTCGTTTAATACCGTCATATCAAAAGCAGTTGTAATAGTGCCTTCTTCTTTATACCCGCGAACATGAATATTATGATGATTATTACGCTTGTACGTAAGCCTATGAATAAGCGTTGGGTAGCCATGAAATGCAAAAATAACCGGCTTATTAATAGTAAACAGAGTGTCAAAATCCTCTGCGATTAACCCGTGAGGATGTTCGGTATTAGGCTGTAAACGCATCAAATCAACCACGTTAACAACCCGGATTCTAAGATTACTAAAATGCTCGAGTAAAATCATAACGGCTGCCATTGTTTCCAATGTAGGCACATCACCACAACAAGCCATCACCACATCAGGTGTTGCATCTACGCTATTACCCGCCCATTGCCAAATGCCAATCCCTGCCTCGCAATGTTTAACAGCTGCCACCATATCTAACCATTGCGGCGCAGGATGCTTGCCTGCAATAACGACATTAACGTAATGACGACTTCGCAAACAATGATCCATTACCGACAGCAAGCAGTTAGCATCAGGCGGTAAATAAACGCGCACAATTTCAGCTTTTTTATTAATAACATGATCGATAAAACCCGGATCTTGATGGGTAAAACCGTTGTGATCTTGTCGCCATACATGCGATGCCAGTAAATAATTAAGTGAAGCGATTTTTTTACGCCATGGTAAACCTGCCGCCACTTTTAACCATTTAGCATGTTGATTAAACATCGAGTCAATAATATGAATAAACGCTTCATAACTATTAAACAAACCATGGCGGCCGGTTAATAAATATCCTTCAAGCCAACCTTCGCATTGATGTTCACTCAGCATTTCCATTACTCTGCCACTAGGCGAAAGCTGCTCATCGTTGCTATGGGTTGCTGCATTCCACTGTCTATCGGTTACCTCTAACAGTGCACCTAAACCATTGGATACTGTTTCGTCGGGTCCAAATACTCTAAAATTACGTTGCTCGTCATTAAGCTCAACTATATCTCTCAAAAATGGACCTAAAACTCTGGTATCACCAATTCCGCGTATACCGGGAGAGATTACTTCGCATGCATAATCGCGAAAATCAGGCATATGTAAATCTTCTAGCAGCAACCCACCATTCGCATGAGGATTTGCCCCCATACGGCGATTTCCCGTTGGGGCCAATTCAGCAAGCTCTGGTAATAAACGCCCTTGTGAATCGAAAAGTGTTTCTGGATGATAGCTACGCAGCCAGCTTTCTAATAATTGCAAATGATCTGGATGAGCTGATGGGCTAGAAATAGGAACCTGATGCGCACGCGATGTTCCCTCTATCTGAAAACCATCTACGAGCTTTGGACCCGTCCACCCTTTAGGTGAAATGAGGATAATCATTGGCCAACGTGGACGAGTTGGATCGTTATTATCGAGAGCATCTTTTTTTATTTTTTTTATTTGATGTATTGCGACATCAAGTGCTTTAGCCATAGCCTGATGCATTAGCTCAGGCTCATGTCCTTCAACAAAAATAGGGCTCCAGCCATAACCAAACATTAATTGCTCTAATTCTTCACGGGTAATACGCGCTAAAACGGTAGGATTCGCAATTTTATACCCATTCAAATGCAATATAGGGAGAACAGCACCGTCACTGATAGGATTAAGAAACTTATTAGAATGCCATGCAGTTGCAATAGGCCCTGTTTCTGCCTCACCATCACCCACCACACAAGCAACTATTAAGTCTGGATTATCAAATACAGCTCCAAACGAATGACTCAAAGAATAGCCCAGCTCGCCACCTTCATGAATCGAGCCCGGACACTCGGGCGACACATGACTAGGAATGCCACCGGGAAACGAAAACTGCAAAAACAGTTTTTGCATACCTGCTTTATCTTGGCTTATATCAGGGTAAATTTCACTGTAGGTCCCCTCAAGATAAGTATTAGCAACCATAGCTTGCCCGCCATGCCCTGGGCCAGATACATAAATCATATTTAGATCGTGTATTTTAATAACGCGATTTAAATGCGCATAAATAAAATTTTGCCCGGGTGTTGTTCCCCAGTGCCCAAGCAACATATTTTTAATATCACTTAGTATCAGTGGGCGCTCTAAAAGTGGGTTATCGCATAAATAAATTTGACCTACCGACAGGTAATTCGTGGCACGCCAATATGCGTCAATTAACTCTAATTCTTTTGATGTTAATGAAGGAAGAATCATATGCAGGGTTTCCATCTTGTCGCATCCAAAAATGCTTAAGCCATGCCCTATATAAGAGCATGGCGAGGATTAGCCAGCGCACTAACTACGCAGTGGTAGTTATGTCCTGTTTTTTTTGCTCGAATTCTTTTTTGTCAATATCGCCGCTGGCGTATCTTTCATTAAGAATATCAATTGCTGTTTTATTAGACTCTAACCCATAGCGTCTATGGGTTCGGTAGCTATAACCCCAATGGCTTAAACTCGATATGAGCAATAACCACATACCAAACCATAAAAACCAACCCCAACCTGAGTACCACTCACTCCAAAATTCATGACCCATTTTAATCTCCACTTAAAATATGGAGCGCAAAACACTTACACCCCAATTAATACAATGAGTGTAAGTGAGTGATATTATTGGTTCTGTTCGCTAGCGTACGCATTTATTATTGTTAATCATAAGTAGTTGTTTTATTGAGCATTTACTTGCTGTTTCTATTAAATTTTGTTTCTATTAAAGTTAATTTCTATTAAGCCAACCTTTACGCCAAAAAATAAATATCATTGCTGCCGTTATCAAAATAAAAACACACCACAAAACGGGATATGCCCAAGTCCAGTTTAGCTCTGGCATGTATTTAAAGTTCATTCCATAAATCCCAGCTATAAATGTTAACGGTATAAAAACAGAAGATATAATAGTAAGCACTTTCATAATTTCATTCATACGATTTGAAATAGCTGACATGTATAGCTCACTTAAACCGCTTACCATTTCACGGTATGACTCAATAATTTCAACAATTTGAATATTATGCTCATACACATCTCTAAGGTAAGGGCGCGTAGAGTCATCTATTCTGCCTCCTTCCTCGCGATACAAATGATCGATAACCTCTCGCATAGGCCAAACAATTCTTCTTAATAATGCCAATTCTCGTTTAATACTATGTATATGATGCAGTACGTAGGGAGTTGGATTTTCAAGTGTTGTTACTTCAAGTTCCTCAAGGATATCGCCATATTGTTCAAGTACCGGAAAACATTTATCAACCAGTTCATCAAGTAATGCATAAAGTAAATAACCAGTACCATTTTTGCGAATACGACGATTTTCTGTATGCAAACGACCGCGAACGGATTGCCACACGTCTCCTGGTTTTTCTTGAAAACTCAGTAAAACATTGTCATATAAAAGTAAGCTAACTTGCTCAATATCAAGGATTGTATTATTGGGCTCATGCGTCTCTAGCTTCAACATGCTTAATACAACAAATAAATGATCGTCAAAAAATTCGATACGAGGTCGCTGAGGTACATGTAAAATATCTTCTGCGGTGAGCGTATGAAATGCGAAATGATGTTGAAGTAAACCAACAATATAAGAGTCTGTATTACTCACGTGGATCCACCTCACTGTTGCCCACTCGGGTTGAGGAGTTTTTAAAAACTCATCAATATCACTAACCTCTTTGGCTTCTATACGGCTAGCTGAATAATCTATATAACGTATAACAGCATTGTTTGATCTTGTTGGCGCTAAAACACCAGCAACGTATTCAACTTTGGGTGACGGCCCAGAAATAGTGTTATATTTATGTTTTCTCGACTTGCGCACATTATATAGCCCCAATGCTGGAGCACCCAACTTTCTCTTTTTATTATGTATTAACATTATATGCTCGATTACTTTATTTAAAGTTAGCTGAATAAAGTGAGTATTATCAACACTTACAGCGCGAATAAAAGTCAGTCACAAAGCCACGCTACTCAAAAATAAGCATAGAGTCCGTGCGCTAACACTCAAATATAATGTCAGTTTTAAAAATACACTTCGCACGTTCTAATTATTCTTGTTATAGCGTTACCTCAAAATCAATGAAAAATAACATTGCTTGTTCGTCAGCGCACAGACCTTTGTTTTTCAAAAGCCGAAACTGGAAATATTAATCTACTTATCGTTTGTACTTTACAGCTTATAAAAGCATGGTTTTTTATAGATAAGCATTAGGGTCTGTTGACCTTTTAAGATAGAAATTTGTTCTATCTAGGGGCTATTTAATCGCGGCGCAAGGTTTGCAACCTAGCGGGCTCGGTAAAAACCGAGCAAAGCTTCCGCATCCAGCTCACGCTCTAGAATTAACCCAAAGGGCTGCGCATGTTTAACCTCAAAAGATAAACGTGCCCTAAATAAGAAGAAAGCACTTGATAAGCAAAAGCGCGTTAAAAACTGCAAAAATAATGCATTACAAATGCAAATAACCCACTAAAAAGGATCGTTATTATGTTACGTAGTATGAAAGACTTAGAAGGTTGTGCAATCGCTGCTAGTGACGGTATTGTAGGCAAAGAAAAAGATTTTTTGTTTGATGACCTAGCATGGGTGATACGTTATTTTGTTGTAGAAACAGGCACGTGGCTATCGAGTCGCAAAGTTTTAATTTCTCCTATTGCGGTGCAAAAACCAAATTGGGATGAAAAAATTTTCCCTGTTTTAATCAGTAAAGACCAAGTTAAAAATAGTCCTGGTATTGATACTAATAAACCCGTTTCACGACAACATGAAATGGATTACCTAAACTACTATGGATACCCGTACTACTGGATCGGTACTAATTTTTGGGGAAGCGGGATATATCCCTATTCCTTATATCCTGGCAATGACATTTTTGAACATAGTGTCGAAGGTGCCCGCAGCGCAAATCTAATTCATAAAAGTATAAAAAGTCAGCATGATCAAAAAGGGGATCCTAATCTTCGTAGTTGCAAAGCTATTATTGGCTATAACATACACGCTAAAGACGGAGACATTGGCCATGTATCAGGATTTTTAGTTGAAGAAAATACATGGGCGGTTCGTTACCTAATTGTTGAGACGAGCAATTGGTGGGGAGGACATCAAGCACTTATCCCGTCAGCATGGATTTACGAAGTGCAATGGCTCGACAACTCAATTTCAACTGATTTAGTTCGTAAAGCGATAAAAGATGCGCCGGTATATGAGCCAAATAAAGAGATAACTCAGGACTTTGAAGCAGCTGTTTTTCATCACTATGAACTTGCTGCATACTGGGAAAAAATTGCTAAAACAGTAAATAAACAAAGTTAAAACAGGCACAAATTCCAAAACAAGCGTGTCTTAATCTGCCTTTTATAACACTCTTACCAAGCAAATATTCAAGGACGATATTTGCTTTTATACTTAAAAACGTTTCCTCAAAATGCTATTTATAAAACCAGATAAAATTCAAATAAGATAAGAGCAATACACATCAATATAAAAACAATTTTTGATTAGAGTTTAAATTGTATTCAATTAAATCCTCTTTATAAGAAAAACCGTAGTTGAGTAAATCACTTATACTATCAATACTCGTATCTGCCTTTCGATAGGTCAGTAGCTGCTTAATATCGTGGGCATAATGTCCTTGACGTGGAAATATAGTTGTTAATTCATTTTTCCACTGCGCTTTCATAGCAGCTAAAATACGTAACTTATCATCTACCATTACATAATGTTTAGCGGGGTACTGCTCTTTTATTGCTGCAAGCATTTGCTCTTTGTGAACATATATCAACACCCTTCCCTCCACTGCATCCCATAAACCGGAGCGTAAAATTTTAAGTGGTTGTAATACAATATCGCCATCAGACAAAATAACGGTGGGGCCAAATTGTTGTAAATGTTCAATCACAGCAAGTGCGTTAGGATAAAGCCTTTCTTTATATGGATAATTAATTAAAAAAGAAGAAATCAGATGCAATCTCGGATCATCAGAATGTTCCATTCGATAACACTGTAGTGCGCCCAAATAGTCGGCATAACCGAGTTCTTTACGAAGTTTTTCAAAAATAGACCAGTAATGGTCACTATTTTCACAACCAAATTCACCTTCTAAAAAATCTTTCAAATGGCTTAAAATAGTATCGCTATCGAGCAATGTATTATCAACATCCAGTAAAAATACGATATCGGGAACTGTTTGCACGCGCTGTCCTTAAAATAATTTAAGTACTTTATATTTTACTATATGAGTTTATTAATATTGACTCTGTACGGTATCGCGCCAAACAGCATATTATAAAAGTAAATATGTTTACCACTTGTCACCTTCTCAAAATTACTATAAATACAGATAATGGGTAATTTATGTTCGCTGTGGCACAGACTCAAAATTACAAAGGCATTAGGATAAAGCGGTCATACAAATTGTAGAATAGTCTTTTAAGCTATACGTAGTACTGCTTTTATACCAATTTGCTTAATTAGGTGAGCTATTTTGAGGTAAGAAAACCGTGTCGATAACAAGGCAAAAATTTCGTTATTTAGTTGTTCTTTTTCAGAAATTTTTAACACAGTTAGCGTCAGGTTTATGCCCTCAAATTGATCAAGTATTATTGCACATTGGTATTACTATGATAAATCGAGCTTACATTCCACTTAAGATTGAGAATAATGTAACTACACTCAATGTTTTAATTTGGTATTAAGTTTTTTATTTTATCGAGTAATATTTTAGGAATAATCACATGAGTAATAACATCTCAAGTAATTCAGTATCAAAAACTAACTCTAATTTGAATAAAGAAGGTCTCAGCCGACATGACATGATTGAAGCTAAAGCTTACTCATTAGCGAGTGATCGTGACTTTACCGGTGACAATCACTTAAATGATTGGCTTGAAGCTGAAAAGGAAGTAGACGGACAACTACCAAAGTAGGTTAAATGTAAAAAGCCCACTAACAGCAGAACATACACAAATTTTAAAGCCCAGGCTCAATGAGCAACTTGCTGGGCTGTTTTGAAGCTATTACCGGATTTTATTTTTATGTAAATAAACTTATTAGATACCAAAATATATTAACTGATAATGGATAGTTTTCTAACGTTAGGTTTTTTTTCCATATAAGACTCCAACCTGTCTGTTTCTCTTTTTACAACCTCATAGCACTCGCAAGACTGAGACTCTAATTGAGGTCGGTCTATCACACTAATATGACCACGTTTATAAGTGATAATACCCAGTTTTTGTAGTTTACCAGCGGCCTCAGTTACCCCTTCACGTCTTACGCCTAACATATTTGCTATTAGCTCTTGAGTCATTATTAAATTGTTACTCGGTAAACGGTCAATCGATAGCAAAAGCCAGCGGCTTAGTTGCTGCACTATACTATGATGGCGATTACAAACTGCGGTTTGCGCCGTTTGGGTAATCAATGATTGCGTGTAACGTAACATGAGCATACGCATATCAGGCTCGCTATTAAATTGCCTGCGTAATTCACAAGCGGGTAAGCGATAAGCAGTACCAGCACTTTGCACAATAGCCCGGTTAGGAGTGCTTTCTCCCCCCATAAATACAGCTATACCTACCACCCCTTCATTACCGATAACTGATATTTCAGCAGATGAGCCATCAATCATCACATACAATAATGAAACAATACTATCTATTGGAAAATAAACGTAATCGAGCTTTTCACTTGTTTCATAAATAACTTCTCCAAGGGATAAATTGACTCGCTTTAAAAGCGGAAACATGCGGTGTTGTGCGTCAGTAGATAAAGCATTAAGCAGTGTGTTCTTCAATTGACCCATCTAATGTGAATTTCCTTTTTATATGCCCAACTTATAACTAATAAAACCTAAAAGTAATGGCTTTGAAAGTATGTAAGTCAGGATATTTTAATAATAAACTCGGATTTGTTTATACAGTTATTAGGCGCTAGAAATGAAAGGTCGTTGCTTTTTGATAATAAAAATTGTTCTATTTTTATTAAAGAATTTTAAGGTGCCTTTAATTATTTTATATACGGTTATTCACTTTAAATATAAGCCGACACTCCCAGCTGTACTTCACTGAAATAATAAAATACTCAATATAACAAGGCGAATATGTACGCTAACACACATAGTCTAAATTTATCTGCCTTTAGTTGATATATATGCATAATGGTTGATGAAATTTAAAGATAATCCACACCATAACATGGCGACAACTCACTGTTATAAAACACAAAATAGAACTCTACTATTAGACTATGTGTGTTGACGAACCGACCCTTAACGAAGCTTGTTATATGTTGATGTATGTATTCAACAATAAGATAAACTTTATGAATATTTTTAATGATTACTTGCTCACCTCTAATAACCAAAATAATTTAAAACATCTTTTTTTAAATCCAGTGATAAATTTAACCGTCAATATCTTCACTACGACGTTTAGTCTCAAGTATTTACCACGATGAATAAAAATAAGCTTATCAACATCCTTTCGCCATTTTTCCCTTGGCTTAAATCAGCTCCCCCGAAAGAACAAATCCCCATTCGATCAGAGCTCTTAAGTGCTGAACAAATGGAAAAACATGCAAAATTACTAGCAAAAAGTCATATTTTAGATGCTAAAAACACTCAAGATCAGCTACTTGAGCGCCTAGACGAAAACGAAAAAGTACTGATTAAAGCCAATAGTTTATTAACCATTGCCGTTAAAGCAAAGCAGCCTATAGTGCCCTCTGGTGAGTGGTTACTCGATAATTTTTATCTTATTGAAGAGCAAATTCGTACCGCTCGGCTTCATTTACCTAAGCACTATAGTCAGGAACTGCCACGTTTAGAGCAAGGTGCCTCTTTAGGTATGCCGCGAGTTTATGATATTGCGTTAAATGTAATTTCCCATGGCGACGGGCGTGTAGATAGCGAAATTCTAGCGCAATTTTTAGCCGCGTATCAAACAGTAACAACGCTTAACCTTGGTGAACTCTGGGCCATTCCAATTATGCTAAGGTTAGCCTTAATTGAAAACCTACAACGCGTAAGTACACGTATCATAATCGCACGCCAGCACCTAAATCTAGCCCAACAGTGGGCTAATCAAATGTTAGAAATTGCTGAGCAAGACCCTAATAGTTTAATTTTAGTTATTGCCGACATGGCACGCTCAAAGCCTCCTATGGAAAGCGCTTTTGTAGCAGAGCTAACTCGTTTATTACAAGGGCATGGTTCGGCATTAGCACTTCCCCTTACTTGGATTGAACAACAACTAGCTGATTCGAGTTTAACCATAGAGCAACTAGTACAAAAAGAGAATCAGCAACAAGCCGCCGATCAAGTCTCAATTAGCAATAACATTAGTAGCTTACGCTGGTTGACCGCGATGAACTGGGCGGATTTTGTAGAAGATCATAGCGCTGTAGAACACATTTTGCGCCAAGATATAGGGGGTGTGTATGGTTATATGGACTTTATCACGCGAGATAGTTACAGAAAAATCATAGATCAACTCGCTAAGCGAAGCTCATTTTCAGAAGTCGATATAGCTAAAAAAGCAATAAAATTAGCCCTGCAGGCTGATCAAGCCCAAACAGTATCAAACACAACGCTTGCGCCTAACCATGTAGGCTACTATTTAATTGATAAAGGTATTACGCAATTAAAGCAGCGCATAACAGTAAAAACGCCTATTTTGAAAACGTTATTTTCGCAAGCCAAGCGTATAACATTAGTACTTTATTTAGGGGCAATTATATCCTTAACAGCCCTAATTAGTGCCTCTTTTATGGCTATGGGCGTTCCTAATAACATACCTCACTGGCAGTTTATTCTTTTAATAATTTTAACTTTATTCGGAGCAAGTCAATTAGCCTCAGCACTTGTAAACTGGATAGTTACCTTGCTAGTCGACCCACAACGATTACCCAGAATGGACTATTCAAAAGGGTTGCCAGCGCAAAATAAAACATTCGTAGTAATCCCTACAATGCTTACCAGCTCTATAGGTATTGAGCAGTTATTAGAAGTACTCGAAGTTAGATTTTTAGGTAATCGCGATCAACATATACACTTTGCTCTACTGACCGACTTTACTGATGCAGAGCAACAAACACTCCCCACAGACGAAGCGTTGTTATCGCAAGTACGCCTTGGTATAGAAAACCTTAATGCCAAATATGCAGAGCCTTCTCTTTTACAGCAAGAAAGTCGCTTTTTTTTACTGCATCGCCCACGAACCTGGAATCCAAAAGAGCAAATTTGGATGGGGTTTGAACGTAAACGCGGAAAATTATCAGATCTAAACGCACTGCTTCGAAACCCAATAGAACATGCATTTGAACTTATCGTCGGTGATATTAACGCTATACAAAAAGTTAAATATGTCATTACTTTAGATACCGATACACAACTTCCACGAGATTGTGCCCGTCAGTTAGTTGCGACCATGGCGCACCCTTTAAATCAACCAAGATTTGATGAAAAAAGACAATGTATTGTAGGCGGCTACGGCATTTTACAACCACGTATGGCAGCAAGTCTATCGGGACATAACCCTTCTCGTTACTCGCAATTATTTGGTGAAGAACCGGGTATCGACCCATATACGCGTTCAATATCCGATGTGTACCAAGACCTCTTTTCACAAGGCTCATTTATCGGTAAAGGTATATACGATATAGATGCATTTGAACAAACACTTGGTAACCGTTTACCACAAAACCAAATACTCAGCCATGATTTACTCGAAGGTTGCTATGCTCGCTCAGGGTTGATTAGTGATGTGCACTTGTACGAAGAATACCCTACACGTTACAACACTGATATGTGTCGGCGTGAGCGCTGGATCAGAGGAGATTGGCAAATTGTGCGCTGGTTACTTCCTCGTGTTTTAAACACTCGAAGCGATAAATGTCAAAATCCTTTGTCACCTTTATCACGTTGGAAAATCCTTGATAATTTACGTCGAAGTATCGAACCACTCGCACTCTTTTTATTACTTACGGTTGGTTGGTTTACAGCAGCTAATCCATTGAAATGGACCCTTGCCATAAGTGCTATTTATTTATTACCGCCATTGCTGAGCGCGCTAATTTCGTCGATGCGCAAACCCGCAGAAATGCTGATGTCCCACCATTTGCATGATGTTTTACAGTGCTTTGTTCGTCAGCTTATTCAAATCGGCTTTCGTTTAGCATGTTTACCTTTTGAGGCTGTGTTTAACTTAACCGCAATATTACGTAGTGCGGGTCGAATGCTGTTTACTCAACGTCGTTTATTAGAGTGGCATGTCACAGATCATAAATCTAATCATGTAGTAAATGCCTTAATAAATAGTTATTACACTATGTGGACTGCGCCATTTATTGCGATTACTTTAATCGCTTCGCTACTTTACTTTGCCCCTTTACACTTAACTTTTACAAATATATTAGCTGTATTTCCTCTACTTTTATTATGGCTTTTATCACCGGTTATAACATGGTGGTTTAGTGAGCCTAAACTCGATAATTTAGCGCCACTGAGCGACAAGCAACAATTATTTTTACAAACTATTGCCCGTAAAACATGGGCTTTTTTCGACCACTTTAACACTGCAGACGATCATTGGTTAATTCCCGATAACTATCAAGAGGAAGCCGGTCCTGTTATTGCGCACCGTACATCGCCTACTAATATTGGTCTGTCTTTACTGGCTAACGTTAGCGCCTATGATTTTGGTTTTATTGTACAAAGTGATTTAATTCAACGCACGCAAGATTGCTTTAATACCCTCGATAAACTCGAGCGTCACGAAGGGCATTTTTATAACTGGTACGACACACAAACATTGCAACCTTTGCCACCGCGCTATATTTCATCAGTAGATAGCGGTAACTTAGCCGGTCACCTTTTAACTTTACAAATAGCATTAAAAGAACTCCCTTCTAAACCTATTGTTCACCCACAAATGTTTGAAGGCATAAGTATCACTTTGGCTATTGTGGCAAACTTGTTTAAAACATTGCAATTAGACTCAGAGCAAAATAAAAACAATATTATCGATACCGCTATTAATGCCATGAACTCAATACTTAACGCTGTTCGTATCACTGCGCCTACAAATCTATATGACGTTGAACAGCACTTAATTACACTCAATAATAATGCGCGAATATTGTTAGAGAATATAAAGCAAGACCCTGCTAATGATTTAGATACAAAGTCGAAAGAGCATAAAGTATGGACTCAAGACTTACACAGGCAATGCCAGCGTACCCTAAACGAACTCTATTTATTTTCGCCATGGCTCAAACTAACTAATCCGCCAGTTAGCTTAAAACTGCAATTTCTTGATTCTAATATTTTGACAATGCAGCAATTAGTTAAACGTTGCCCCGACACTATTAACGCAATTGATGCGCTTTTATCATCGGTATTACCATCCGACGAAACTCAGTGGCTTTCTTCATTACGTATTCATACTTTAGCCAGTACACAGCTTGCCAAAGATTGCATTTCGCAATGTGACAAATTAGCCAACAGAGCGATTGAATTTGCACAAATGGAATATGCATTTTTATATGATGAGTCTCGCCATTTATTGGCTATTGGTTATAACGTAGATGAGCATCGACGTGACACCAGTTTTTACGATTTACTGGCATCTGAAGCACGTTTAGCCAGTTTTATTGCTATAGCACAAGGTAAATTGCCACAGCAAACCTGGTTCGCTCTAAGTCGTCTACTAACCAGCGCTGGCGCCGAGCCGGTGCTGGTGTCGTGGAGTGGCTCTATGTTTGAGTATCTTATGCCCATGTTAGTTATGCCTAGCTACGACGGTACATTGCTCGAACAAACTTGTCGTGCAGCGGTTACCCGACAAATTGATTATGGAAAAAGACAAAACGTACCGTGGGGCATATCTGAGTCAGCATACAATACGGTAGATGCTTCTCTTAATTTTCAATATCATGCCTTTGGCGTACCGGGTTTAGGGCTAAAACGAGGCTTATCAGAAGACCTCGTCATCGCTCCCTACGCGTCTGCATTGGCATTAATGGTTAACCCACAAGCCGCGTGCGAAAATCTTCAACTGTTAGCTGATAGTGGACTTGAGGGACATTACGGATTGTATGAGGCAATAGATTACACCCCTGCCCGTTTATCCAGAGATCAAAAAAGCGCAGTCATTCGCTCCTTTATGGCTCACCATCAAGGTATGAGCTTACTTGCATTGGCATATCATTTACTTGACCAGCCTATGCAAAAACGCTTTGAATCAGACCCTTTACTGCAATCAGCTTTGCTATTACTACAAGAGCGCGTGCCTAAAACATCTATATTCCAACCTCATATAGACCAATACGCAGAGAGCGGGGCTTTATTTGAACATGCAAAAATAAAGGTTAATCCACCTATTCCAGCCATTACCTCAACACCCCAAGTACAGCTACTTTCAAATGGTCGTTACCATGTAATGCTTACAAATGCAGGAGGTGGCTACAGCCGCTGGACCGACTTAGCCGTTACACGGTGGCGTGAGGATCCTACTTGCGACAATTGGGGAACATTTGTCTACGTTAGAGATACAGCCACAGGCGACTTTTGGTCGGCAGCCCACCAGCCAACGCTAAAACCAGCCCAGTCGTATAGCGCATCATTTTCTGAAGGTCGCGCTGAGTTTCGCCGAAGCGATCAGCATATAGAAACTTACACTGAAATCGTTGTCTCTCCGGAGGACGATATTGAACTTCGTCGTATACGCTTAAGTAATCACTCACCCGATACTCGTACAATTGATATAACCACTTATGCAGAAGTTGTAATGGCAAACCATGCAGCCGACCTTATGCAACCGTCATTTAGTAATTTGTTTGTACAAACTGAAATACTTCCATGTGGCAATGCTATTTTATGTACTCGTCGTGCACGCTCTGCTGATGAAAAAACACCTTGGATGTTTCATTTACTTTCAACACGCGTCAATAGCAGTACAACAAAAGTCGGAACCCTGTCTTGTACAACTGATCGTATGCAATTTATTGGTAGAGGTCGCTCTTTGGTTTCACCACAAGCAATGCTAGAAATGGGCGAACTTGACGCTAAACAAGGGTCAGTGCTTGATCCTATTGTTGCTATTCGTGCTCCTGTGGCTTTACTTGCTGGCAGTGTAGTAACACTCGATGTAATAACGGGTATGGCACAAAGTAGACAGGCTTGCCTTGCGTTAATTGCTAAATATCAAGATCATCACATTACCGATCGAGCACTTGATTTAGCATGGACTCATAGCGATGTGACCTTACGCCAAATTAACGCCAATGAAGCAGATGCTCAACTCTACCGGCAGCTGGCTGGGTATATTTTGTATGCCAATGCAACTCTTCGGGCTAACGCATCTGTATTAATACAAAATCGTCGAGGACAATCTGGACTATGGGGCTACTCAATTTCTGGCGACTTACCTATCATATTATTAAAAGTAGCCAGCGGTAATAATATTGAAATTGCCCGCCAACTTATTCAATGCCATGCATATTGGCGCTTAAAAGGGCTTGTCGCTGATTTAGTCATTTGGAATGAAGAGCAAGTTGGTTACCGACAAGGTTTGCAAGACCAAATTATGGGGCTAATCGCAACGGGCACTGAGTCTCATTATATTGATCGCCCTGGCGGGATATTCGTTCGCTCAGCAGAACAAATTTCGAATGAAGACCGCATACTGTTACAAGCCGTTTCGCGGATTATTATTGATCAAAGTGGCACATTGGCAGAGCAAGTAAACCGTCGAACGCTTGCAGAGAAAAACGTAAAGGGATTAATCCCAACTCAAGCATTACATCCCAAAATCAATCAAGCGCTTGGCAATACTCAAGAAAACTTACTTTTAAATAATGGACTGGGTGGGTTTAGTGAAGATGGTCGCGAATATATTATTACCACCACCGAAGCGAATAAAACCCCTCTGCCTTGGGTTAATGTGCTAGCAAACGCACATTTTGGCAGCGTTATTGACGAAAATGGTTTTGCTTATACGTGGAGCGAAAACGCCCATGAGTTTCGTTTAACGCCGTGGAGTGCAGACACTACAGGCTCATCTGGTGGCGAAGCCTTTTATTTACGTGATGAAGATACAGGTAAATTTTGGTCACCTTGTGCGATGCCAAAACGTGGGGCTAATCCCTATATAACCCGCCATGGCTTTGGTTATAGTACCTTTGAGCACAGTGAAACCGGCATCGAATCCTCTCTTTGTGTGTATGTAGATACACTCGACGCCGTAAAATACTCGGTATTAAAAATTAAAAACAACTCATTAACTACCAGGCGCCTAAGTGCAACAGGTTATGTTGAATGGGTACTTGGCGATCTTCGTTCTAAAACAGCGCTACACCTTGTAACAGAAATTGATGCTAAGAGCGGTGCATTGGTTGCCTCTAATGCCTATAACTCAGAGTTTGGTGGCAGAGTTGCTTTTTTTGACGTTGATGATATGTCACGAACACTAACAGGAGACCGTAGCGAGTTTATTGGTCGCAATAAAACATTACACGACCCCCAGGCAATGACTCGTACTCATTTATCTGGCAACTTAGGAGCGGCACTCGATCCGTGCGGTGCAATTCAAGTCCCTTTTGAACTGCAAAGTGAACAAGAGCGCACAATTATTTTTAGGCTCGGTGCTGCGCAAAATAAAGAGCAAGCAAGTACCCTTGCTTTAAAACTCAGAAAACCCGGTACAGCACGCATTGCACTCGAAAAAGTCACTGATTTTTGGCAGCAAACACTGGGCAGTGTCCAGGTTAATACCCCCGACCCTGCATTGAATGTATTAGCAAATGGCTGGCTTGTGTACCAAACTTTAGCATGTCGCTTTTGGGCTCGCAGTGGGTTTTATCAAAGTGGTGGCGCGTTTGGCTTTCGCGATCAGTTACAAGATGCCATGGCATTAATACATGCTTCGCCTGCATTACTAAGGGATCACATACTGTACTGCGCCACACGTCAGTATAGCGAAGGTGATGTGCAACATTGGTGGCACCCACCATCAGGGCGCGGTGTAAGAACACGCTGTTCAGACGATTATTTATGGCTACCATTAGCGACGTGTCGTTACATTAAAGGCACTGATGACATAACTATTTTAGATGAGCTAATGCCCTTTATTGAAGGTCGCCCCCTTAAAGACGACGAAGAATCCTATTACGACTTACCCTCTGTGAGTGCAGCAAGGTCGAGCCTTTACCAGCATTGCGTGTTGGCAATTGAGCATGGTTTACACTTTGGAGAAAAAGGTTTACCGTTAATGGGCTCAGGAGATTGGAATGACGGTATGAGCCTTGTTGGAATACACGGCAAAGGCGAAAGCGTTTGGCTGGGGTTCTTTTTATATAAAATACTACAAGAATTTTCACCTATTGCTGCATTACATGGCGATATAGAGTTTGCTACTCGTTGTGACGATGAAGCACAAAAACTACAAGGTAACCTAGCTAAACACGCATGGGACGGAGCTTGGTATCGTCGCGCATGATTTGACGACGGAACCGCGCTGGGCTCATCACAAAGCCCAGAGTGCACTATTGACTCAATAGCGCAAAGTTGGTCAGTGCTCTCTGGTGCAGCTAATAATGAGCGCTCTACGCAAGCAATGTCGTCTTTGTATCAGCATTTGGTCAATAGCGATGATAAATTAATCCAATTACTCAATCCGCCTTTTGATAAATCAAAAATGAACCCTGGTTATATAAAAGGTTACGTCCCGGGCGTGCGCGAAAATGGCGGGCAGTATACGCATGCCGCTATTTGGGCAAGCATGGCATTTGCTCAACAAGGCGACAAAAAAAGAGCGTGGGAATTGATGAATATAATCAATCCATTAAATCATGCTAAAAACGCCGAACAAGTTGAAACCTATAAAGGCGAACCTTATGTCGTAGCCGCCGATGTTTATGCCGTTGATCCGCATATTGGACGAGGCGGTTGGACGTGGTATACCGGATCAGCGGGTTGGTTATACCGACTAATAATAGAATCTTTATTAGGTGTAACACGAACAGGAAATAAGCTAACCATTTCACCGTGTATTCCAGAGAATTGGAGCACCTACTCAATCGACTATCGCTTCGAGAGCACCTATTACCATATTACAATTGAGCAAATTATAGGGGATAAAAAACATAATAAAAGTGAGCTAATACTTGACGGTATAGCGCTTGAATCAACTTATATTCCACTTGAAAACGATAAGCAAAAGCATGAAGTTCACCTAAGCGTTTACTCAATGACTTCTAATAAATTGAAACCAA
This sequence comes from Pseudoalteromonas sp. APC 3358, assembly GCF_030408075.1. Taxonomy (NCBI): domain Bacteria; kingdom Pseudomonadati; phylum Pseudomonadota; class Gammaproteobacteria; order Alteromonadales; family Pseudoalteromonadaceae; genus Pseudoalteromonas; species Pseudoalteromonas sp. APC 3358. Next base: position 56,685 of record NZ_JASDCE010000004.1, read on the forward strand.
GTAAAATATAAACAAACGAATTAAGGATACAAAATGAGTAGTAATACAGATAATAACACTCGCCCAGATTACGACAGTGTTATCCAGGATATCGCTGATTATGTATTAACGTTTGAAGTATCAAGCGCAGAAGCACTAAACACTGCACGTAATTGTTTAATGGATACCTTAGGCTGTGGGCTGCTCGCTTTAAAGTTTTCACAATGTACCAAACTTCTTGGTCCAATTGTCAAAGGGACCGTTGTTCCTAATGGCGCACGAGTACCTGGGACCTCGCTCATACTCGACCCTGTTAAAGCAGCGTGGGACATTGGTTGTACCATCCGCTGGCTCGATTACAACGATACGTGGTTAGCTGCTGAATGGGGGCACCCTTCTGATAACTTAGGTGCTATTTTAGCTGTAGCCGATCACTTGTCTCAAGTCAGAATCGCAAATTCACAGCCTCCCCTGACTATGCGAGACGTACTTGAAGCCATGATTATGGCGCATGAAATTCAAGGCGTTATCGCATTAGAAAATTCTTTTAATCGTGTTGGCTTATGCCATGTATTATTGGTGCGTGTAGCCTCAACGGCTGTTGTCACAAAAATGATGGGTGGCAGCAGAGAGCAAATAATGGCAGCCATATCTCAAGCATGGGTTGATGGTTCTGCACTGCGTACTTATCGTCATGCACCAAACACTGGGTCTCGTAAATCTTGGGCTGCGGGCGATGCAACTGCCAGAGCAGTTTATTTAGCTGATATGGCAATGCGCGGTGAAATGGGTATACCCAGTGCATTAACAGCTGCGCAATGGGGGTTTTATGATGTCTCTTTCTCCAAAACTAATAAAGACCAAGCACTAAAGCCTGAAGCGAAGCGCACGTTTTCGTTCTCCCAAGGTTACGGTTCATATGTAATGGAAAACATTTTGTTTAAAATTTCTTTTCCAGCAGAGTTTCATGCTCAAACAGCAGCAGAAGCCTCCGTTATTTTGCACCCTCAAGTAAAGTCGCGTTTAGACGATATTGAGAAAATAGTGATCCGCACCCACGAGTCAGCCATACGCATTATTTCTAAAACAGGACCGCTTGCCAACGCAGCTGACCGCGACCATTGCTTACAATATATGATTGCTGTTCCCTTGGCATTTGGGAACTTAACTAGCGATCATTATGAGGACGACTTTCACAACACGCACCCTATCATCGATAAACTACGCGACAAAATGGAGGTATTAGAAGATAAACGCTTTACAGCTGAATATTTAGAGGCGGACAAACGCTCTATTGCCAATGCAATTCAAGTTTTCTTTAACGATGGTAGTAAAACAGAAGAAGTGGTTGTGCAGTACCCTTTGGGTCATCGCCGTCGTCGTGAGGAAGGCATTCCATTATTAGAGCTTAAATTCAAATCTAATTTAGCAACACGCCTTGCAACCCAACAATGCCAAACCATATTTACCCTTTGTAAAGATCAAGCCAAGCTTGAAAATACGCCAGTAAACAGCTTTATGGACTTATTTGTTATTCAATAAGTTAAATTGCAGTATGTACGGTGATACTGTAATACCAATTCGCTTAATTAAGTGAGCTATTTTTAGGTAATAAAATAGCTCACTAACAAAGCGAGCTTATAATATACAATTGTTTTATATAAATATTTTTTAAAACGAAGCTTTAACAAAACACAGCAAACGGGACTTATTATGACTAATGAAATTAAACACTCAATTGCAAACTTTGCAGCCTTAGAAACTTCAATAGCAAATGGGGAAGAACAATCGGTAAAAGAATTATTAGCAGATCAGTCAATGCAAGAGCTAGAAAAAAGCTACCTGTTAGACTTAGCTAAACTCGGTAATAACAGCGCTATCATAAAGCTATTAAATGATATCCCCGTAAAAAGATAGACGCTCGTGGCTATGTTATTACTCCATAGCTGGCGAGTTAATCCATGTTGTAAGGTAATAATTGATTGTTCTCGTTTTACTTATGATGACTTGTTTTATTTAGGCTATTAATATAATCAATAAGATTATTTAAAGGTATTGGTTTGGAAAAATAATAGCCTTGAACCCTTATACTGCTGAATTGAGATAAATAGGCGATCAGCTCAGCATTTTCAACACCTTCAATGACCACTATTTTTTTAAGCTCTGTACAAATCTTGATGATACCTTCTAATAAAGCGCGTTCTTGGCCCTCATGCTCAGCACCAATCGTGAACTCCCGATCTATTTTTATAATATTAGCAGGCTGCCTCGACAAGTAAGAAAGGCTAGAATATCCAGCGCCAAAGTCATCAATCGCAACGTTAAAGCCCTTAGCCATCAGCTTTCTAAGAACGCCTTCGATAACCCCTTTTTCTGACATGACTGTTTCAGTCACTTCAACGGTGAGCCGATGTGGCTCTATACATTTATCAGAGACTAATTGGCAAATATTTGCAACAAACCCTTGCAGCTGTAATTGCTGGGGTGAAAAATTAACAGCCACAGTAATATTTTTTAACTGCGCAGTATTACTCATATCTTTAAGTACCTGTGCTAGTACTTGTTTGCCAACTTCTAATATTTGCCCCGTTTGCTCTGCTATAGGTATAAAAATAGCCGGGGAAATATACGCACCATTACTTTTCCATCGCACCAAACTCTCAACACTAATCACTTTGTTTTCAGATAAACTATGGATTGGTTGGTAATACACTTCTAAGTCACCATCTTTAAGCGCTTTTTGAAGCTCTCCTCTAATGTGGACTATTTCTTTATGCTTATCATCCATTAGCTTATGATAAAAACAAAGCTGATTCCCTCCAAGGGTTTTCGCACTGTCCATAGCAATATCTGCATGCTGTAATAGTACTTTTGAATTTCCTACTCTTTCTTTAGACATCGATATACCAGCGCTGGCTGTAAGATAAATATCAACGTCCTCTAAATAATAAACGTTTGCTAAAGAGCTTATTAATACTGATATTTCTTCTCTTAGTTTATCTTTACTTATATTGCTGTAATAAAGAATAAACTCATCATTACCAAAGCGTGCTATTGAGTCGGTTGTCAGCGCGTTATTTTTAAGCCTTCTTGCAACTAACTTGAGAACTTTATCGCCTATGGCATGCCCTAAACTATTATTTATAGAACTAAAGCCATCTAGGTTTATAAAAACCATTGCACACGGTGAGTTTAACGCTTTGGCCTGCTTAGACTGTTTAGCGTTTATTTCATCATCTAGCGCATCTCGGCGAATTAGCCCTGTTAACTCATCATATTTAGCCATTTTAAACAGCTTTTTTGATTGTTGTTTTAGTAGGTATGAAGAGTCTGAAGCAAGTATAAAAATATAGATAAAGATGAAAGTAAGCCAAATTATAATTTGTTCGACTTTTGCCCTTTCTTTTAATGCAGAGTAGTTATTAATAAAACTATATATATTGTGATTTAAAATGCCCATTACATCGACTTTTTCTACAATATAGTCACTGTATAAACTCAATAGTATATTTAAATCGTATACGTTTTGCTTTTGAGCATTAACAGAAAAGTAAACTTGAGGCGTCAATTCAATAAATACATCAAACGTATTTAGATAATCTATGTATCTGTTCTCAATTAATAAATTCATGTCTAGTAAAGCTAAAACTTGATACTTACCGCCAGTAACTGAATTTATAGGTATCGAAAACATAATAGTCGGCGTACTCGTTTTCAACGTTAATGAATTAGCTGCAAATCTAACTTCATCCGTAGTTGTATTTAACCAGTTCACTACAGAAACACTTGATAGAAATCCACTGGAAATAAATTGCTTAGAAAATATGTCACCTTCAACTAACGTAAGATTTTCATCAAGAATAAGCATCCCTTTGATGATTTTATAATCTCTCGCATAATTTTTCATATCAACAGCGGCAAGCTTTAAAAAATTATCATGACTCACTTTTTCTAATCTCGACTTAATCCGAGATAATGACTTTTTATGCTCATCAAGATTTTTATTAAGCATTGTCCCCACTAAGCTTATTTTTTCTCGTGCTTTTTCTTCTTCACTACTCACTGTTTTTACTGCACTAGCGTACCATAACGACACACCCGTAAAGATAACTAAAAACATGACTGCTTTGGTAAACTTAGCCCCTTTAGTTATCGTTGCAGAACATAAAATTTTAATAATGAGCGCTGAGAAAAAAGAAAAAACCATAACGGCATTTAAAGCAGAGATAAATGGATTATCACTAATTAAAAAAAACTTTTCGTCAACGACTCCCCATAAGCTCAATTGAAAATTTAAGAAAAAAGCACACCCTAGAATGCCTAATACAGGAGTCACATATTTAACTTTTTTTGTAAATTTAAAATTAAATAATAAAGTTAAGATTGAGCCTAAAACTAGCGATATTAAAGCGGTACTAATAGAAATTATAGGCATCAGAGGTGCTTCAAGTAAAATACTCTCCAACCCACCCAAAATTACTACAACAACAAAAAACTGAATAAAGCCTAAATATAAAATACTTGCTGCTGATTGAGTTAGAGATAACCGCATGAGTCTGTTGTAACCTTCTAATTTGAGTCGCCAAGATCTTAAACTGTAAAGCAACTGCCGTATTAGTACAGTCAAATTTAATTGTTTTGTATTATATTAAATAAAAAGATACAGCCTTTATGGTTATATATTAAATTGAGGGAATAATCTAATGAAAAATAAGTAGATTCATAGTCATGCAATATCATCTGCTTCTCATTTTAATACCAACCTGCATAAATATTTGAACAATTAAAACAAGTTAAATCACTCTATAACGTTGTTAAATAGCCCCCGTATATAAGCAAATTGGTATAACTGAGTAAACTAGGATTGACTGTCCGGATATGTTGAGCACACCAAACCATTTTACTTAACTCGATTAAAAGAAAAGATCCTGGATATAAATTGATATCACATACATTTGATTGAACTGACACCTTAGTAATACACTAATATTGCCAGTTCAATCAGTCGATTACATATCTGAAAATCGGTTAGCCGATTGCACAATTCTTTTTATCTCATTTTCTTCAATATCTTTTATTGTATCAAGCAACGTTTTTGCGCTTTCGATATCTACACGAGAATATATATGAATGTATAACTCAATAACTAGTTCATGATGGTTTACTATTTTATCCATAATGTCCGAGATATCGAGCTCTTCAAAAAGTGAGTTGCAATCAACGCGCTCAATAATTGAGTGCTTTTCGATGTAATCAAAGCACCAGGTGTTTAGCGCTTTTTCGTCTGCCGTATTTTCAAACCCTTGTACAATATTCTCTAAACTCTCCTCATGCTCAGATAGGTAGCGAAGCATCATTCGCGCTCCCTCATCCTTATTTTGTTTAGAGCTCTGGTTTAGGCTATCTTTTAAGCTTTTGTGAAATAAAACGGTCCAATTGAGTACATCTCTAATTGTTTCAATTTGCATTTATTGCTCCTAAGTTTGATGATATCTATACAATATTTAAATATGAAGCATGCTAATTTTTAGGATTAGGCTCACTCGCCTGAGTATGTTGTAAATACTGAAATAGCTCACTGTCGGTCGATAATACCAATGTTGTGTTTTGGCTAAGGGCAAGTTCAAGCGCCTGCAACGAACGGGTAAATGCATAAAATGCGACTGCTTGATCATTTTTGTTATAGGCTGAGGCGTAAATAGCGGCTGCTTTAGCATCAGCTTTACCTCTAATTTCTGTTACTGCTCGGTAGGCTTCAGATTGAATTTTATCTAAGTCTCGCTCTCTGTTACCTTGTATACGGGCAGCTTCGCCTTTTCCTTCTGACAAAAAGCGTTCTGCTATTTGACGACGTTCGCTGATCATACGTTCATAGATTTTAGGGCGTACACTTTCATTATAATTAATACGTTTAAAACGAATATCCATAAGCTCAATACCAAATACTTTTACTTTTTTTGCCGCCTCATTAAATATATCTTGCTCGACAACTAAACGTCCCATGCTTATAGGCACTAAACTACCAATATTCTGCTCTTTTTCAGCCTCGGTGAGTGACGAGTCACGCAAAGGTTGGCGACCTTTCGTTGTACGAATAATTTCGATTAATTCGTGTGTGGCTACTGCATTACGCGTTTCACTACCAAAAATATCATCGAGCCTAGACTGTGCGCTTCGCTCATCACCTAAACGTAAAAAATACTGCAACGGATCGGTAACCTGCCACCGCGCATAAAGACTTACAGAAATATAAAGCTTATCTTTGGTCGGCATATCAGAAGGTGTTCCTTCCCATTCCAGCACGCGCTTATCAATAAAATTAACTTGCTGAACAAAAGGCATTTTGAGTTGAATACCCGCCTCTCTAATTGGCTCTCCAACCGGTTTACCAAACTGAGTAATAACGACCTGATCTACTTCGTTAACCGTATATAAAGCGCTATACAAAGTAACCCCTACAAGTGCAGCTAAAATACTGCTGCCAACGATTAAATAAGATTTCATGGCTGCTGTCCTTTTAGTGAAGTTAAATTGAGTAAAGGTAATACACCGCGTGCTTCGCTATCGATAATAATTTTATTTTTTATCGTGGGCATAACATCTGTCATTGTTTCTATATATATTCGTCTGCGTGTTACCTCAGGTGCCAGTTGGTACTGTGCAAACAGCGCATTAAAACGCAGAGCGTCGCCTTCAGCTTCATTAACTCTCTTAAGGCGATAACCGTCAGCTTCTCTTATTCGTTGGTCGCGCTCCCCCTCAGCAAGCGGAATAACGCGGTTATATTCGCGACGCGCTTCGTTAATCAACTTTTCTTTTTCTTGTTGAGCCTGATTAACTTCATTGAACGACCCTTGTACTGGTACGGGTGGATTAATGTTTTTTAGTTGAACCTGATCAATACTAATCCCCATTACATATTTGGTTGCCAATGCCTGCATTTTTTGTAATGCCTCAATTTCAATCCCTTGCCTGCCAATGGTAATTACTTCATCTACAGTTCTATCGCCTACAACTTCACGCATAACTGATTCAGACACGTATCGTAAAGTGCCTGCCGGGTCGCGCACCTCAAATAAGTACTTTTGGGGATCGGCTATCCGATATTGAATTACCCATTCAATCAGCGCAGTGTTTAAATCGCCAGTTACCATTTGGGTTTCTTCGCGTTGATTTGTTGCAGGTGAAATTTTTGGCGCAAATGAGCGAATATTATTTTCAGGATTAATATTTTGATCAGGGTCGGAGGCTCCAGGAGTAGAAAAACCAAACTCCTGCTTTAATTGCCGCTTAGTAGGCACTATTGTGACGTGATCAACACCTAATGGGATTTTTACATGTAAGCCCGCAGGTAGAATTTCTTGAAACTTACCAAACCTTAATACCAAAGCAACTGAATCACTGGGAACGGTATAGACTGCGCTATAGCCTGTAGCAATCAATCCCAAAAACAATACTATGGTTAAACTTGTGCTAAATTTTCCACTCAGCAACTTCTTATACTTTTTAAACGCACCGCTCATCACTTTATCGATATCTGGCGGACCGCTTTTACTTTTAGAATTTGGATTATTTTCGTTTTGTGTAGAAATAATATTCTCCTTTTTAAGAAACCAAAAATATGGAGCCTTATTACTACTTTAGATTGTCATAAGCCCTAGCCTAAAGCGCCAGCGTGCTTCGCAATCTAGGTGATAACTTCCTCTGTATAATTTAAGGGTAATAATTTAGGGGCAATGATTTAAGGAATCGTTTTAAGATTTAAATTCATGCACTTATAGATTAATTTAAAGCCAAAAAACCTTAGTAAGACATTAGCGTATTTATTTTAATTGGTCTGTTCGCTACAACACATAGCGTGTTTTAAACAATATGTTTAATTGATAAATAAAGGGTTAAGTACAACTAATGAGTACACATTATTGAATACCCATTAGCCCCTTCATGCCCTATTATGGCGTTGAATTAATTGATTTATTGCTCTTTTTTGAGGCAACCACTCGAATATATAAAACCCCAAGTATTGCAGAAAGAACCGAAGCCACTAAAACCGATGTTTTTGCGTTATGAAGATGCTCGGCTTGCCCATCAAACCCCAACGTAGCAATAAAGGTAGACATGGTGAATCCAATCCCAGCGATAAGTGAAGCACCAATAACATGCTGAAGATTGATGCCCTCAGGCAAGCAACCTATTTTGTAGCGTAAAGCAAGCCAACACGCACCCGAAATACCAATAAACTTACCAACAACAAGACCACTAATAATACCTAAGCCAACGGGATCACTGAGACTCTCAACAAATGAACTAAAGTTAAAAACCACACCCGCATTAACTAAAGCAAATAGCGGTAAAATAAACAGTGCGACAGGCAGGTGCAGCACATCTTCCCACCGACGCAAAGGTGTACCCGCATTTTCGGCTAAATCACGAATTTCGAGTACCTGTTTATGATCCTGCCTGCTAGCCAGAACATCTACTTTCTCTATTTCTTTTTGCATAGAGGTAATGGTTGTTTTTGCCTTTTCAAGCGACCTTTCTGAGCCCAACATTGAGCGTGCAGGAGCCGTTAAAGCAATAGCAACACCTGCTACAGTAGGATGCACACCTGACTGTAACATCATCCACCAGGTGGCAAGACCAATAATAATGTAAAAAAGCGGCTGCCTTATTCCGGCATAATTGGCGGCTACTAAAAAAGCAAATAGAACAACGGCGCATGACAAATACATCACCGATATTTCTTGGGTATAAAACACGGCAATAACGAGTATTGCCCCCACATCGTCAACAATCGCAAGACCTACAATAAAGGCCAACAAGCTTGTTGGTATATGTTTTCTTACAATTGTAAGCACACCTAATGCAAACGCAGTATCGGTTGCCATGGGTATACCCCAACCAATCAGTGAATCTTGCCCCCAGTTAAACAGCGAATAAATACCAGCCGGCACGACCATTCCGCCTATGGCGCAAAAAATGAGCATGTGTCTATTTTTGGGCTCAGCTAAATCCCCAGCAAGTACCTCTCTTTTTATTTCAAGCCCAAGCAATAAGAAAAATATCACCATCAAACCATCATTAATAATGTGTTTAAGCGAGGTTTTTAGCTCAAAGTTTCCTAATGAGATCCCAATAGGCGTGTGCACTAAGTTTAGATAGGTAGCTGAATAAGCTGAATTTGCCCACCATAGTGCAATGATCGTAGATACCAGAAGAAACAGACTAGAGGTGGTTTGAGCACGCATAAAATTAGAAAATGGGTCGTGCATATAGTCTAAGCCACGATTTAGTATATTTTTAGAATCGTTAGGCATATAAGGTAGCCTTATAAATTGTGGGTGTTCGTTTTATCAAAACTTTTAAGATTTAAGTTCTCCAGTTTTACTATCAGTCAACAAACACTTCGCCTTAAAATTACTAGTATTAAGACGAAGTGCACACCCCTAATTAATCTAATGTAAAATTAGATTAGAGATAGATATAATCATTGTGTTATTACGTTATAAGGGTAAATATTTTCGCGGTTTTGGAATGCCAAAATAGCCGTATTTTTAATTATTCCTTGCTCAATGTTTATTGCACGGCGAATGGTTTCATCTTTTTGCCACTGCAAAGCACCTTTAAGTATCGTTTGTAAATATACAATGAGCGCCGCAGAGATTGAACGCGTCGCGCTTTCCCATAAATAACTCGGTGTATGATCAACGCCATAATAATCCGTGTTGTTATATCGAAATAAAGGGTTTTTAAACGTTGTCGGCTTTGCAAAAAAGAATCCCATTCCCTCATCACAGCTAACATCAATAATTAAGCTGTTAGGTTTTAAGCAGTCGGCTTCTGATTCAATTACAAAGTTAACCGGATGAGCTGTTTCTTGATAAGTCCCGTTCACGATAATATCGGCTTCGCTAATTAGATCGCCAAGAGGTCGATTAGTCCCATCATGTTCAACAACCATCATGCGAGCTTCTCCTTCAAGACCTTCTCGTACCTTAACATAGTGACAATCTAATATTTCTTCACGGACTTCGTGATCAGGGCGCTGAATACAAATTGTAATATCTCTAAAACCATGCGCTTTAAGGGCGTAAATAGCGCCTCTACTCACTGCACCAAAACTAAATATAATCGTTTTACGTTGATCGCCATAATGACCATCAATACCCTTAAGTTGCAAAGCATGTATTACAGCGCAATACCCTGCCATTTCATTGTTTTTATAAAAAGTATGGCGCCCTACATTTCCTTGTGGTGACCACACATACATATCTTCAAAAGCAATTAAGGTAAGTTTACGTTCAATTGCCGCTTGTGTTATTTCATGCTGTTGAACGCAGTGGGCATAACCCCAAATAGTGCCTCCTTCGCGCATTTCTTCTAAGTCAGCAAGTACAGGCTTTGCGATAATGGCAGTGCCAATATGGGTAAGTATTTCGCTGCGAGATGCAATGCCACCCGTTAACGTTGCAATATATTCATCGCTAACATTAAAAGCGGTGCCATAGCCTTGTTCAAACACCATTTGTTTTCTAAGACTTTCGGGAATTCGTAATAAGTGCTCTGGGTGAATAGGATACCGTCTTTCATCTGTCTTGCGGGATGTTCCGATAACGCCGATAGTTAATTCACTCATGCTAAGTCCTGTTTATAAAGTAAGTACGCTTGAGTTCATCAACGAATCATCATACTTCGCCAATAAACTTAGGCGGTGTTTTTTCTGTACGTTTTTGGCTCGGATGAACCAACTCTATTTTACAAAGGTGTAATTTTGACAATAAATAATGAAGAGCAGTGAGTTAACTTGCATTGAGTTGCAAGCTGAAGACTATTACCTTTTGAGTAAAAGTGCTGAATGAGTATATCAGAAATAAGTATTACTAACTTGAGTATCTCAAACTGAAATAAAGGGAGTACTCGCTAATTACTGAGGTTTTAACTTAATGATTTACTCTGTAGAGCAGATTTAACCCGCTTTGTATTGGGTTAGCTGAACGTTTGGCTTTTATATCAACTTCGGCTATGTGCCATGAGCGGACTGTCGTAACCTTAGACTCTTGTTAGGGCTATAAGGAGCTAAAGTGATTTGTACCAATTATTATTATGGATAGGATCAAAAAAACCGATTATACAATTGGGGTTAACTATGCAGAGTTGAATATGATTTTTATCTCGGAATCCTGCACCTTTATATAGTTCATCACCTTCTGGAAACATTCCTCTTACAGAATCAATAAATTCAGGGTGTTTTTGAACCTTTCTTTTATTTTGTCCAGCCATATCTGGCAAGTTTAAATCTTGAATTATTAACTCATTATTAAATTGTTGAAGTCTTTGGATAACTTGACAATCAAGCTCTCTTATAAAACTAATATCGTTAACCACAATCCTATTTTCGGGCAGTTCCACACCTAATTTATCACACTCAATTTTGTAAATTTCATAAGTTGATTTAACTTTTTCGAGGTGAACAGAATCTAAAAGGTCAATACAATTACCTAGCTTTATAAATGCACCAATCACAGCTGGCTTTTTCACAGCTTTACTTTGTTTAGCCCAATTTAAAGCTCTCTCATAACTTCCTTCCCAAAAATAAACACCATGACCTAACCAATCATAATCATTTTCGCTGTTAGAAATAGAAGAGCCGTTTTTGATTACTGAATCAAAAACGGCCCTATCGCAACCATGAAAACCTACAACAACTCCAGGTGAAACATACACTTATGCTGCAATCCTTTTAATTAGTTTTCCATTTTTATTTAATATCCCTGCCTGCGTTAGAGATTTTTGAATAGATTCATTCGATTCAAAAGTGATATTTATTGATTGCTTAGAATTAACTTTTTTGTTTTTTAATGTAGCCAATCGCTCATTCAATGCTTTTTGTAAATCAAACATCTCACACTCCTAAGTAGGTATTTATATTTTTTATTCTACAACATTATTGGTATAGATAAAAGTTCGATAGCCCTAACGAGGCTGTAGAATAACTCCAACAGCCAAATTCAATTATAAAACGAGCTCTTGAAATTAACTCTAAGCGTTTTTAAGGCATTAGGTAATGCATTTGGAACCCATAAAACAGGCTGTTTTTTTAAAAAAGAGTAATTCTACAGCCTCAACGCCCTGTTAACAGGCAAAAAAATAGTTGGTTATAAGTAGCGACGAAGGAGCAAAACCAACTGTTTTTTTCCTTGTTTAACAGCTTGTTATGTTTTTTGAACACCATTTTTTAAGGCATTAAAACTATTAATATCTGTATGAGGTAAAGTACCAACATGCTTACCAATCTCTTTATCAATAACACTTTGATCGTTACTGAATTTTTTAATTTCAATATAGGTTGTTGATAATTTCTGAATCATGTCGGCTATTCCAGGCATTTTTACGGAGAAATCACCCGTGCTCATTTCTCCTCCCATTAAAGCTATTGCAATAACTAAGTTTCGTAATGATTTACCAGTGATTTCAATTTTTAATGGGCTATTGTAATTAATGGAAACAATTTCTAACTCGTCATGATTAAACGCATATGCTGAAAAATAATTATAAGAGTTGAGGTCATTAATAAAGGATGGTTCAACTTCGTTGCTTTTACTAACAGTTTGGCTTGTGTTAACGAGTAATGCTCTTAAACATGAATCTATATTTACTTCTAACTCAGAGTCTAAAGTAGTAGATAAATGTTGAGCTGTTTTATATGAAGAAGAAAGCACCTTAAGAAATTCAGTCATTTCATCTACTGTAATTTTTCTACTAAAAGAAAAGTTACTTTCCTCAGAAACCTCAATACTAATTATTTGATTATTGAACATTTACGATCCAGTTTGGTTAAAAACATAACAGCTTATTGAACACCATTTTGGTGGTTTATAACACACCAAAACGGCGTATATTACATACCATGATAATTTCACTAATAATTACCTTTGTAAACAAGCAATTAAAACAGCTAGAAATTAAGCATGTTATTTTGCCCCAAAACGGCGTTTAATAATGTTATTGGACAAAATTAGATTTCCACTCAAAACACAGGAATAAATTTAACTTTTTCAGTGTCCGGTTATCGCTGTGTGTTGCATCGAGTAGTTGAATTCAAAGCTCACTGCAGACTATTAGCTGTATTTACTTTTTAGTTACTTATTACACAAACTGCGCAACTACGTCTTTTTAAAAACTACGTCACGTCTAATATTATTCATTTTTAGAACATGGCCGAAGGTTGATGACCCAGTTAACAACTAAGGGAAAACGGCGATCGAGGCAGCTTAAATCGAAATAATAAAAGTTTAAAAAATGATGTTAAACGCTATTGCAAATCGTGATATTGAACAAGCGACTCACACTTTACTTAAGTGCATTAGTAATTTAACTATTGAGAAATTAGATAGTTGCTGCGAGTTTATAAAGTGTTTGGGTTTAGTAAAAAGAAAGCTTAACGAGTGAAGTAGTCTTACAACGCCAAAACTATTGCTTTAGTTCTATTATTCTAGTTCTATTGCTTTAGTTTTGGCGCTTATTAAAGGGATAATACTAGCCTTTCATTTGTTCAAGCTCTTTGCCTTTGGTTTCGTGTAAAAACTTAAATACAAATATAACTGAAACAAACGCGCAAAGTGCGTAAAAACCATACGCCCTGCTAAACCAATACCTGTGAGCATGACAGGGAACGACCAAGTAATTAAAAAGTTAGCTATCCACTGGGCAAAGCCGGTAACTGCAAGCCAGAGCCGCGAATTTGGTTAGGGAACATTTCGCCTAACATAACCCACATTACAGGGCACCACGATAAGTTAAAAAAGAATACATACGCATTAGCGGCTATTAAAGCAACTATGCCCTGCTCTCCTAATTCTAAGTTACCTGTTGAGCCAATATCTGCATTTAAAAAGGCATAAACAATAACCGAAAGCGTCACCGTCATACCAATTGAGCCGGTTAACAAAAAAGGTTTTCTGCCAATTTTGTCTATAAAATACATGGTAATAAACACCGCTAAAATACTTACAAAGCCGCTTATTATATTAATAAGTAACGCGTCAGATTCAGTAAAACCGGCAGCTTGCCAAAGTACCGCGCCGTAGTAAAAAACAACGTTAATGCCTACTAATTGTTGAAATGTAGCTAAGCCAATTCCTATCCAAACAATGGGGCGTAAACGTTTTTTAGGTTTATCTGATTGTTTTAAATAGGAATTATAAAAGCTTTTTATTTGCGCTTTACTCACCTTTTATATACCCTTAATAGTCTTTATAACAATATCTTCGTATAGCTTTGGCTGAGTAATTTATGCACTATAAAACATCAAACATTTCTAACAACATCGACGAAGAATCGATTCCTGATGACTGCATTAGTAATCTAACCGTAGATAATATTGTATTTGCTATTCATGAAGGTAAGTTAAAGGTGTTGCTGGTTAAATATAACCGCGGCCTTGCAACAAGCCAGTGGGGTTTAATTGGTCATTGGGTTCGTAAAGATGAAAACTTAGACCTTGCAGCTTTACGAGTTGTTAAAAGTACGACCGGTGTTGAAAACCTGTACTTAGATCAGTTAGGTGCTTTTGGTAACGTAGACCGCTACCCTGCCAGACGTATTATTACCATTGTTTATTATTCGCTCGTTCGCTTTGAAGAAACCAACCTTGTGAGTGGCGACAATGCTTTAGAATGTGAATGGTTTGATGTAAATAGTGTACCGGCTTTAATGTTTGACCATGCCGATATTTTAAAAAGTGGCTTAGACTACTTACGCTACAAAGTAAGACACGAGCCGATTGGTTTTAGCCTGCTCCCTGAAAAATTTACCCTGCTTGAGCTACAAGGAATTTACGAGTCGATTTTAAATAAATCACTCGATAAACCTAACTTTAGACGTAAGTTTCAAAAAATGAACTTACTAATAAACTGCAAAGAAAAACAAACAAATGTAGCTCACCGAGCCGCAACGCTTTATCGTTTTGACATAAACGTGTACGAAAAATTAAAAGAGTTTGGTTTTACGTTTGAGTTTTAAATATTCAAAAACATTATTGGATTAAAGTTTGGTCTTTAAGGCAAAACAGCATATTGCTAATATATATGTGATACCTTTAATTCGTTTGCATTATTAATATAAACTAATCAAAAAGGAGCTTTTTACTTGAAACTTACGCCGCCCTAGGCAACCACTCCCTTTTTCATTAGCACGTTGCGTGCACCCTTAATCGCCATCTGCGCGAGAATCATTGTTATTTAAATAAAATACTCCCCTATACTTTGGGAAACTAACTAATTAGGTTTATTACATGTTTGATCACGTAAAAAGAGATTGGCTCTCTAATGTTCGTGGTGATGTGCTTGCTGGTATTGTTGTGGCGCTTGCCCTAATACCGGAAGCTATTGCCTTTTCTATTATTGCGGGTGTTGATCCTAAAGTGGGTTTATACGCCTCATTTTGTATTGCGGTTATTATTGCCTTTGTAGGCGGACGCCCTGGCATGATATCGGCGGCTACCGGTGCAATGGCGCTGTTAATGGTGACGCTGGTTAAAGATCATGGTCTGGAATACTTACTGGTTGCTACCTTACTTACTGGTGTACTACAAATATTTGCAGGCTTTTTAAAGCTCGGTGAATTAATGCGGTTTGTATCGCGTTCTGTTGTAACAGGGTTTGTAAATGCGCTGGCGATTTTAATATTTATGGCACAGTTACCTGAGCTTACCAATGTTACTTGGCATGTTTACGCCATGACTGCTGCAGGCTTAGGTATTATTTACTTATTTCCGTATATTCCAGCTATTGGCAAAATCCTTCCCTCTCCTTTAGTGTGTATTGTTGTTATTACGCTGGTTTCACTGTTTTTAGGGCTTGATATAAGAACCGTTGGCGACATGGGCGAACTGCCAGACACCCTACCTATATTTTTATGGCCCGATGTACCGCTAACACTCGAAACGCTGCAAATTGTTTTACCGTATTCAATTGGTCTTGCGGTTGTGGGCTTACTTGAATCAATGATGACCGCCACCATTGTTGATGACTTAACTGATACAACGAGCGATCGTAATAAAGAATGTAAGGGCCAAGGTATTGCTAATATTGGCGCAGGTTTATTTGGTGGTATGGCGGGTTGCGCCATGATTGGGCAATCAATCATTAACGTTAAATCGGGCGGTCGTGGACGACTTTCAACCTTTATTGCTGGTTTATTTTTAATCATCATGGTGGTGTTTTTAGATGAGTGGCTGCGTTTAATTCCTATGGCGGCATTAGTTGCAGTAATGATTATGGTGTCGATTGGTACATTCTCTTGGGCATCAGTTAAAGATTTAAAAAAGAACCCGCTTTCGTCAAACGTAGTGATGATTTCAACCGTTATTGTGGTTGTTGCCACGCATAATCTTGCCATTGGTGTTTTAGTTGGCGTATTGCTAGCTACGTTGTTTTTTGCGAACAAAATTGGTCGCTTTATGGTTGTTACAACTAAGCACGATGAAACTAAAAACCTAGTAACTTATGAAGTTGTAGGTCAGGTATTTTTTGCCTCAGCAGAGCAATTTATTGCTTCGTTCGATTTTAAAAGTGCGGTAACAAATGTTGTTATAGATTTAACCCATGCCCACTTTTGGGATATAACCGGTGTATCGTCACTCGATAAAGTGGTTATTAAATTTAGACGCGAAGGCGCAACAGTTAATATTGTTGGTATGAATAGCGCAACCGAAACAGTTGTTGATAAGTTTGGCGTACATAACGACCCCAAAGAAGTCGATAAACTACTTGGCGGTCATTAAGGAGAATGTAATGGAAAAAATAATTACCTGTATCGATGGCTCTGTCATTACACACGCTGTAACCGAAGCTGCTATTTGGGCTTCAAAAAAGCTAGATAAATCAATTAGCTTTATACATATGCTTGAAAAAATACAACAAACTAATGTAGGTAACTACACCGGTACAATTGGTTTAGGTGCCCAATCGGCTTTGCTTGAAGAAATGACAAAACTCGATGAACACCGTAGTAAAGTTTCTTTAAAACTAGCAGATGAATTACTCGACTCGGTTGCTGTACAAGCAAAAATTGCTCATATTCAAAACTATGAATTAATTAAACGTCACGGTGATGTAATCGACGCTATTATTGATTTTAAAGATGATACTCGCTTAATCGTTATTGGTCGAAATGGTGTTGATCATCGTGTTGATTTAAATGCACTTGGTTCACACATCGAAACGCTCGTGCGTAGCGCTTCGCAACCAATATTGCTTATTTCTAGAAAGTTTAAGCAGCCTAAATCATTTATGATTGCGTACGACGGCCGCGAAACAGCCGACAAAGCACTGCAACAAGTCATTGATGGCGGTTTATTACATGGGCTTCATTGTCATTTAGTGAGTATTAATAATAATGAGAAGAACTTAGAAGAGAAGTTTCTTAACGCTCAGTTTAAGCTTAGTAGTATGGGTTTTGAAGTGTCTGCAAGCTTTTTAGAGGGCAATATTTTTGACTCGTTAATGCAATACAAAGAGCAAAATAATATTGATTTGATTGTTATGGGGGCTTTTGGGCACTCTAAGTTAAGGCAGTTTTTTGTGGGCAGTAATACCATTAAAATGCTCGAAAACAACGATGTGCCAGTTATTATATTAAAGTAAGTGGTTGTTTTAAGTAAGCACCACTTTTAAGTAAGCAACTGTTTTAAATTATATTTTAATGACCCACTTTAAAAAGCCTAAAATCACTTAACTGATTTTAGGCTTTTTTGTTTTTGGCTTAGCTTCAAACTTTTCAAATAAAAACTGAATAAACGACGTAACCTTTTGAGCCACAAACTTTCTATGCGGATAAATAGCAAATAAGCCAAACTCAAAGGTTTTATAGTCCCGCATAACCTGTACAAGCTTACCCGATGCAATATCGTCTCTCACCACTATTTCAGGAATTAAGCCAATACCGCCACCCGCCACAACCACCTCTTTTACAGCTTGCGGATTATTAACCGAAACACGCGAGTTTACGCTTGCCGTTAAGGCCTCACCACTAGGTGAAACTAGAGGCCAATGGCGACCTATTTTAAAGTTGCTATCAATCACTGTGGCATGTTGCTCAAGCTCGTTAACACTCGCTGGTGCGCCAAAACGCTGAATGTATTCGGCTGACGCACATAAAATTAGAGGGTAGCTGGTAATTTGCCTCGCGATTAAATTAGAGTCAGACACACTGCCAATTCTTATTGCTAAATCAACCCCCTCTTCTAGCAAATCAATTGTTTTGTCTGAAAGCACTAAATCAATACTTAAATCGGGGTATCGGCTCAGTAATTCAGGCATTAACGGCGCAAGGTTTGATTCACCAAACGACACCGGCGCACTCACCCGAAGTTTGCCGCTAGCAAGTGCTGTTTGACCCGATAAGTTATCGAGCATTTCACTGTAGCTTTCAATTACAGGTACTACGCTTGTGTAATAACTTTGCCCCGCTTCGGTAATCGAAATTCTGCGCGTGGAGCGGTTAAATAACCTAACCCCTAAGTCTTGCTCTACAATGCCCACGTACTTACTAACCAGTGCCTTTGAGAGCCCTAGCCTGTCGCCTGCGGCTGTAAAAGAGCCTGTTTCAACAACCGCGATGATTGTTTTAATGCCAATAATAGTATCCATGATTGTCAATATAGCATTGACATTAATTCCTTACTAGCTCGGTTTTTAAAAACTGATAATAGTGAAAGAATAGCGTTATTAAAAATCACTATTCAAATTAAAAAACAGGACAACCCATGAGCAACCTAACGCTATACCGTTTTACTTTATCTGGTCATTCACATCGTGCAGAGCTATTTACATCGCTTTTAAAGCTTGATGTAAATATGGTTGATGTTGCACTGCAAAACGGCGCACAAAAGCACGCTGACTTTTTAAAAATGAATATTTTTGGACAAGTACCGGTACTTAAACATAACGATGACGTAATTAACGATTCAAACGCTATTTTGCTGTACTTGGCACAAAAACTTGATGCTAACAGAACCTGGTACCCTGAAGATGTAACTGTTCAAGCGCACATTCAGCGCTGGTTGAGCGTTGCTGCAGGGCTTGTGGCTTCAGGACCGTGTTCAGCTCGTTTAGTCACTGTATTTGGCGCAGAGCTTGATCATCATAACGCGATAAATATTGCCCATACATTATTTAAAACAATGGATGCGTACTTACAAAATCGCGAATACTTAGTAGGCACTCAGCCAACTATTGCCGACATTGCCAACTTTTCATACATAGCACACGCACCAGAGGGCGGCGTATCACTTAGTGAATACCCAAATATTTTAAGATGGTTAAGCAACGTTCGTAAACTTGATGGCTATATAGCAATGCCTGAAACAAAAGCGGGTTTACTAGCTTAGTTTTAAGTTTTTAATACTGTTTGGAAAGAGGCTATTGAGCCTCTTTTTTGTGTTCGTTTAAGTGATATTTGAAATTTGGACATAGGTTTATAATCCGAATAGCTAGTAATAGATAAATTGGCTCTGGTAAAAACCCTATAGCAATTAACCTTACGATCCATCTGATGTTGCGCATATATTCAGAAAACACTCTTTTTAAAGTCTGTTTTGTTATGAGTTTATAAAAAGCTTAATAATAGTAATATCTAAGATAATTTGCTAAAACTACATAAAATAGAAAATGAGCATGACGTCAGAAGATATATATTCTGCTTACGTACAATTAAATTGTTAAGACATTGAAAGAAATTCGGCTTTGAGCCAACAACACCGATAGTGTTTATCTTTCTAGTTTTGGGGCTAAAAATTTAAACAGATTCATTTTTGCGATGAACATATATTTACAGAGGGCTTGAATTGAAAAATATAGGATTGAGAGATTGGTTAGAGCCGCCCGAACCACGTGGTTTACACTGGTTTCAAAAAAGAGGCAGAGTATTTGAGGAAATTCTTAACAGCATGCTTTCGAAGGAAGAAATGGAAGCACGGACGAGCATGCGCCCCTCAGGAGAAGAGATTTATGGTTCCTTTGCAATCGGTGATAATTTCTATCTACTTGAGGCAAAGTGGCATGCATCCCCAATTCCTGCATCTGCATTATACTCATTTAAAGGAAAGGTTGATGGAAAGCTGATAGGTACTATAGGTGTGTTCTTTTCCATGTCTGATTACAGTACAGATGCTGTAGACGCCTTATTGAATGGGAAAGAATTAAATCTTATTCTTTTTGGTCATAACGATCTTCTGCTTATTGAAGATGGGAAGATCACCTTCCGTGAGGCTATGCGCGTGAAGCAACGTTATGCCGCGAGCTACGGTCAACCATTCTATCCTTTAGAGACTTATTTTTCCGAGACTAAACTAGCAAATCTAGATATTAAAACTCAAATTCATAGACAAAAGTGGATTATATTAGTTGAAGGCGAGGATGATGTCCGCACTATTCAAGTATTATTAGGACGCTTCGACATTATTGCCCAATTTAATGTTGTGCCAGCAGGCGGACAACTAGCAGTTGCTCAACTTGCAGAGCATTTGATAAATAATGATAAGACAAATGTTGCTGCAATAATTACACCTATATCTGATCCAGATATTCAGCAAGAGCAAATTAAAAGAATCAATGAGATCGGGGCAGAATTAATCGTCTTAAAACAAGATATCGAACTCTGGCTTGACAACTACGTTTCCGTGGAATACCACAACACAGCTTTTTTTCTCAGTGACCGGAATGGAAAAATGGCTCGACGATATGCTCGGAATGCAGATTTAGAAAAACTTATTACTGAGAATCCATCTTTTTCCGAACTAATGTTGAAACTTGGTGCTAAACCAAAATCTACCGGGTCAAGTTCCGATTTCTGACATCCTAACAACTAACCGCCCATAATTAGCACCACAACACCTGTCAGGATTAATGACCAGAATAGTTAATTCTGACAGTTTATATCTACTTATAGTTTTGTATTCAAAACACTACAGCTCTAAATCAAGCTCCTCAACCCCTTTAGCAGGTACGGCGCAGCAAATAAGCGCCTGCCCTGTCTCTACTGGGTAACTTACGTTATTACGATACACCACAGCGCCTGCGTTTATTTTTACGGCGCAACTGCCGCAGCTGCCGTTTCGACAGCCAAATTCAGGTTCTAAACCATGAGATTCGGCTACATTAAGTATAGTGTTATCGCCTTTATTCCAGCGCTGTTCAAAGCCCGATTTACTGAATTTAATTACAGTGTTGTCGGCTTCCTCAATGCTAATCCCTTTACTTTTATTAGGCGCTTCGTTTGTGTTAAGTACTTTGCGCTTAATACTGGAGGGTCCAAATGCTTCCGCAAATATGTTTTTATCCTGCACACCGAGCAATAACAGTTCGTTATATACGTGCTGCATAAACGCTTGCGGTCCGCATAAAAAGAACTCGTAATCATCAAGTGGTAAATAGTACCTAAACACATCCGCATTTATGCGCCCTTTTAAATTAAAGCCATTGTCTTGCTTTTCATCAAGCTCAGGCTGCGATAAAAGTGAGTAGTAATCAATTGCCCCGCCACTCGTATCTGCAAGCGTTTTTAGCTCGTTATAAAACGCACGCTGCTGTTTATTTTTAGCACTGTGAAAAATATGCAAAGGGCGTGTATAGCCGGTTCTTAACCCTTCATGAGTAATGTGTTTAGCCATTGAGAGCATAGGTGTAATACCTATTCCGCCACCAATGAGTACCGCTGGTTTGGCGCTGGTTGAGTCAATAAAAAATTGCCCTTGTGGGTATTTAGCTAAAATAACGTCACCTACTTTTACGTTATTATGAAAGTAGTTAGACACCTCACCACTGAGTTCTTTTTTAATCGATAACCGATAAAATAGTTCATGAGGGCTTGATGAAACGGTGTAGGTTCTAATAACAGGTTTGTTATTACTGTTATTACTGTTATTACTACTACTTGGTATTTGTACAGTTAAATGCTGCCCAGCTTTAAACGGTAACAAGGTTGTATTGTTATGCCCTTCTAAATAAAAGGAGGTAATTACATTACTTTCTTTCGTTATTTTAGTTACTTTTAAAGGCTGCCAAGTATGTTTTAGTTTTTCGGCTTGTTTGTTTTTATCAGCCTCAAGCCACGTGCCCGTCATTTTAGTGTTAGGGGAATAAGCATCAAATTTAGCACTAAACGGGAGTAAGTTTTTTAGCCACATTCCTTTAGTGAGGGTAAATTTCCAGCCTCGGTCTGCGCCAATAAAGCCTTCAAGCGCTGAGTGCCCGTCCCATAAAATTTCAACGCTGCCGGTAAGCATTAATACATTACCCGTATCAAAATCAGGAAATAACAAACCTGCTTTTGGGTTTAATAAAAAGTTACCCAAGGTATTAAAAAAATTGTTACCTGCGTAATCAGGAATCGTTAATGTATTGCCTTCTCGCTTTACAAAGCCCGGCAACCCACCACGGTGAGAAACATCAACCCCTTCAATTTTTGGATTGTTTTTAGCGGTTATAAAACTCGAAACAAAAAATGTATCGGTGGTGTCAATTAACGTACTGGCTGCGTTATCAAGTGTATTAAATTCAACTTTTTGTACCGCATTACTTTTAAGTAAAGGATCTCTATTAAACGTTAAGTCGCGCGTTTGAATATACTGCGGACAATTACCAAAGGATTGATCAACATTAAAACTCACTTTATTATCACTAATTACCTCACCTACGCGCACATTTAAACGATTACGCCTACGCGTGCTTAGCTCAATGCCTAATAAACCAATTGGCGAGCCGGCAATGTTTAACGTGCCATGTAAGGGGTCGTTTTTATCAACCGCGTGTGTCATTAATAACGACGTGGGTGTGGGGGCGCTTAAAAAGCCTGACTGTCCTGAAACAATAGATACCCACACATCGGCGTTTTCATCAACACTGCCTGCAACCACAAATGGTAACTGCTCAAAAAAGGCTTGATGCTGCTCTGGCATAAATGAGCGCACGGCACGTTTGCCAAATGTTGCCATTATTTCTCGTTTACCGAGTTTGTCTTGTATTGCCAGCTCGCCTTCGTGAAAAGGTGAAGCATCTATTGAGTTTGTATTTATCATTTTGCTCGTAATTCGTGTGCGTATTTTATGGGTTAAATTTAACGCAATACACACTCAATGATAATGAGTATTTTATTGACTGATAATGCACAAAACAATGACAATACTTGCACCCACTTAGTGCTAGGCGCGCACCAAAATATAACAAAACGGGTTTTATCCTCACTCTAAAAACACATTAAATACTATTTAAACAATAACTTAAAAAACTGGCTGTATTTTTGCAAACATTCTATTAACAAGCCCGTTTTACTTACGGCAAAAATTTAGGTTGTTAGCACAATAGCTATTAGCAACCATCGGCAAAGAAGCCCGCACACAGTTATGCATATTGCGTATTTGTGGCGGGCTTTTTTGTTAATTGTATTTAAACCGTCACTTTAAGGAATGCCCTATGCAAACCTCGCAAAAAATACTCATTATTGGTAATGGTATGGTCGGACACCACTTTGTTGAGCAAATGCGCCAAAGCGATGCCAACGCAGACATTACTGTACTTTGCGGAGAAGCAAATCTTGCATACGATCGCGTGTACTTATCAAGTGTATTTGATGGCAAAACAGCCGCTGATTTAGCACTTACAACTCACGACAACTATAAACAACTCAATATTAATGTGCATACCAGCCAGTGGGTTGAAGGCATTGATAGAACAGCAAAAATAGTGACCACATTAACCGGTGAGCAATACCCATACGACAAACTTGTACTCGCGACAGGTTCGTTCCCATTTGTGCCGCCTATAAAAGGTAACGACCAACCCCATTGTTTGGTGTATCGCACATTAGAAGATTTAGAACAAATAAAAGCCAGTGCCGCTGTAAGTAAAAGCGGTGTTGTTATTGGCGGTGGTTTATTAGGGCTTGAAGCTGCAAATGCGATTAAACAGCTCGGGCTTGATACCCACGTAGTTGAATTTGCACCGCAACTTATGGCTGTTCAACTTGATGGACAAGGCGGTACGCTACTAAAAAATAAAATAGAAGAACTCGGCGTAACGGTGCATACATCAAAAGCGACCAGTGAAATAGTAAAAGGCGAAACGAGTCGCTTTAGATTAAATTTTTCGGATGAGACATTTTTAGAAACAGACCTTATTTTGTTCTCTGCAGGTATTCGCCCGTATGATCAGCTAGGTAAAATTGCTGATTTAGAACTCGGTGAACGCGGCGGTATTATTATTAATAACCAATGCCAAACGTCAGATCCTGATATTTTAGCCATTGGTGAATGTGCCCTGTGGGACAAAAAACTATTTGGCTTAGTAGCACCGGGTTACAACATGGCGCGCGTTGCAGCGAGTCAATTAAGTGGCGGCGAGCTTGAGTTTTTAGGTGCCGACATGAGCACAAAACTTAAGTTATTAGGTGTAGAAGTAGGCTCAATTGGCGACGCTCATGCAAAAACGCCAGGCTGCAAAGAACTTATATACCAAGACGCTATTCGCGGCTGTTATAAAAAAATCATACTAAGTGAGAAAGGCGATAAATTACTGGGCGCTGTACTTGTTGGCGATACCAGCGACTACGATACTTTATTACAGTACATGCTTAACGACATGGACTTACCAGAAAACCCTGAGTGTTTAATTTTACCAGACAGCGGCGGCGCACCGTCGTTATCGGGCAGTGCCCTACCCGACACCGCCACTATTTGTTCGTGTCACAATGTGAGTAAAGGCGACATTGTAGGTGCAATTGATGGCGGCTCATGTGATTTAGCATCGGTAAAATCATGCACTAAAGCAGCAAGCGGCTGTGGTGGTTGTGCCGCGTTATTAAAATCAGTTGTTGATAACGAATTAGCAAGTCGCGGAGTTGAAGTAAACAACCATGTATGTGAGCACTTTGCGTATTCACGCCAAGAACTACTGCACATGGTAAAAGTAGAAAGCATTAAAAGCTTTGATGACTTACTAACTAAACACGGCAGCGGTCATGGCTGTGAAATATGTAAACCTGCCATTGCCTCTATTTTAGCCTCAACATGGAACGACTTCATTTTAGAGCCCGCTCATGTTGGCTTACAAGACACTAACGATACGTACCTAGCAAATATGCAAAAAGATGGTTCGTACTCTGTGGTACCGCGTATTGCGGGTGGCGAAATAACCCCCGACAAACTCATTGTAATAGGACAAGTAGCAAAAGATTTTAACCTGTACTGCAAAGTCACTGGCGGTCAGCGTATTGATTTATTTGGTGCGCGCTTAGAAGAGCTTCCTGTTATTTGGGAGCGACTTATAGAAGCTGGATTTGAGACAGGTCATGCTTATGGTAAGTCTCTTAGAACCGTTAAATCGTGTGTGGGTAGTACGTGGTGTCGTTATGGTGTGCAAGACAGCGTTGGACACGCAATAGAAATAGAAAACCGCTACAAAGGATTACGTGCACCGCATAAATTTAAAATGGCGGTATCGGGTTGTACTCGCGAATGCGCCGAAGCACAAAGTAAAGATATTGGCATTATAGCTACCGAAAACGGCTGGAACTTATACGTGTGTGGTAATGGCGGTATGCGCCCTCGCCATGCTGATTTATTTGCAACCGATTTAGACACGCCAACACTGATTAAATACATTGACCGCGTGATTATGTTTTACATTAAAACAGCTGACAAATTACAACGTACGTCGGTATGGATGGAAAATCTTGAAGGCGGTTTAGACTACCTTAAAAGTGTCGTAATTGACGACAGCTTAGGCATTTGCGATGAGCTAGAAGCGCAAATGGAATTAATTACACAAACCTATGCGTGTGAGTGGAAAAAAGCCATTGAAAGCCCAGATGCTGCCAAACGATTCCGCCAGTTTGTTAATAGCCCCGAAACCGACGACAACATTTTGTTTGTGCAAGAGCGTAACCAAATTCGCCCTGCTACAGAAGCCGAAAAACGTGAGCAACGTAATACACAAAACCGTATTCCAGTAATGGAAGTTGAAGAGGAGCAAGCTGATGTCTTGGCATAATATTGGAACAATCGACAACCTAGTGGCTAATAGCGGCGTATGCGCATTAGTTAATAATCAGCAAGTGGCTATTTTTTACATTCCACAAAATCCAACGGCTGTGTTTGCCATTAGCAACTACGACCCGATTGGCAAAGCCAATGTATTATCGCGTGGCATTATTGGCTCAATCGACAATAAATTAGTTGTCGCATCGCCTTTATATAAGCAACACTTTTGCCTAGAAACAGGCGAATGTTTAGAAGCAGAAGCAATACACTTACCGGTTTTTAATGCAAAAATTGAAGACGGCAGTGTATTTATAAGCTCTGAACCAAAAGTTACAACAGCTGTGGCTTAGGGGAATATTATGAGTGTACTGTCTTATTTTTCGGGTATTGAAAACGTGTGGCTAAATAAGCTTGTTACTAAGCTAACAGGCTCAAATGATCGCAGTGCTAAAAGCGGCAACGTTTATATAATTGGTGCGGGCCCAGGAGACGCAGAGCTAATTACGGTAAAAGCGCAGCGTTTAATTAATACCGCCGATGTTGTTTTATACGATTGGTTAGTAAGCGATGATTTATTAAAAACGCTTCCTAAAAAAGCACAGCGTGTATTTGTAGGTAAACGTGCTGGTAAGCATTCGATGACCCAAGCTAACATTTGCGAACTACTGGTTAAATACGCGCAACAAGGCTTAAACGTAGTGCGTTTAAAAGGCGGTGATCCGAGTATATTTGCACGTATTAACGAAGAAGCCGATGCACTTACCAAGCATAATATTAATTTTGCTATTATTCCGGGTGTTACAACGGCTTGTGCTACTTCTGCTTATACGGGTATTCCGCTCACTGCACGCGATGTAGCGCGTAGTGTTACATTTTTAACGGCGCAGTTTGCCGATCCTAACAAGCAACCTCATTGGCAAAATTACGCGTTTATGCCTGCAAACAACAACCCCACTTTAGTGGTTTATATGGGGCTTTCGCGCTTACAAACGCTAAGCAACGGTTTGCAATCAGTGGGCTGGCCAAGTAATACACCCATTGCACTAATAGAGAATGCCACTACCACTAAGCAAAAAGTAATTACTAGTACGCTTGAACTGATAGTAAATGAGCATGCTAAACACAACCTTCAAGGCCCTACCCTTATTATGATTGGTGAAGTAATAAATCATAAAATGGCAATTAGCCCTGAGTTATTAAACAGTATAAATGTTAACGCATGATACAAAATGAATAATGCACTTTTCGCGCTTACTACCTCCCCAGGAGTAGGCGCTTTTTTTGTTTTTAATTTGGGTTCAAGTTGTGTGCAATAACATGTTTAAATGCACCAAATAAGTTAAAAGTAATGGTAATTTAAATTATAGAAAAACAGTGGCAAACAAAAACAACACTTTAAGCAATTGTATTAGCTTGATTTTAAATTCAATGATGAAATTTATTAATGATTGGAACAGTGGTTGCACTTTAAAAACAAAAAAGTGTGGAATAATACCAATGGCGACAAGCAATCCTCTCACAAAACAGTTTTTATTAGCAGCAAAGTATCAAGAAATACACGCGCTAAAGCAATTACAAAACAGTTGTGCCTCGCTTACTAAATTAGGCGATTTTGTACATCAGTTACAAAAAGAACGCGCAATGAGTAATATATTTTTGGCCTCAAATCGAGAGCGATTTAAAACCCAATTACAAGAACAAATCCCTTTAAGCGACAGCGCACAAACTGCATTTTATGATTCTCTTAAACAAACATTTATAAACGACAACGCCGATACTGGCCATACTCGGTTATTTAATTTAATTACCTATAGCTTACAAGCACTCGATGCATTACCGGTATTGCGCAAGCAAATAGCACAACAAAACATTAGTGCGGTACATGCTACGCAGTCATTCACTCAGTTAATTGCTAGTTTGCTCAATATTATTTTAGAGGCAGCTGATGGCGCAAGCGATCCCAAAATAACGCGCTTATTAGTCGCATTTTTTAATTTTATGCAAGGTAAAGAATACGCAGGACAAGAGCGTGCCTGTGGTGCACAAGCATTTGCAGCGAGTAAATTTACCACAGAACAAAAACAACAACTCGCGCATTTTGTACAAGAGCAAAACCACAGCTTTGACTTTTTTAATGAGTACGCCGATGCGCACCTTTTAAAATGTTTTGGCACACTAACAACGCATCAGGTTAATAATCAGGTAGAGCAACTTAGAAGTTTACTGCAAAAGCTCGATGACGAGAACGCTCAACCGCTCTCACAACTTAGCGAAGTATGGTACGAAGTAACCACTACGCGCATAGATATAATGCACAAAATTGAACAAAATATAGCAGATCAGTTAATTGATACCGCAGCAATGCAAATAGCCTGTGCTCAACGTAGCTTAAATACAAATAAGCAGGTACTTAACAATATGGTAGAGCAACACATAGCCCCTACTTTTGGCCAATTAGCCGTTAAGCAACCAGAGCCAGAAGTGAGCCAAAACATAGCGGCCGATAAGCTCAATAGTAATAAAAGTATGTACGATTTAATTATCGAGCAAAGCCAGCATATTAAACAAATAAACCAAGCGTTACTTGATGCTAAAAAAGTAATTAGTGAGCAAAAGGTAATTCACCAAGCCAAATATATACTTATTGAACAGTTAAAACTCACTGAAGAGCAAGCCCATAAACAGCTACAAAAACAAGCAATGGATACACATAAAACCTTATTTAACGTAGCGCAAACAATTGTACAAATGAGCGATTAAATATGCTGTTTTTACTTGGGCATGTTGCTCTTTAGTAAGAACACTACTCTACATAATACTTATTTATTCAGTTATAAATTTCACGCCCAGACTGCGTTTTCCCTTATTTAAAAATAATTTCATAATCTACTGACTATAATAAGGTAAGGCTTTAATTTGGCGTTAATTTATAAAGTGAATAATTCAACACATTCAAAATAATCAACTACAATAAGTTAATCATTTGTTGCATCTCATTTTAATGAGGCATATTTATTTAATACTGTTGTAGGAGTTTGAATGCCCAATGTAGAGAGTTATTTAGAAGGTGTATCATTAATAGATGAGCAGCAATTAACGACTTCTCTTGATAATGACATTCAAACAAGCTTAAAAAGCTTTGCTGAGCTAATTTTAAACATTTTTGATGCAAGCTCATTCTCTATTGTTGCTAACCTGCCTCAACGTGCTGTCGAGCTATATAAATCAGGTTCAAAAATAACAGTAGCTAAAGAGCAACTATTTGATGACGTTTTTAATGAATCGATTATCGAGCATGCTCCTAAAATATTTAGAGTGGTATCACCTATTATTTTGCCCTCAAACCTTAAATTTGGATGGTTTATATTTGACCGAGCAAGTGATTCACTACTTACCGAAAAAGAAAAATTAATCTTAAATAGTTTACAAAAAAACTTTGTTAATCAGTTAGTCCAACGTAAAAATTCATTAGATAAAATAAACAGTTCTAAGTTTCACTCAACAATTAGCGAGCTAAAAGAAGACGAAACTGACAAAGATCGCCTAATCAAAAAATTACAAAAAATGAGCGATGAACTAGATGAATTTACCAGTATTGCTTCACACGATCTAAAGTCACCATTAAATGCTATAAAACGTTTATTAGAGTGGATTTATGATGACTGTAAAGATTTACTCCCTCAAGAGCACCTAGAAAACTTTCAGCTTGTGCTCAGCCGGGCTAATAGAATGCAAGTACTGCTAGAAGATTTACTAAGCTACTCGAGAATAAATAGCTGTGATTCAACTCATGCAAACATATCTTTAGAAAGTATTTACCAAGATATAGAACAAATTTTAGAAGTTTCACAAGCTGTCACTGTTGATATACACGCCAATAACGAAGTACTCGATATACCGCTGATCCCTTTTAAAATTGTTTTTCAAAATCTTATTAGTAATGCAATAAAACATAACAATAAAGAGCACCCGGTTATCGATATTTCACTTATCCCCTCTAATCAATATTACATTATTGAGATAACAGATAATGGCCCTGGAATTGACCCTAAATATTTTTCACTCATATTTAAGTTATTTCAGACATTGCAATCTCGAGATGATGTTGAAGGGAGCGGCATTGGACTCTGTATTGCCAATAAGCTCATTATTAATTATGGGGGCAAAATTGAAGTAGCCTCCGATGGGGAACTTGGCAGTACATTCACTATTTTTTGGCCCAAAGTTTAACTATGAAATTATCAATTATAAACGAGCATCATGTAGATGCTGCTCTTAGAAGGAACTTATGAATATTTTAATTGTTGATGATGACTTAGTTGATCGCAAATTAATTAAAAAAATGCTTATTTCTGATGGCTCTCATCATCATGACATTACCGAGGTAACGTGCGTATCCGAAGGCTTGAAAGCCATTGAAGACACGCACTTTGATATAATACTACTCGATTATAATATGCCTAAAGAAGATGGCATTGAAATGCTAATTGAAATGCGTGCAAAGCCTAAACTCGGTAACACCGCAATTATCATGATTAGCTCCTCAGAAAATTCAGCTTTGGCTATTGAGTGTATAGAAGCCGGCGCTCAAGACTTTTTACCAAAAGGTGATATAACGAGGGATAGTTTAAATAAAGCGCTTATATATGCCAAAAAACGCTTCGAGGCAGAACAACGTATGCACAACAGTTATCTTGCTGTAAAGCATATGGCAGAACGGGATCAGCTTACTGGTTTGTCTAATCGATATCATTTTGAAGAAATACTAAAAGTAATGATAGCTAACAATAAACGTGCTAAAAACTGCGTGGCGTTACTTGCTTTAGATTTAGATAACTTCAAAAATATTAATGATACGCTTGGGCATAGTGTCGGCGACGAAATTTTAATACAAACAGTAGAAAGGATTCATAGTTGCCTGAGGCAAAATGAAGGATTTGCACGCTTAGGAGGCGATGAATTTGCAGTTATAATAGGTGGAATTTGCAATATTAATCAAATAGGTATGATAGCAAATAGAATTTTAGCTGAAGTTTCTAAACCCTTTTTGCATGAAGGCAGAACTTTAAATTGCAGTGTTAGCATTGGAAGCGCCATATACCCAAATGATGCTACTGAATCTCATGAACTGCTAAAATGTGCTGATATTGCAATGTATCGCTCAAAACAAAGTGGTAAAAGTAGAATAAGCTTTTACAAAGAGCAATATCAATATGAATTTAGTCGTCGGGTAGATATTCAAAATAGTATAAAAGAGCATATAGAGGAAAAAAACTTTAGGCTATTTTATCAACCTGTTTACTGTTCAAAAACACAAATAATGACAGGTGTCGAAGCCCTTATCCGTTGGCCAGATACAACCGTTAATTATACCCCCGATGAGTTTATTCCTATTGCTGAAGAGTGCCGATTAATAGCCCCTCTTGGAAAATGGATAATTGCGAGCGCTTTAAAGCAGTTATCTTTGTGGCAGAAAGACTATCAAACGCCGTTAACTCTATCTATTAATATTTCACCGATACAGCTGCAAAGAGAAGTTTTACAAACGTATCTATTAGAGACGGTCGAAAAATACAATTTAAAAACCAGTAGTATTATTCTGGAAATAACAGAAACAGCTTTTATGGAAAACAGTAAAGAAGTGATTGAAATATTAACTTCTTTGTCTAATAAAGGGTTTAGGATTGCTTTGGACGATTTTGGTATGGGTTATTCATCCATATCTCACCTTATTTCCTACCCTATTGATATAGTAAAATTAGACAAAAGCATGCAATCGTTAGGTGGAGAAAATAATAAACGATTAAAAATAATCGAGAGCTTATCTTTAATGCTGAAGAAACTAGATTTTTCTGTGGTAGCTGAAGGAATCGAAACTGAAACCCAGCATCAGCTGTGTAAAAAATTAAATATAGACTACCTGCAAGGTTTTCTCTTTTCAAAGCCTATGCCTGTAAACGAAATTAATTTGCTGCTCGATGACTATAGTAAAAAAATAAGCCTTTAATAAATAGGTTATTTTGAACCTTTGTAAAATTGAAGCTTAAATCAAACACCTTTATAACCTTAAGCTAAAAACCTTTGGTTTGTGTCACATACTCAAACTAAAGGCTCTCCAATTGGCACAGCCTAGCGGGTTAAAACTTAAAACACATGCAAATCAGCTGTGTTTTTCCAAATGCTGACCGATGACAGCCAATACTTTTTCTTTTAACTCTGCTGCCTGAAAACTTCCTTTTACAAGGTAACCTTTAACAAAATCGTGTGACATTATAATCTTTTTTTCTTCTTCTCTTTCTGATGAGCTAAACATCATAACCACACACGAACTGATTTCTATCATCTTCCTCAGTTTAGAAAACTCTTCTAAAAACTGAAGACCATTGACTCTTGGCATATTGATGTCCAAAAATATGAGTATTGGAGGAAATCCATCAGGGTACTCTTTTCTGTTAGCTTCATAATTTTCTAGAAATTCTAATGCTTCCTGGCCATCTTTTTTTTCAAAAATTGTAAGATCTAATTCAGCCTCTTTAATTAATCTTTTAAGAATATACCGGTCAACTTCATTGTCATCGACAATTAATATAGGGGGTTTAATTTTTGTCATGTTAGCTTATCCATTGGTATTATTATTTTAAACGTCGTACCTTCATCAGAGCTTTGCAGTGATACTTCACCATTTAAATACTCAATATGTTTTTTAACCAGCGCCATCCCTAAACCAGAGCCTGTGCTCGTCTGTGCATGAAATCGCTTAAACATATCAAACACTTCACTTTGATGCTTTTGTGGTATTCCCATTCCGTTATCTGTAACAGTAATAAAAAACGTCTCTTGCTCATTAAAAATGTCACAGCGGACATAAGGCGAGTCTTTATTTCTGTCGTAATACTTCAACCCATTTGATATCAAATTTTCAATAATTTGAGCAAAACGCGCTTTTTCCGACCTTATAGGTACTGATAGATTAATTGTTGTTTCGAGCGTACAAGGATTATCTTTCATGAGCCAAGACAGTCGTTCTTTCATATCAGTAATTAACTGATTAAAGTCAATTACATCTTTATCTTCATTACCAATTTCAGCTTTGGCTAACAATAAAATATCAACAACAAGTGTTTCTAACTTTTCCATTTGTTGATAAATAACCAGTGCATTTCGGCTTGCCTCCTCTGTGTCTCCCGCTTTTATATCTTCGATAACAAAATGCGCTAAGGATTTAGCCCCTGACAGCGGTGACTTCAGGTCATGAGAAGCCCGATAAGCAAACTGGGCAAGCTCATCATTTGCTTGCTGCAGGGAAGCTGTTTGGCTGTTTATAATCTCTTTGAGTTCAATACTGTTTTCAATATTTAAAAGATCATTTTTAATTCGCTGTCTGGCCGCGATAACGAGTGCTTTTAATTCACCCGACGTTTTTATATCAAGTTCATCGTCCAGATTAATATTGTTTTCGGGCTTACTTGATAAAAGTAGAGTTAGATTTCGAATAGAGCTCGATATTGTGCGAGAAAGATAACTTATAAAAAGAATATTAAAAAAAGATATGATTATAACAAGTGGAATTAACGTCATTAGTATAAACGATACTGTTTTTCTAATTGGTTCCTCAAACAGCTCCGTATTTTTATTAAAGCCACTTAGCGAAGTATTAAGATTTAGTAAAAAAGCGTCTCTACTAAGTTCCCCCTTTTTATACTGATTAACTGACAATAAGGCTTTATCAGCAATTTCAATATCGTTTTCACAGATTGTTAATGTATGATCTGTGTTAATAACTTTCATAACAGCATAATTTAACGGGTTTATTTGTTCAATACATTCAATAGGTTGCTGCCTAATTAACAATATATCCGACTCAATGGCATTTATATCTATGGGGATATCATTTTCTATTTTTTTAACTGACTTGGTAAGTTGATGTGTATACTTTAAATGAAGAAAGTTAAGTTGATGAAACTTAGCCCCTTTAGCTATTTCAAAAGCTGAGTAGACAGTAATACTTATCTCTGCTGCAGTTAATATTACAATAAGCATCAGTTTTCTTGAGATATTCATATACGACACCTATTTTAGCTACTAACCCAAAAATCTTTAAATAACACTATAATAATTATAGTATTTATAACCTTAGGTATAGCAGATTTTATCTTTTTTACTAGCTCCTCTATGAATAACAGTTGATATTTAGCTTTATTCACTTTTAATAAAAAGATCCTTTATTAGTTTTTTGCCACTATAAAGCAAACTTGGGTAATATTACGCCTCTAAAAGTACTGGTGCATTGGCAAATACAATACAAAACTTTGTTAAGTCATCCCATATTTAAAAAGTGTATTAACATGCAGCATTTTTTGAATGAAAAATATAGGCTCGTGTGTGGTCGTACACTAGGTTAAAAGTAAAAGCGTAAAGGGTTATAAAAAAAGTTACGCCGATATCCATTATTAATGCTTCCCATAAGCCTACGTTTAAAATGCTCGCCATTACGGGAATAGTAAAAACAAGTAACCCGCCTTGAAATAAAATCACGTGAAAAATACGGAATAATACAGAACGTTGCTCTTTTGCACCGGTAGCTACTTTGTCAAAAAACCAATTAAAAACAAAATTCCAACACATCGCAATCGTTGCAATTATAATCATAGTGCCCGATAGAGCCCCAATTGCATGATCTGTAAATAGTGCTAAACCTAAAATTGATAACGACACGGCTAAAATCTCAAACAAAACCGCCTGAAATACTCGCTCTGTTGCCCCCATTTTCCCTGTCATAATATCCTCTTTTATCTATTAATATTTAAGTGTAGTGATAATGACAGATTTATTTAATTACAAAAGTTAGCAACTATCACCTATAGTGATAAGATGAGTATATAGTTCTAGATAAAGTAGAATAAAATGTACAGCTTAGAGCAACTAAAAATATTTGTAACCGTAGTAGAAACAGGCTCTTTTTCAGCAACCGGCCGTAAATTAAAGCGTGCGCAGTCGGGTATTAGCCAAGCTATTTCTAACCTTGAAATTGCAATAGACCAAACATTGTTTGACCGTAATAAAAACACTCCC
The DNA here is from genome assembly GCF_030408075.1 of Pseudoalteromonas sp. APC 3358. Classification (NCBI taxonomy): domain Bacteria; kingdom Pseudomonadati; phylum Pseudomonadota; class Gammaproteobacteria; order Alteromonadales; family Pseudoalteromonadaceae; genus Pseudoalteromonas; species Pseudoalteromonas sp. APC 3358. Next base: position 91,771 of record NZ_JASDCE010000004.1, read on the forward strand.
ACTTTAACAAAAAGTGGAAAAACCTTACTACCTGTGGCTTATTCAATACTGCAACACCAAACTTATTTCGATCAAAAAGTTGAGTCTCTTGCTAAAAACAACGAGCAAGACGTAGTAATTGCGATTGACGAGAGTATAAGTAATCATGGAATTTTAAAAATAATAGCCCCACTTGCACAGCAGTACCCTATTACGAACTTTGAGCTAATATCAGCTACCACATTTGATGTAGAAGAACTTATAAAAACAGGTAAAGCGCAAATAGGCATCATATATAGTGATGGTGAATTAAAGGTAGATATGGACTTTTTTTTGCTAGGCCAAGCTCGATTTTTAACAATTGCGTCGCCACAACATGCGCTTGCTAAACTTAATAAAGTAAATAGCAGTGACTTAAAAGCACATAGGCAATGTGCTCACCGTAGCCTTAATCAATCAGAGTTATGGTTTAGCTATGCTATAAGCGCAAAGGTTTGGTACGCCAATACTCATCAAACACTTATAGATTTGGTAACACAAAATGTGGGCTGGGCGTTGGTGCCTGAGTTGGCAATAAAACAACAACTTAAACAAGGTGACCTTGTTGCTCTTCCTGTAGTGCATGAGCAAGGTGGTTGGCTAACGCCTTTAGGCTGTGTGGTATCAAGAAGTAAACCTACAGGCCCAGTTACTGAAAGTTTACTAACCCTTTTACAGCAACATTTTTTAAAAGAAGGTGATTGGAAAGCTAAAGTTTAACAGCGCTCACACGGCGTTATATTGCGAGCTTCTTTTTAATCTTAATTTGCCACTCAAGCGCAAGCTCGGGTAGTTCAAGTGCTGCTAATAATACACTTTCATAATCTGGATATTTTTTATCAAAAAATGCCCGAAACAGTTTTTTAACTGATATGTCGTGCGAGGCTTTCTTCTCGATAACAACACTATCACCCGTTTTTGCAACTCCCTGCTCTAGTACCCTAAAGTATACGCCAGTGCAGTAATGCTGGGTAAACAGTTTAAGGCTGTTTTTATTATTAAGGGCGATAGCGAGTTTAAAACATGGCACACGAGGCTGACTTACTTCAAGCAGTGCAGTACCAATTCGAATATGGTCGCCTATGTGTATAGTCGCTTCATCAAGGTCAGAAATTGTGAAGTTTTCGCCAAAGGCACCCATTGCTAAATCATCATTCTCGAGGGTTTGTTTCCAATAATCATAATGATTGTGCGAAAACGCGTAAACCGCTTTATCAACCCCGCCGTGATTAACTAAATCAGCTTGCTCATCACCTATAATGTTTAGTTTTTCAATCACTACAGGTTCGTTAGTTGGGGTTTTGAATATTCCCGTTTTCACCTCTTTACCATTTTGAATAAGAGTTTTAATTTTAGAGATATTAGTCGAGATGATTTTCATTAATTCGAACTCTACAGTCACAACTTAAGCATATCTAACTTTGCATTCATCTTCTTATCTTTCAACCCTAACAGTGAAAATATTGATTGTCGGTGCTGTTCTTTTATACGGTGTGTCCTTTCATAATGCTGCGTTCTTATCGAAACAATTTTATTTAAAAACATAGACTTATCTTTAGTGTAACTCTTCATCATAAATTCAAGTTCATGCTTTAAGTTACCATCAAATTTGTCGCATGTATCGAGCATATAAAAATATTTAATTAGGTGGTACGCTGGTGTGTTTTTCTGGTCAACAATATCTATTATAATCTCTCTCAGCTCGGGCTTGTTAATTGCTTTCACAGACTTCTCAATTGAGCTGATTACCCACACCATACATCTAAAAGTAACAATATTCTGAATTTTCTTTAAATGATAAGAGTCAGTTTTAGTACTATCATACTCATCTGATAGCTTATATTGATCATACACAAACTTAACACATGCCTTAATTTCTTTGTCGTCGCCTAAAAGTATTGAAGCCAACCGAAGCCCTGCATCGCATAAAGTCTCTACTATTTCAGCAATTTTTGCTTTTTTCAAACTGCCCGTTTTATTTTTAAGTATCTGGCTTAATATTTCTATATTTTTATTACATTGAAAAACTTGATTTAAGAGCTTATTTTCAGATGCCAACTGCTCAATGTCTTCATCACTAGATCCAACATCTTCCTCATGTTGAGTTCTAAATTGTCGCTCCTTTGCTCTTTCAGTTTCAATCTCTCTGCAGTCACTACTGTTATCGTGAAGTCTATTGGGGATTACATCATTTAATAAACTATTAAAAATTGATGTCTCTTCTTTACTTAATTTCGCTGGCTGCTTTTGGTCTATAGCACACATTGTATGTGCCAGAATTTCATCAATAATACTTATGTCATTGGCATGGTGGATTGTAAAAATAAGAGTTAAAGAATTGTGTCTGGCATAGCTTGATTCTACCATCGCTGAGATTTTGTCTTTATTTGCTAAGTAATTTTCAGTTAAGTACTTTCCCAAAAAAAAGTAATATGAATAAGAAATTGCAAATTCAATTTTCCCATGATTTTTTGTCAATAAACCATTTTCACTAAAAAGGCGATTAAAAATTGAATTCTTAATAATATATTCTGAAGAATATTCTTCTTTAAATTTAGTAAATTGCTCTTCTGAAAGGTTCAAGCCATTTTCTGATTCAAAAATTTTATATGCTAAGTTAGAGCAGAAGGTGAAGGCTGACTCCAAAGCACTGTCTTCTTGATTTATACCAGACTTGATCAAGCGGGCTACGATTAAAGCATGATAGCAGTGACCATATGCAGTTATTTTAAGGTTTTCAGGCATGAAACTTTCGTAAGTCTGTAATATAGAAAGAATGAAAAAAGGAAATCTAGGTAAAACTTTATTATCAATAATAATCGAGTTTATATTATTCTCAATGGCATCGATAAGACTATGGTTAATATCATCGCCGCTACTTTTTATTTCTAGCCATTTTTTTATTAAATCCTCCTGCTTGCTATGGCAAAAGGGTTTTATATTTATTCTTTTAAAATCCACAAATCGATCATCATCAATATAATAGGATCTATAAACATCGGTACTCGTGAATATCATTATATTTGTGAAGTGTTCTTCGGCGAACTTTATTAATTCTATACAGTTACTATCTTTACTAAGATTATCAAAAATAATAGTTTTATTTGGTGAGTTTAACCATAAATGAAAATCTCCAGTTTGCTGTTTTATAAAATTCTCTTTGAGAATTTTTTCCCTATCTTTACTAGCCCCTATTTGTGCAAGGTCTATATATAAGCATGGATGCTCAATCTTATTTAACTGTAAATATATCCATGAGCAGAGTTTTGTTTTTCCTGACTGATTTTCTCCCACAATAAACTGTAGAGGCTCTTCTATTAGTTCATCAAGTGACTTTACTGCTAACTCGACCCCATTTAAATCATCTGAGTATGCCGTCAGACTAGGGAAAACAAAGACATCTTCTAGGAAGATGTCTTTAGAATTGGTAGAACAAAATTCAATACTTTTAAGTTCAGTTTCAAATTTTTTCTTCAATTTAAAGTTTTTTTTTACTTCTGAAGCTACATGTTTGATACCGTCATATACAGAACTCCAAGCAGAGTCCATCGGTTTCCATTGTGATACAGGCTTTCCATCTTGCGGTAACACTAACTTTGACTTCATATCATCAAAATCTTTCCAAGCACATTCTGCAGCAATAATCGGAATAAGCCTTTTATTAGGCTGTTCCTTTGCAAACAATTTAGCTTTATCCCACTCCTCTATACACGCATCAGAATTCAGCCAATTTTTTGTCACCAAGAATACTACTATATCTGCATTCTCTAAGTTTTCTATAATTTTATCTTCCCAAGGACTACCAGCGGTAATTTTTCCATCGTACCACTGATTAATTACTTTATTTCTAACCAACATAGACAAGTGGCTGTCTAAAGTGGTTCGATAATCATGATCTTGATGGCAATAACTATAGAAGAAATTTAATGGTGGCATATATTGATGTTCCTTATCATTATGTATGTCTATTCAAGTTTCGAAGACAAAATTATTAATTCTTATAGTCAACATAGCACTTGTCTTACTATTCGGACAAGTCTTTAATTATTATAAAGTTAACAAAAAAGAGAGCTTAATAACAATTATCACTCCCACTTGCCCAGCGCTTGTTTGTCGCTTTGTTTAAACTCAACCCAATTTGATGAGTCTTTAAAATGCTCTTTTTTCCAAAACGTGGCGTGGTTTTTTAAGTAATCCATTATAAATTGTGCGCCTTCGAACGCGGCTTGGCGATGGCGGCTAGTTACGCCTACAAATACAATTTGCTCGCCAAGTGCTAAGTAACCAACGCGATGAATAATGCATATTCTCGCCAGTTGCCAGCGAGTTTGTGCTTGCTCTGCAATAGATTGAAGCAGCTGCTCGGTCATACCAGGGTAGTGTTCAAGCTCAAGTGCAATAACGTTATCGCCACTGCTGAACTCTCTTACCAAACCTGTAAAGGTGACAACAGCGCCATCGCTTTTATTATTACTACAAAGCGTATTGTGCTCGTCACCTACATTAAAATCATCGGTTTGTACTTGAATATGTATGCTCATTAGCCACCTGTAACCGGCGGGAAAAAGGCAAGCTCATCCCCTGCTTTCACTATTTCGTCGCTTGATGACATAGTTTGGTTAAGCGCTGCAAGTAGCTCACGCTCCTCCAGCCACGGTTGCCAATGCGGGTATTGGCTAACTAATCTTAATTTAAGCTCTGAAATACTAAGCGGCTGCGTAATCTCAAGGCTTAATTTACTGCACTTCAAGCGCTCTTTTAGTTGCCCAAAAAACAATAACTCTACATTTTGGGCGCTAGATATAGCATCGTTTGGATTAATCTCGCTGCCAACTGCCATTTTTGCCCCCAGCTTTTTGAGTAACGCGCATACCGCTAATTTCCATTAGTGGGTCGGCTGCTTTACACATATCAAACAAAGTAAGGCTAGCCACAGATACCGCTGTTAGCGCTTCCATTTCTACGCCAGTTTTACCGGCAAGTTTGCAGTAGCTGGTTATTTTAATTTGGCTGTTTGCTTCATCAAGTTCAAAATCAACAGCTACTTTAGTAAGTGCAAGCGGATGACAAAGCGGGATTAAATCGGCGCACTTTTTAGCGCCTTGAATACCCGCAATACGTGCCACGCCTAACACATCGCCCTTTTTGTTTTGATTAAGCATCACTTGCTCAAAGGCAAGCTTACTCATGCTAATAAAGGCTTCAGCTGAGGCATCACGCAAGGTTACGTCTTTGAGCGATACATCAACCATATTAGCTTGGCCGTTTTCGTCTACGTGGCTTAGCATACTATTGCTCACGCGATTCACACTTTTTACCAATGGTAATGTGCGGTACAAAGTTACACGGTTTATGCATTGAGTTAAGTTGATCTTTTATAATGCCTGTCCACGCTGTTTTACATGCGCCTGTAGAGCCTGGCATACAAAAAATAACGGTGTTGTTAGCAAGTCCTGCAAGTGCACGAGATTGAATAGTTGAGTTACCAATTTCACCGTACGATATATGTCTAAATAGCTCACCAAAGCCGTCTACGCTTTTATCAAACAGCGGCGCAAATGCCTCTGGTGTTGAATCACGTTCGGTAAATCCTGTACCACCAGTCACTAAAATAGCGTGAATCGTGTCGTCGGCTATCCACTGCGATGCAATAGCGCGCATTTGGTAAACATCATCTTTTACAATTTCTTTATCCGCTAAGTGATGACCCGCCTCAGTTAGCGCTTTAATTAAGTAATGACCAGAAGTATCGGTAATCGCATCGCGCGTGTCGCTTACTGTAAGTACGGCAATGTTTAAAGGTATTTGTGTATCGCTTGTGTGGCTCATAATGTTCTTCTCAATTGGTTAATGCTTAGGTCAAAATGCTCATTTACAGCTTTAAATTGCGCCGGTGTATTGGTGTTTATTAATGCATGCGCTTTATTACATAAAAGCGTTTGCACACCAATGCTTTGGGTAAACTGTTTTATTGATTTATGACTGTTTGCGTTTGTGAGTATGTGTTTTAAATGATTTTTTACACTGCTTGTATTACGAATATACAGCGGTAGCGGTTCATTTTCAAAGTGCCAAGCATGTATTTGTGACTGATTTAATTGATTGCTCACACTTTGTACGTTATTTGTCTGAGAAGCCAGCACTATTGTGCTTAACAAACTACTCGTAAGTAGAGGCATATCTACCGCAGTAATAAGTAAATCGTGCTCAGTGGCTATTAATGTTGAGTAAATTCCGCCAAGGGGCCCACTGTTTGGGTATATATCTTTAACGTACTTTTCTGAGGGATAATCGCTCGGTGAATAATGGTTCAATGACTTGACTGGATTTGTAACGTTGCGGCTTATTAGTATATTTTTAGCACCTGCGTCTTTTAATAAATCACACGCATTGTGCAATAGCGTTTTATTTTTTAAAACTAAATCGGCTTTGTCTGTGCCCATTCTTGATGACTTACCACCAGCAAGCACAACGCCTGTAAAATCTCGCTTAACTTTTATATTAGCTTTTATATCAGCTTCTATATGAGTATTCACATCAACTCCCATATTAGCCACCTAACATAGCTAAGTGAGTTGTCGCACCTGTTAAGCGTTTATCTAGCTCATGGCTTATTTCTTTATTGCCCATAGCAGCTCGAATTGCTTTTACGGTCGCTGCAGTATCGTCCTCGTTTAGTAGTTCGCGTAAATCTATACCTTGTTCGGCAAACAAGCATAAGTGTAATTTACCTAGCGCCGACACCCTTAAGCGATTACAACTTTTACAAAAGTCTTTACTGTACGGCATTATTAAACCAATACGACCATCGTAATCAGGATGACAAAATTCCTCAGCGGGTCCGTTTAGTTTCCCCCTAACTACTTGTAACCAGCCTTGGTCGAGTAATTGGGCTTTAACCGTTTGCCCACTTAAGTGGTTTTCTTCAAAAAATGTTGCGCCGTCACCTGTTTCCATTAGTTCTATAAAGCGCACTGTAACTTTGTGATGCTTTACCCACGCTAAAAAATCCTTCAACTGGTTTTTATTAAACTGCTTGGCAAGCACCGCATTTATTTTTATATCTTTTATGCCCAGCTCTACCGCGCGTTCAATCCCTTTTAAAATAAGGTTAAGTTTGTCGTGCCCTGTTATGAGTTTAAACATACTCGGATTTAAACTATCAATACTGACATTAAGCGCATCAAGCCCTGCTTCTGCAAATTCATCAATTTTCTTTAATAAATTAAATCCGTTTGTAGTAATGGCTACTTTTTCTATGCCGGGCGTGTTTTTACAAAGCTTTATAATATCGGTTACGTCGTTTCGTAAGCATGGTTCGCCACCTGTAATGCGCACTTTTTTGGTACCTAGCTCTGCAAACGCATTTACAAGCATGCTAATTTCGTTTTTATTTAAAAAATTACGCGGTGTATCGCACTGATACCCGTTTGGTAAACAATAACTACAACTAAAATTACATACATCGGTTATTGAGAGGCGCAAATAGTTAAACTGCCGACCAAATTGATCATTAAGCATATGCTTCCTTTTTTCTTTACATTACAACCGCAACATCAATGCTGCTAGAACCTGCTTTGTAATGTTGTTTTATTAATTGGCTTAATTGTGTTTTACACGAACCGCAATTCGTCCCACATTTAAGTTCAGACCCCAATTGCTCGACTGTGTTTGCACCGTTTTTAATGGCGTTTATAATCGGCTGCTCTCTTACTTTAAAGCAGCTACACACTTGCACGCCTTGAGTAAATTCTTCATCGGGGGTTGCATAAAGCAAAGACTGTAATTGGGTAAAAGTCAGTAATGGCTCTGCAAATAAATGGTTTATCCACTCAAGTGATATTTCTTTTTGCTCGTTAGAAATAACACCAATAAACGCTAATTGATCGTTTTGAATACACTGCACATGCATGGCTTTTGCCGTGTTCATAGCCGACCACAGCCCTTGTAAACCGGTTAAGGTTTGGCAGTAATACAGTAAATCACTTTTTGGCTCATTAAGCGCCAATTGGTAATTAAAGCAATTACTTGCATTAACTTTGAGCCAAAAATCACTGTTTATAACAAGTTCGTTTTTAGCAAACAGCTGCATATATTGCACAAAGGGTGCTTTAACTATATTAACAGCGCCGTGTTTGCACTCAGCCTGACCAGATAGAGGGTCAACTACCGATTGATACAACCCACTTACTGTTGCTGATGACGCAAATTGCTTATTCCAATGAATAGGCATAAAGCATTCACCTTTTCGCACGGCATCGGTTACTTTTGCATGCGCGGTAACCTGCCCAGTTAGGGCAATTGCACTTATTAAATCGTTTTGTTTAATTGCTAATTTACTGGCATCAAGCGGATTAATTTCAATGTACGGGCGTGTAATATGCGATGAAAGCGCAGTGCTTTTACCGGTGCGACTCATGGTATGCCATTGGTCGCGTATACGCCCTGAGTTCATTACAAACGGATAATCGCTGGATGTTTTTTGCACCGGTAATTGCGGCGTTATAGGTATAAAGCGTGCTTTTTTATCAGCGGTGCTAAATTGGTTATTTGTAAAAACCTGACCATTTTTATAAGGCTGATTTTTAACAACAGGCCACATAATGGGTTTTAAATTATCATACTGATTTTGTGTGAGCCCAACTAAACCTGAGAGGTTTAATAATCGGCTGCCGTTATTTTCAAAGTCGGTTAATTGTGCCCATTCTTCAAAAATGCCACTTGGGTCTGTAAAATCAAATCCTTCAAAGCCCATTTTTTTAGCGACTTCACACATAATTTGCCAATCGTTTTTAGCTCCCGAATAAGGCGCTACTAACGGGCGCTGCCTTGATATTCTGCGCTCTGAGTTAGTTACTGTGCCGTTTTTTTCGCCCCATCCGGTTGATGGAAAAGCAACATCGGCAAATTTTAACGTATCACTTTTTGCAATACAGTCAGATACAACCACCAGCTCGCAGGTCTCTAATGCTTTTTTAATTGCGGCGTTATTGGGCAAGCTCACCATTGGATTTGTTGCCATTATCCACACTGTTTTTATTTTGCCTGCGGCTATTTCATCAAACATATCAATAGCATTACTGCCTGCTTTTTTAGCGATAGTTGGCGAGAGCCAAAAACGTTGCACAAGTGATTGATGCGCTTCGTTTTCAATATCTAAATGCGCCGCTAACTGATTAGCCAAACCACCTACTTCGCGCCCGCCCATCGCATTGGGTTGCCCCGTAATCGAAAACGGACCACTGCCTGGCTTAAGTAATTTACCTGATGCTAAATGTGCATTAATAATGGCGTTGCATTTATCTACACCCGAGCTTGATTGATTTATACCCATTGAATAAAAGCTAATCGCACTTGGGCTTTTAGCAAATAGCGCATAAAACTCAGTTACTTGCTCAATTGCTATATCGCAAAAGTCGCTAACTGCCTCACAGCTCCACTTTTGTGCCTCTTGCAGTGCGCTTTCAAAGCCGTTTGTGTGCTGAGCAATAAATTGCGTGTCGAGGTGGTTATACTCATTTAAATAATTAAGTAAGCCGTTATAAAGTGCGGCGTCACTGCCTGGTTTTATATTTAAAAATGTGTCGGCAAGCTCAGCGGTGTCGGTTTTACGCGGATCAATAACCACCACTTTCATATTTGGGTTAAGCTGCTTTGCACGCTCCATTCGCTGATATAAAACCGGGTGAGTCCATGCTGCATTAGAGCCAATTAAAATAAGTAGCTCAGTTTGCTCTAAATCCTCGTAGGTACACGGCACTACGTCTTCACCAAAAGCACGTTTATAACCTGCCACAGCAGATGACATACACAGGCGCGAATTTGTATCAATATTGCCTGAGCCTATGTAGCCTTTCATTAATTTATTCGCGATGTAGTAATCTTCAGTAAGTAACTGCCCTGACACATAAAATGCCACCGCATCAGGTCCGTGCTTTTGTATTATGTCGTTAAATTTATTGGCAACGTGGTCGGTTGCTTCATCCCACGTAACGGCTTGGTTATTAATAAGAGGCGACGTTAAGCGATTATCACTGCCTGTTGTGTCGAGCAAATGCGTGCCTTTTACACATAAACGACCAAAGTTTGCGGGATGCTCACGCATGCCTTCAAGCTTGGTTGGCACATTATTAAAAAGTGAAATATCAACACCACACCCTACACCACAGTAAGCACATGTTGTTTGTTTTAAACTCGTTTTATTTATAGTTGGTGACGTGTTTGCGGTTGCCATACTGCTCTCTTTTAGTGTGCTTTAATTTATGCGGGCTGTTTTACAGGCTCATTAAGGGTAACTACGTTAATAGTGTTACTTGCTTTAGCGAGTGCGCTGCTTATTACGTTTTGAACGAGTTTTTCACAACCACCACAGCCTGTACTGGCTTTGGTGCTTTGCTGCACACTTGTCAAATCTATGCAGCCTTTAGCCACTGTTTGTTCAATGGTGTGTTTAGTTACTTTATGACACGCGCAAATAATGGCGTCATCAGGCAAGTCATCGGCGCTTAGCTCTGCTATTTCGCCGGCAAGGGGCATAATGAGCGCTTCGGGTGCGGTGGTAAGTTCAATGTCGTTTAAATGATATTGCAGCAAATTGTCGTAATCGCTTGTATCGCCAACAAGTACCGCGCCAATCAGCTTATTACTTTGTGAATTAGTGACTACTTTTTTATAAATGCCATTGGGTTGGTCTTCAAAATAATAGCTTATTGCGCCTTCGCTGCGTGCATGCGCATCGCCAATAGAGCCCACTTCAACACCCATTAATTTAAGCTTAGTGCTCATATCGGCACCGCTAAATTCATCGGCTTTATTGTCTAAACCAGTACTTTGCAAAGTACCTTGCTGCGTATCTTGTAAAATATGCCCAACTGCTATTTTAGCCATAGCGTAACCGGGTGCCACTAAGCCAAAAATAAAGTTATTCCACAGTGCACATTCGCCAATAGCGTATATGTTTTTGTCGCTCGTTTGGCAGTGGTTATTAATTACAATACCGCCGCGCTCACCTAACTCTAAATTAAACTCGCGGGCTAAATTATCATAAGGGCGAATACCCGCCGAAAATACAATCATGTCGGTTTCAAGGGTTTTACCACCTTTAAAACACATTTGGTAACGGCAACTTTCACCTTCTACTATTTCCTCAGTTGCTACCGATGTATGCACAGTAACGCCTAAATCTGTAATTTTGTTTTTTAGTAACCGACCGCCCCCCGCATCAACTTGTACGCCCATAAGTTGCGGTGCAAATTCTATTACGTGAGTCTGTAAACCCAGTTGCTTTAATGCGTTTGCAGCCTCAAGCCCCAATAAACCGCCACCAATTACCACGCCTACTTTGCTGCCGTGGGCTGAGTTTTTTATTGCGTGTAAATCGTTAATGGTGCGATAAACAAGGCAATGTTCACGATCTTTACCCGGTATAGGCGGTACAAATGGAAATGAACCTGTAGCAAGCACAAGCTTGTCGTATTCAAACGACTCCCCTTTAGCGGTCGTTACAGTTTGCGCATCACGATTTATGTCAACCACTTTAGAATGAGTATGAAAGCGTACTTGCCAATCGTCATAGGTTTTATTGCATGTAAGTGCGAGGTCGTCTGCGGTTTTACCTTTAAAAAAAGACGATAGTTGTACGCGGTCATACGCTAAACGGTCTTCACCGCTCAATACGGTAATTTCAAATTGCTCATCAGCTTGATTTTGAGAAACCAGCTGCTGCACAAAATGGTGCCCCACCATTCCGTTTCCTACCACTACAACACGCTGCTTGCTTAGCATTTACTCACCTTAAAATGATATCTACTTTAGTAATTGACTAAAGCTGACATCGAATAATTTGTTATAGGATTGTTATAGCAATATGTAAGCCAAATATATAAGCATTTAAAATCAGCAAGTTGCCTACATTGGTGCAGAAGTAAAAAGCATAAAGCCCCACAAGATGGTGCAATTGCACCATCTTGTGTCGCTATAAATTACAAGAGGATTTTAGAAGATAGTGAGGGTTAAAATTTAGCGCTCATCCATACCCACAATTTTTGAGTATCGACTTTATTAGCTGCAGTATCGCCCGCTGAGTAATCAGCATATTTAACACCCACTGCGTATTGTTTATTAATAGGTTTAACGTATTGTACGTTTAGTTCAGTACCCAAATCGTCAACCCCATTTGATTGCTCATTAGCATCAAAGCTGTGATAAGCCACCAGCCACTTTCCGTCAAACGCTTTACCGTTTAAGCTTATGTAAGTGTCGTCCAAGCCTTGTGCGGGTGTATTTAAAAACGTATCTGTCCAACCATTAAATTTATGTAACGTGGCAAGCGGTGTTGCAAACCCGTAATCGCCATTGTCAGAACCAAGTGACTCTATGCCGACTTTTAATGTTACTGTCTTATTGCCCAAACCATTTAAATCAACAGCGCCTTCAAGTGCATAGTAATCGGCATCAAAATCACTCACGCTTGTTGAGGCAGACTGCGTTGCATACTCCGCTTTGTAATAAAACTTTATGTCGTTTAGGGTTTTATTACCGTTAAAAGAAACGCCATAAGTGTCTAAACTGTCGTCTTGTAGTGCATCGTCACTTAATAAGTAACTGTATAAAACCACTTTGCCGAAGTCTGTTTTAAAGCTTGCATTAATTAGATGATCGGACGATTTAATGTCTTTATCGTCAGCAAATATGCGGTTACGCTTATTTAAATAACTGTACTGTAAATCTATGTTATTAAATGCGTAATTAATGGTTGCTGCATCAAAGGTTTGCCTATCTTGGCGCCAACCTACGTGCCCAACAAAACGCTGCCCATCAAGGGCTATTACTTGGCGTCCTACTTTTAGCGATAGACCATCGCGGGCATATTTAACAAAACCTTGGTCTACCTCAGTGCTTTCTGGGTCTGCAATAACAGAGTAATTAGTGTTTTTCCCCACCGTATTGTTGTAATCATCTACGCCCAATAGGCTGCGAGTGTCTTCTACTTCAATAACGGCTGAAAAACCATTAACCTCGTCTGTTTGATGCGTTAAGCGGGTTCTAAGTGTTAAGCCGCTTGCATCTTTTAAGGCATTTTCTTGATCAACGCTTTCAAAACGCAGTCTAAAATCAAGATCAGTTTGCGAAGCTTGGCTTATTGAAGGCGCAGTGAAGCAACCCAGTATAAAAATAATAGGTAAGTTGTTCTTATAGTTAAGCATTTTGGTTCTCTAAGTTTTAATTATTAATACACATACCAAAGCAATAAATAAACACAGCGAAATACATTTCCACACCATAACTGGATCGCGTTTCATTATTGAACTTTTATTAGCGGTACTTTCTAAATAAGGATTAGGTTTGTTGATATCGTTTATAAACTCAGAAAAAGCTTGGTATCTGAGCTCTGGTTTAGGGGCAAGCGCCTTCATAAGGGCTTGATCTAACCAAAACGGAATATCGGCTCTGTATTTACGAATACTTGTGTAGTGCCAATGGCTGTAATCTTTTGGCGCTACGTGGTTAAGTGGCAGTGGTTTGTAAGGCAATTTTGAGCACAATAACTCGTATGCAATAACGCCAAGTGAAAACAAATCACTTTTAAAATCGGCGTGCATAGTAATAAGTGTTTCGGGTGCGGTGTAGTCGACAGTGCCTTGCGGGCAATCATCCGCAATTTGTTTAACCGACTCGTCCATAGCTGCAACACTTACTGTGCCGTAATCAATGAGCGTTACTTTTCCGTGCGCATCTATCATTACATTATCGAGTTTTAAATCGCGATGTACCATATCGAGTCGCTGAAACGCCCTTAGTGCATGTACTATTTGTTCAATAATACTGCGTACTTGAGTTATTTCTGGGTGCGGCACGTCGTGCTTCCAATCACTGAGTGTTTGCCCGTCCATGTACTCACAAATATGATACAAAAAACGACTTTGCGATTGCGTACTTAGTACTTTCATCACGTTTAAATGGTTTATACGTTGCCCTACCCAACCTTCTCTTATAAAGCCTTGAAGGTAGTGCACATCGTCTTCAAAATTAACCGAAGGTGCTTTTAAAACCACTGGCGGTATATCGGGCGCTTGTTGCACTAAATAAATATGCGAGCGACTACTGGCATGCAATTTACGAATAACCGTGTAGTCATCAATTTTTTGTCCAACATTAAGCGCAGGTGGAATTTTTCGTCGTGTTAGCGAATGATAAAGCTCATCTAACTTTTGCTCGGCAATATTTTCTACTTTTACCAGTAAGCAACTTACGTTGTCGTCACTGCCTCGCGCTAATGCAAGTTCGGTAATTGCTTTAGCTGCATTTTCTAAATTAGTGTGATCTAAATTAACGTGTTCATTAATTAATTTAGCTATATCACTACGTGGGAGCACATCGTGTACGCCATCGCAGGTTAATATATAAATATCGTCTGCTTTTAGGTCAACTTCGTAAACATCTATTTCTTGATGAAGTTGTGCGCCTAATGCACGTGTTAGCGTATCGTTTACTTTATGATCCCGTGTTATCGCCTCTATTTTATTTCCTCGCAAGCGGGTAATACGCGTATCACCTAAGTGAAATATATAACCCGTTGCCGACTTTAAAATAAGTGCTGTAAAAGTGGTCATCCAATCGGCTTGGCGCTGACCAAGGTGATTGTAATTAACCGATTGCGAATACAGCCACTGATTTAAACTCGCTAACACCTTCGACACTGACTTTTTAACTGCCCAACTTTCGGGGGTATTTAAATACTCATTTATAAAATGAGTAACCGAAAGTTGAGACGCTTGTTTCGCATTTTTTGCTGATGAACACCCATCGGCTAAGCAGGCAATAACGCCTTTAGACTCTTTTTCTTGCGCTTTGGTATTAAGGGCTGCAAACGCATCTTGGTTCTCTGCTTTTAACCCTTTAGCGCTGTGGCCGCCAAATGAAACGTTGAGTTCATTTTTTAACGCTTTAGCTTGGAGTGTTTCATCAAACATCGTCAATAATGCCTTAAGTCACTGAAATAAGTTCAACGGTTCCGTCTTCATTTACTTCGGTAATATGTCCGTCTGGTTCTTTCATAAAAAACAGCGCGCCTAAGCCAAGTAATGCACTACCCGCAATAATGAAAAAGAAGGTTTTATAATCAACAAGTGATAATGCCGTTAAGTAAACTACTGCGCCTACATTACCGTATGCGCCTGTCATACCAGCTATTTGCCCAGTTAAACGACGCTTAATTAGTGGTACTGCGGCAAATACAGCGCCTTCACCAGCTTGCACAAAGAACGAACATGCCATAGCTGCAACAACTGCAAGCCATAAAGGCCAAGATGCATCAACTAAGCCCATTACAAAATAACCAACAGCAAGACCCATCGTAAGTACAATAAGTGTTATACGACGACCTAACTTATCTGAAATCCAACCGCCACCAGGGCGAGATGCTAAGTTCATGAATGCGTAAGCAGAGGCTAAAATACCGGCATACACCATATCAAGCGCAAATACATCCATAAAAAACAGCGGCAACATAGAGACAACCGCAAGCTCAGAACCAAAGGTTGTAAAATATAAAATATTTAAAACAGCCACTTGCTTAAATTCATAACGATGCGACTCAGGTACAGGCTCTTTAAAAATATGACCATTTACGTCAAAGGTTTTATACACTTCGTAAATATAAAGTAGGACTAAAAAAGCATACACAGCAATTACAAAATTAGCCGAAATTAGGTTAGCACCGGTTGGCGAAAGCTTCCAAGTAAGTAATGCTAATGCGCCGTACATAGGGATTTTCATAATAAGTAGTAATACAAAGTCGCCTTTACTGGTTACTTCCATTGCGCCTACTTTTTTAGGTTTAAAGTATGTACCGCCTTTTGGCGTATCGGTTACATTTAAATACCAAATAACACCAAATATAACGCTTAATACACCGGTTAAACCTACTGCATAACGCCAGCCATCTTCGCCGCCAAACATTAGTGCAATAATTGGCAATAACATAGCCGCTGCTGCTGAACCAAAGTTACCCCAACCGCCATAAATACCTTCAGCTATACCCAGTTCGTTAGCAGGAAACCATTCACTCACCATACGAATGCCCACAACAAAGCCAGCACCAATAAAGCCTAAAGCAAAACGCGCTATTGCGGCTTGCTCAAATGTGGTTGCCATAGCAAACATAAAACATGGAATACTACAGCTAATAAGTAGTGCCGCATAAACAATACGGGGACCAAATTTATCGGTTAGCATACCCACCACAACACGCGCTGGAATAGTTAACGCTACATTTAAAATTAGTAATGTTTTAACTTGTGCCATGGTGATCCCAAGTGAACCCGCTATGGCACCTAATAAAGGAGCATGGTTAAACCATACAAAAAATGACACAAAAAAGACCATCCAACTTAGATGCAATACTTTCATTTTTCCGCTAAACGATATTAAGTTAAACCCAGAACTCGGTTGCATGTTTATTTTCCTCGTAAACGTATTATTGTTTTATTAATGCCCCACCCTTTTATATGAGTAGCAGCCCAATGTTTGTTAAATTTAAGTTAACCCGATATAGCAATTACTGAGCCACTAATTAAAAACCATAAATTTCATATAGTTACATGCAACAGTTGTTTTTATACGTTATAGTTGCACTATATGAGTGAAGGGCTCTGGGTTGTTAGAGTGCAAATAAAAAGCGTTACTACTTGCTCTTGGATTTAACAACTTGGTATTGTTCAAAAAAAGTATGAGAAGTTTGAAAATGCAAAAAACACCATTAACTTACCAGCAGCAACTGCGCTATTCTCGGCACATTATGCTGCCGCAGCTTGATATAGACGGACAAGAGCGACTATGGCAATCGCATGCTTTAATTATTGGTGTGGGTGGGCTTGGGTGTGCGGTAGGTCAATACTTAGCGGCATCTGGCGTTGGGACGCTTACCTTAGTTGATAACGATGAAATAGACGTGACCAACCTGCAAAGACAAATACTGTATAAAGAAAGTGATATTGGTAGTTCAAAATGCAGTGCTGCTAAAAAACAGCTTAACGCGCTTAATAGTGAAATAGACATAAACACCATTGAGGCATTTTTTGATGCAAGTACCTCTACAGAACAATTATTTAATAACATTGATATAGTGATTGATTGCTCAGATAACCTAGCAACGCGCAATGCACTTAATAGCGCCTGTTTTAAAGCTAAAGTTCCGCTAGTGTCAGGCTCTGCAATACGTATGGAAGGACAAGTCGCGTGTTTTACTATGGATGAAAACAGCCATTGTTATGGCTGTTTATCACAATTTTTTAGTGAACAAACACAAAGCTGCTCAGAATCCGGTGTGCTTTCCCCAATTGTGGGGCTAATAGGCAGTATTCAGGCTACTGAAGCGCTAAAAATGCTTGCTGGCTTGCCAAGTGGCTTAGACAAACATTTATTGCTGGTGGATGGTTTAAGCATGGAGTTTAATCGTTTTAAAATAGCTAAAAACAGTCAATGTGCGGTGTGCAGCATTTAGTTATTCTAGATTACTGATTGTTGTATAAAGCACATCACCCACTTTAAAGTCGTTTTTGTCCCACACTCGTCTTGATGCCAAGCAATACAATGTTTGCCCATCTACATTAAGCGTTAACTGCCATTTATTATTAATAAGCTCAGCCTGAGTTAATACCGACCTTAAAACATTGCTATGCGTTGTTTGCTCAGGCTTTAACGCACTAAACGACATTTGCTCACTTTCTATAATTAGCTTATTACTGCTATCTACAAGTGCAGGAAGCACAAAAAGCGGCTGCTCACTTTGCTGTAATTGTAGTTGATATAGCCCGTAGTCTTCATCAAATTTAACCACATCGTAATTAATTAAGCTCAGCGGTGTTTGCCTGTCGTTTGCGTAAATAGCTTTTGCAACGTGCGCACTTGCACCTTGGTTTATCACCTTCCCTTTATCAAGCTGAATAAGGGTATCGCAGCAAAATAGCAGCTCTTTTAATGAGTGACTTACTATTATAAATTTAATATTAAACTTAACTGCAAACTCGCTAAGTTTAGTGAGCGTTTTAAAACGCAATGACCAATCAAGCGCACTAAAAGGCTCATCAAGCATTATAAATTTCTGACCGGCTAATAGCGTACGCGCAAATACTACACGTTGGCGTTCGCCACCCGATAAGCTTTGTACGTCACGGTTTAGTAAGTCTTGTAATTCAAGCGCTTTAACAACGTATTCTAGCGTTAAGCTTGTTTGTTTATTCCCGCAGTGTTTTTGTGTAAACGCTAAATTACCTGCCACATCTAAATGAGGAAACAACGGGCACGATTGCAACTGAAGCGTAATACCGCGTTTATCGCTTGGCAACTCATGCACTGGCTGATTGTTTACATAAACACTTTTTGCAGGCTCTAAACCGCTAATACAACGCAGTAATGTTGACTTACCCGAACCGGAAGGTCCGTAAACACCCAATACATTAAACGACTCAAGCTCAAGGTTTATATCTAAATCAAAATTATTGAGTGCTTTAAAAAGGCTTAACTTAATCATGTTATTGCTTAACCCCTACAATGCTTTTATTAAACTTAAATAACAGCACCAAACAGGCAAACGAAATAGCCAGTAAAATAAGTGAAAGCTGATGCGCCGCTGTATAATTTAACGATTCAACATGGTCATAAAGCGCAATAGACACCACCTGTGTTTGCCCCTGAATATTACCGCCAATCATTAATACCAAACCAAACTCACCCAATGTATGCGCAAAGCCTAAAGCAAATGCGCTACCAATACTGGGTTTTAAAAGCGGAATAATTAAATGCACAAAGCGTTTAAACGGGCTTAACCCAAGCGCAATGGCTGCTTCGTTATAGGTTTGATTAATATGCTTAAACCCAGCCACAAGAGGCTGCATTACAAAAGGCAGCGAATAAAAAAGCGAGCCAATAACCACTCCCTGAAAACTAAACGCAAGCTGTGTACCCGTTAGCCAAAACCAAAACTGCCCAAAAGCGTGATCAGGCGAAAACAAAACAAGTAAGTAAAACCCTAATAACGTAGGCGGCAGCACTAAAGGCATTGCAATTAATGCCTCTAAAAATGGTTTAAATTTACCGTTATAGCCAGCGAGCTTGTAAGCCAGTGGAATACAAAAAACAAGAAGGAGTACTGCGGTTATAAAGGCAAGTTTTATAGTTAACCACAGCGCGGTTAAATCACTTTGAAGCATTGTTGTCCTTTATTCTGTAACCTAATTCAATTAACTGCTGCTGCGTAGCCTGCGTCATTAAAAATTGCATGAGTTGCTTAGCGCTAGCACGCTTTTTAGTCGAGCTAATAATAACGCCTTGTTGAATTATATCGGGATATTGATTGGTAGGCAGCACGGTATAATCTAAATATTTTTGATCTTGCGTGTTACTGTAAGCCGCCTTTAGCGATGAAACAGCCACCAGCCCTACTCCTACATTACCGCTTTCAACAAACTGAAAAGCATGCGTAATGTTATTACCGTACACATAATTTACTGGCTTTTTAAAATGGTTATTAGCGTAGTGCTCTGAGGCACGCCCGTATGGTGAAAAACGTGGATTAGCAATGGCTACTTTATCATTTACTTTTTCAGCTTTGGGTTGCCACAAAGCAAGTTCGCCTAACGCGTAAGTGATTAAGCTACTTTGCTCGGCATAACCTTCTTTAATAAGTGATTGCGGTCGAAAATCGTCGGCCGATAAAAACACATCAAATGGCGCACCATGCACTATTTGCGAATATAAAACACCGCTAGAAGCGGCTGATATTTTCACGTCAACATTAGGTAATGGGGATTTTTTTAGTAGGGTTTGCAATACAGTTTTAAAATTACTCGCTACGGCTACTTGCAGCGTTTCTTTTGCGTTTACACTGCACGAAAGCATGCATGCTATAAGCAAAAAATAACCCAACCATGTATTGTAAAGCTTTGACATTATAAGTATTGTTTCAAAATAAAATGATTTAAGTAAGCAATATATATGAACGATGTTTGCAATGCACCCGGTTTATTGCCAATTGAAACTGCAATACAAAATATACTTGGCTCAATAACGCCAGTTAAAGACGTTGAAACCATCACTATAATGCAAAGCGTTGATCGCGTTTTAGCAAGCGATGTTAAATCAACTATAAACGTACCAGCTCATAACAACTCTGCAATGGATGGCTATGCGCTATGTATTTCAGATAAAAGCTTAACCTATACACAAGTAGGTAGCGTGTTTGCGGGGCAAGTTTTTGAAGAAACGCTTACCCCAGGGCAATGCGTAAGAATAATGACCGGCGCCGCCATTGCACCAGGCGCTAACGGCGTTGTAATGCAAGAAAACGCCTCGGTTGATGGCGATAAAATTACGTTTACTGCGCAACCAGAGCTAAATGAAAACGTGCGTTTTGCTGGCGAAGATATTGCAATCGACGACGTTATTTTAAAAGCAGGCGATAAATTAAAGGCCGTTGATGTGGGGTTACTTGCATCTTTAGGAATTGCCAATATAGACGTGGTAAGAACCCTAAAAATAGCCGTGCTTTCTACTGGCGATGAGCTAATAGAACCTGGTCAGCCTCTTAAGCAAGGCGCTATTTTTGAAAGCAACCGCGCTGTTATTATTAGTGCGCTGCAACAAAAAAATATAGACGTGATTGATTTAGGAATTATTCCTGATGACAAAGAACTCATCACTAATGCATTTTTAAAAGCGAACGAACTTGCCGATGCCGTAATAAGCTCAGGCGGTGTATCGGTTGGTGAAGCCGACTTTACTAAAGAAGTGCTCAACGAAATTGGCGAAATTCACTTTTGGAAAATAGCCATGAAACCAGGCAAACCTTTTGCCTTTGGTAAACTAAGTAACAGTTACTTTTTTGGCTTACCAGGTAACCCTGTGTCGGCTGCTGTTACGTTTAATCAGTTAGTAGAGCCTGCACTGCAAAAGCTGTCGGGTCTTGGTGAAGTAAACCCTAAAATGCGTTTTAACGCGGTTACTACATCCGTTATTAAAAAGCGCCCTGGCAGAGCTGACTTTCAACGCGGTACAGCAACAATTAACAAGCAAGGTGACTTGATGGTTGCCCCGTTTAATAAACAGGGCTCGGGTGTACTTTCGTCGCTTAGTAAAGCTAACTGCTTAATTGTAGTGCCAGCACAAAGCGGCAATATCGAAAAAGGCGCAACAGTAAGTATTGAGTTGCTATAAGCCTAAAATGCTACAGCTAACTGTATAATTTAGCTGTAGCGCTGCTGCAAACCTTAAAATATTTTTATATTTAATGTTTGAATTAAACAATTTAACTTTTCGCTGTGTCCTACAAACTCTTCTTTGCTCAATCTATTAACACACTTTAGCGCATTTTTAGTCGCAAAGTATCTATCATAACTTAGGCTTCTTTCGCATTTAACACTATACGTTGAGGGCCAAGAGCCACCAGCACCTGTTGCTACTCCAACAACATTACATGTAGCATCTTTATACTGCTCCCATGCTGATATTTGCGCTTTAACTGCATCAACTTGGTAATCATCAGTTAGTTGCGGGTAGATTTCATCCATCATTTTACTGATTTTAGTTTTGTATCTATTGCCCTCTAAATTATAAATATTGCCGGTGTGCATTGCACCGCCTTCTGGCCAACCATCAGCGCTTTGTGCAAATGCGCCAAATGATGAAATAGCAAAAGCAAACCCAATAATAATTTTATTCATTTTAAATCCTTTTAATAGTTACCAGATACCTGTAAAAAAACGCCTATAAAAAATGCCGCTAAGCTTAACTGAGCGGCATTTTATTATTCAATAAGCTTTTAAAGAGGTCTATTTAAAAACCAAATATTTTTAAATCAAAAAACTTAGTCGCCACTGTATTTATAAATATCACAGCTAGAATGACAGGAATAAACGTTGAAAGTGAAAAGTTAACGTACTTTTCCATCAAGCTTCCCGCATAATTAGGCGAACCTAAGCTTAGCTCTTGTGTTAAGCGTGCTTTTTTCCAGCGGTACATTACAAACAAACACACCATTAAGCCATTAAGCGGTAAAATTGTGTCGTAAAATACATCAACAATAATATCAAAAAAGCTCTTATTAACGCCGCCATAACTGGTGAACGAAGTAAGGCTGTCAATCATACCAAACGACATTGTACATAAAATAGTAAGTACACCGGTTGAAAGTGTAAGGATGCCCAATGCTTTTTTACGGCTAATACCTTTACGGTCACTTAGTGTTGCTGTCGGTACTTCTACTATTGAAACAAGTGAAGTAATCGCTGCAAAAAATACTAATAAGAAGAATGAGAACGCAACAATAGACGCACCTACATAACCAATATCATTTTGCAGTGCTAATAATATTTTAGGTAGGTATACAAAAATCATTGATACAGACGAGTCAGAAAGTGCTGATGGGTCTGTGTTTGGATCAAAGCTAAATATAGCGGGCAACACCATTAGGCCCGCTACAAATGCAACGAGTGAGTCTGTAATAGCGACCATTTTAGCGCTACTTACAATGTCATCCTTTTTAGAAATGTACGACGCGTAAGTCATTAATATACCCATACCCAGCGATAGCGAGAAAAACGCTTGGCTTAATGCGCCATTAAGTACACTTGCACTCATCTTAGAAAAATCAGGAATAATGTAGTATTTAACACCGGCCATTGCGTTATCAAGCGTTAATACATAAGTAACTAAAGCAAGTAGCATGAAAAGTAAGGCTGGCATTAAAAATTTAGCGGCTTTTTCTATGCCTTGTTTAACACCCCCTAATAAAATTAAGTTAACAATAATAACCACAACGGCCATATAACCAAACACAGTGTAACTATTAATAAAAACACCAAAGTGGCCAGGATCTGCAAGTAAATCTAAATTACCGAGGCCTGTTTGCGTTAAGTAACCAAAAATCCAAACCGTAATTACCATATAAAACACAGCAATCATAAATGGTGTAAGCACCGCTAAAAAACCTGCTAGCTTCCATTTTTTATCGTTAGTAGATAATAGCTTGTACGAACCAAGTGGATCTTTTTGAGCGTTACGACCCATTGCCATTTCAGCCATCATGACTGGTAAACAAATAAATACGACAAATAAAGCGTAAATTAATAAGAATGCGCCACCACCATTTTTGGTAGCAGAAACCGGAAAACCAACTAAATTGCCAATACCAACAGCCGAACCTGCCGCTGCCATTATGAATCCGAGACGGGAACTAAATCGTTCTCTATTTTCGCTCATGCATAAAACCTTTTTATTATTTTGTATATTTCAGCGACTCTACCAGTGTTACACAGAGATTTTCAAGCAATTACAGCTTAAAAATAAAATCGAAGTGTAAACCTGTGTAAATACGCTTTTAATTCACCAATTTTCAACGCTGTGGTAGTATTGCGTTAATCAAATTTAACAATTTTTATGAGATTCCTTATGTTGTACATGATTCACTCAACAGACGTTGAAAACAGCTTAGAGCTTAGAAAAGCAGCACGCCCGGCACATTTAGCACGCCTTAGTGAGCTTGATTCACAAAACCGTTTATTAACTGCGGGTCCGTTTCCGGCAGTCGATAGTGAAGATCCTCAAGAAGCAGGTTTTACCGGTTCATTAGTTGTTGCTGAGTTTGAGTCAATAGAAGCAGCTCGAGAGTGGGCAGCAGCTGACCCTTACGTTGCTGCTGGCATCTATGAAAATACAATTGTTAAACCTTTCAAAAAAGTGTTCCCTGCTTAAAAGTGTATTAAACCCTAAGAGCGTGTGTTGCACTGTAATTCAGGGTTTGTTCACAAGATTTTAATTAAAATTACTGAGATAAAAGCGAATTTAGCGTTTTTACTTGAATTTTAGTAACTTAGTTAATTAAACTAAGTGGGTCTGGTCTAGGAGTTTTCCATTATGCGCGTATTATTAAGCCTCGGTTTTATTGCTTGTGTTAGCTTAGCTAACTTTGCTCAAGCAGCGACGGCCACCCAAGCATCTCATGCTGAGGTGGACAAAAAGAAAGCCGTAATACTTGCAAAGAAAACAATAGGCGGTAAGACCTTAAAAATTACCGAAAAAACAGATTTTTATACCGTACGAATACTCAAATCTGACGGCCACGTCGTTGATTTACATATAAATAAAAAAACCGGCGAAGTGAAAAAGGATTAACAAATGCGAATTTTAGTTATTGAAGACGATTTACATTTAGCAGATAACCTACGTAATGCTTTAGAAAAAGAACGTTACAGCGTGGATTTATGTCACGATGGTGAAGCAGGTCTTTTCCACATTACAGAATACCCGCTTGATATGGCCGTAGTTGATTTAGGTTTACCTAAAATAGACGGTATTGAGCTAATCAATAAAGCACGAGCACAAGGCATTACTATCCCTATTTTAATCTTAACAGCGCGCGATCGCTGGCAGGATAAAGTAGAAGGTTTAGATGCAGGTGCAGATGACTACCTTACTAAACCATTTCATGTTGAAGAACTTATTGCACGTTGTAATGCATTAATTCGTCGCAGTGCTGGTAAAGCAAATCCAGAAATGACTGCGGGTCCAATTAAAATTCATACACGTTCACAACAAGTATGGGTTGATGATAAAGAACTTAGCCTTACAGCTTACGAATATAAAGTACTTGAATACTTAATGGTAAATCCGCAAAAAGTAATTTCTAAATCAGAACTTACTGAGCATATTTACGACCAAGATTTCGACCTTGATTCAAACGTAATTGAAGTATTTGTACTACGTTTGCGTAAAAAGCTTGACCCTGAAGGCGTACTAAACCCAGTAGAAACACTACGTGGGCGTGGTTACAGGCTTAAAAGCCAGTGGTAATACCGCAAATATCGTTAAAAATAAGGCAAGGATTTATCCTTGTCTTTGTTTTATTAGTCGCACTCCCTATCTTATTTTATTCAATTGGCAAAGCGTATTACGCTTCACTTGTTGATGCGACAGAAAAAACCCTCGAGGCACAGCTCTACTCGCTAATATCTGAAGTCGACTTTACTGAGCATGGTATTATTATGCCCAGCACTATTTTAGCGCCTGAGTTAAACAGATTAAATTCAGATACCTACGCAATGATTTACCGCGATGATGACCCTGTTTGGAACTCAGAATCGGCTGTAAATTTAAACTATGTACCTCAACAAATAGAGACCAAAGCAGGTGCCGCCGACTTCAGGCGCGTGGAGTATAATAATACCGCGTACTGGCAACTTAGCCTGACTGTAATTTTAAACAACATAGATCAATCAGAACAAGCTCGCTTTATATTAGTCAAACGTAACGACGCTCTACTTCGTATAATGGATGGCTTTAAGCAAACCCTTGTAGATTGGATGTTTATCATGGGGATTGCAATTGCAGGCCTAATGGCGATTGGTTTCATTTGGAGCGCTCGCCCACTCCAACGACTCGATAAAGAAATAAAAGCGATTGAATCGGGTGATATTCAAGAAATTAAAGGCCTCTACCCTGTAGAGCTGCAAACAATAAAAGCAGACCTAAACTTGCTACTTGAGTCGCAACAGCGCCAAAAAGAGCGCTACAGAGCCTCATTAAGCGACCTTGCTCATGCACTTAAAACACCGCTTGCAGTACTAAAATCAAGTCCATTGGCAAACGATGCCGATGCACAAGAACAACTCGACCGAATTAATGTGATGATCGAGCACCAATTAAAGCGTGCTGCAACCGGTGCATCAGACACGTGGAAAAAGCAAACCCCTATTAAGCCAGTACTTGATTCAATACTCAGTGCTATGGCAAAAGTATACCGTGATAAAGATATTATTTTTAACTGCACTGTAACTGAAAAAGATTACTTTTTAGGTGACCAAACAGATTTAATGGAATTACTCGGTAACTTGATTGATAACGCCTGTAAAGCGTGTCGCTCGCAAGTAGAAATACAAGTAATCCAAAGTAAAACTCTGTGTATTGGAATTAGCGATGATGGCCCTGGTGTGCCAGAGGATAAACGTGAATCTTTACTTACACGTGGTACTCGCCTCGATACATACGAAAGCGGACACGGCGTAGGCATGGCGATTGTATCTGATTTAGTTAAGTCGTATAACGGGACGCTTACCATTACCGATGCTGATAACTTAGCCGGCGCTCAATTTATTTTAGAGTTTAATTACAATGACAAAAAGTAACTATTTATTAAAACTAACTGCCATTGTGCTATTAGCTACAAACCAGTACAGCTTTGCAAATGAAGCATGTACTTTAGCCGCTAAAGCAACAACCGATGAAGCTAAGCGGTATATTCAATGCCTAGATAGCCAGATTGATAAAGCAAAGCAAGCACAAGGCAGTTGGATACAAAAGCGCAAATATGAGCTAACTAAATCACAAGAAAGCACAGGTAATACGCAAGTACTGCCGTTATTTATGCGCAGCATTAAAAATAACGAAAAGTACCTTGAGAGCGCCTGCCAATGGCGTTACTTAATAAAACTTCCTAATGCGACAACAGCGGCCATTAGCTATAAACTCTGTGAAATAGAGCTTATAAATCAATTTACAGAATCACTAAAACACCCATTTTAACGTAACTTAGGCAAACCAAATTAGTTGCGTTTGCAGCTCTCTCTAGCCTACTTGACAATTATTTACATCAAAACAAACTATCTACTAGTAGATTGCTAAAAACTAATGAGTTAATAAATGACTAAACCAGTAATTATTATAGGTGGCGGACTTGCTGGCTTATACAGTGCATACAAGTTGCAAATACTTAATATTCCTTACTTATTACTGGAAGCTAAATCGCAATTAGGCGGCCGAATTTTTGCTGCGCAATCACCAATAAATAACGATGTTAGTTTTGATTTGGGTCCTACGTGGATATTTCCTCACCAACCAAAAATCCAAGCTTTAGTAAAGTCACTCCACTTAAGTATATTTGAGCAATACAACAAAGGTGATGTGTTATATCAAGCACCTAACGCCAAGCAGCCTCAACAAATTGCAGGTGCTGGAGATATGCAACTATTTAGACTCAAACACGGCATGAATACCTTAATAACTGCCTTATACGAGCAACTTAATCCTGATTCAGTGTTATTGGAACACAATGTCACTGAGCTTAAAAAAGGTGATAATAACTGGCAAATTACGGTTAATCACTTAGGTAATATAAAGCACCTTACTACTGAAAAACTAATTTCAGCTATTCCTGCTCGTATGGTTACAACACACTTAACACCTGAACTATGGGCTACTCCAACGCTCATAAACCGCCTTAGTAGTGTACCTACATGGATGGCAGGACAAGCCAAATTTATAGCTACTTTTGAACATGCATTTTGGCGTGATAAAAACTTATCAGGACAATGCTTTAGTCGCGTAGGCCCAATGGTCGAAATTCACGATGCCAGTGCTGAAGATGGCAATTACGCCGCATTATTTGGCTTTATAGGTGTGCCCTACTTATCACGAAACCAAGTAACTAAAGAGCAATTAATTCAAGCCTGTGCCCAACAGCTTAGCTATTTTTATGGTAAAGATGCTGAAAAGGCAACGGGGTATTTTATTAAAGACTGGGCAGACGATAAGTTTGTAGCTAATAGAGACGATCAAACTCAACCTTCGCAGCACCCAGAATTTGATTTTTCAGGCTTAGATGAGCAATTAAATAACTTGAACATTCGTTTTGTAGCGAGTGAGTTTGCAAAACAAGAAGCAGGATATTTAGAAGGCGCAATAAACGCGGTGGATGACGCTATTAAATTGTTTGTTAATTAATAGCCCTGTATTTACTGATAACTTAACCATCAAGGGCTTTAATTTTACAGCCCTTGATAGTTATAGATGTTAGTTATTTTTAGCAACGTCTTCGCCACTGCCTAGTAGAGTGGCAACCCACTTACCTTCTGCACTGGCTTCTAAGCCTATTTTCACAATCATCGTTAATGGCACAGATAAAAGCATACCCACAGTACCTAATAACCAACCCCAAAATATTAATGATAAAAATACCACTAATGTTGAAAGGCCCAGCCCTTTGCCCAAAAACTTAGGCTCTACAATATTGCCCATTACCGTATTTATTGTTAAATAACCTGCAGCAACCAATCCCGCAATTAACGGACCTTGAGTAATAAGCGCAAGTAATACAGCCGGTACAGCCGCAATAATTGACCCAATATTAGGAATGTAATTGAACATAAATGCCAATACCCCCCACAGCACAAAGTAGTCAACGTCTAAAATCCATAAGTAAAACGCAGCAATAATACCCGTACCTAAACTTACTAGTGTTTTAATTGCCAGATATGAATTAATAGACTCTAAAAAGCGGTCAATTTGCTTCATTTTGCTATCGGGATCTTCAAGTGCCATGTGTATTTTTTTGCTCAGCATTGGCCCTTCAAACAACATAAAAACAACGGTTAAAATAATTAAAAACATGTTTGCCATTACGCCACCTAAACCGGTGAGCATATTAGTGGCTACATCAACCATTTTACCTGGGTCGAACATATTGATTAACTGTTCTTTATTAATCAGTATGTTGTATTGAGATGCTAAATCTACAAGCCATACAAATTCTTCTTTGAGTTGTGTTTTATACTCAGGAAGTTGCTGCGAAAAATCGTTTATTGATTGCCCTACAAGCCCGCCAAGGCTTACACCTAAGCCAACTATAATAAGCACTACCAACATAACAGCAATGCCTTTAGGAATTCGGTAGCGCGCAAAAAACTTGATAAGCGGATTACAAATAATGGCAATAAACGCCGCCAAAATAAACGGAATAATAATTACACTTGCCGCTTTTATCCCCGCGAGTACGACCACTAAGGAAGCAAAAACTATTAAGCTTTTATTTACTCCAGTTAAACTTGCCAATTTATTAATCCTTTTATTAATTATATGGCTTTAGTGTAAGGCAAAAGGTAATTAAATGAAATAATTACGAAGTGATCATAAAAGCCTGTTTTACGTATAAATTTGCAAAGCTGTTTGCTAGCGAGTATGTTTTTTAATCACTTGCTACTATTTTATTGTAAGGATTAATAATGCATATATTTGTTACTGGCGCGACGGGATTAATTGGTAAGCACTTATGCCCTTTTTTACTTCATCATAATACTGTTACTGTGCTTAGCCGAAATCCGACTAAAGCAAACGTATTATTGGGCCATAAAGTTAAAGCCGTAAGCAATGTTAATGCAGTTGATTTTAACACTGTTGATATTGTTATTAATCTAGCTGGCGAGCCTATTGTAAATAGGCGCTGGAGCGACAAACAAAAGCAAATAATACGCGACAGCCGTATTGGTGTTACACAACAAATTAGCGAAGCTATTAAAGCTTGTAGCACTGCCCCGCATACTTTTATATCTGGAAGCGCCGTTGGGTTTTATGGTCGACAAAATAGTAACCCTATTGATGAAACTTTTGAAAACCCACACGACGAATTTAGCCACCAGCTTTGTAAAGACTGGGAAAACGCAGCGCTACTCGCGCAATCAGAGCATAGCAGAGTGTGCCTTTTGCGCACGGGTATTGTTTTAGCTAAAAAAGGTGGAGCATTAAGTAAAATGCTACCCGCTTTTAAATTGTGTTTAGGCGGCCCAATTGGTAATGGCGAGCAAGGAATGTCGTGGATACACATCGACGATATGATTCAGCTAATACTCTTTATTATTAAGCATCCAGAAATATCTGGCCCTGTTAACGCAACTGCGCCAAATCCTGTAAGCAATGCTCAATTTGGTAAAAGCTTAGGCGAGGCGTTATCGCGACCTGCATTTATCACTATGCCCACTGCAGTACTTAAACTATTAATGGGTGAAATGTCAGACTTACTAACAACGGGACAATTTGTAGTCCCTAAAAAGGCGCTCGTTCATAATTATCGTTTTCATCATCCTGATATTAAATCAGCTTTAGAGAGTTTGGTTTAGCGGGCGTTAATAATTCTTGAGGTAAAATATAAAAATTGAAAAAGCAATCCTTTTAACTGAATTGACCTTTTCTTATTAATACATAATAATTACAACAGTTAGTTAAATATATATTTCATCATTTTATAATAAAGAGAATAAATCATGTTTCATTTGCCTACTGTGATCTTCTTCTCTTTTATCCTTAACTTATTCATAAGCTTATTTTTTCTCTCAATTTATAAATATAAAAAACAAACATCTTTTTTATTATTTGGTTTAGCCTGTGCCACATTCGCATTAGCCGAAATACTAGCATGTTTGCGCTTATTCATAGATCTACCTTTAATAACCCACTATTTAGCTAGTGTTTCAATGATAACTAGCCCACTTTTAATTATTATTGGACTATATAAGTACAAAAACGTACAAAATATCAGCTTAATGCCTCTTTACTGCATATTTGGTTTTTCTGGTTTATTGTTATTGGCAATTTATCCTTTCGGTGCAGCAAAAATGCTAACGAGTTTAGTAATTGCCGGATTATTTATTTACACAGCGTATTTAATCAAAAGCATGAGCTTTGTTGCTAAAGCCCAGAAAAAGGCGTTAATTACCTGCTTTTTAGTGCACAGCGGTGTTATGTTTTTAAATGCTATATTTCTATCAATACCGGTACTGAGCTCGAGTATTCAAGATGTAGCAACGCCTTTACAAATTGTGCTTATTAGTCATTTACTATTAGCCACTCTAAGTGCTCTTATACTGCCATTTTTGTTATTTTCTAATAGTGAATACACGCTATCGAACCTTGCCAATACCGACTCTCTTACACAGTTATTTAATCGCAGAGGTTTTTTTAACAACGCCAAAGCAGTCCTTAAACAGCCTAATAACAATGATATAAATGTATCTATAATTATTTTAGATATCGACTTTTTTAAGCATGTAAACGATAAGTACGGCCACGACACGGGCGATCAAGCAATTAAATGGATTGCGCAGCACATAAAAGAGCAATTTATTGATGAGGGTATTTGCGCCAGAATAGGCGGTGAAGAATTTGCAATATTACTACCAGACTATTCCCTACGAGCAGCTAAAGAATATGCAGAGCACTTACGTGAAAATATTTCTAAGCATCCGTTTTATTATCAAAACGCGCATATAAAACTATCTGTGAGCGCGGGAGTGAGTCACTCTGTAAATGGTAAAATGAGTGTAAAAGACTTACTGTCGTTGGCTGATAAACGCCTTTATCTTGCTAAAGAAACCGGCAGAGATAAAGTAGTTAGCTTTGACGAAAAAAACCTCTTAATGCAGTGTTAATTATTTTACAAGCTATTATAAAAAAGGTTCTTCCTATAAAAACGTGGTAACCCTTTGTATTTATAGTGACTTGTTCCTTTTTAGTTATATCAATTAGCTCAAGTATTTATGCAGGTTAGTATTAAACCTCTACATAAAAAAAGCCCTTCATTCGAAGGGCTTTGGTATACACACAATAGAGTTAATAAACTACTTACATGAAAGTGTAGCTTCGCCTGCTTTATTTGGCACAAACTGAATATTAGCCACAGAAATTGATGCTTTACCATTGCTGCGTAAGCTAAATGGGCTTGTTAGGTTTGCAAAATTAACACCCTTATCAGCAAAACAACCTAAATCGATTGATACTGACTGCCATTTATTCTCAATGGTTTTATCCACTACGTTTGCTAAATCAATGCTTGCACCACATTCACCCGAGCAAGTCATAGCAAGTGCTATATCGCTCGTTAGTGCTTCGTTTAATTTAATATCAAAGCTAATCACACTATCGGCTTCAACGTAGGCAATGGTATCTTCTGCAAAGCTTGTTACTATTTCAGCACTGGCTTTTTCTGCACCGCTAAAGCTAAATTGGCGAGCGTCTTCTTGTACTATTTTGTCCTCAGTTCGGTATTTAATTGCACCAAATTCATGAGTACTACTCGATACATCTAAAAGCTCATTGCCCGATTTTAACAATAAGCGCCATGGTGCTACAGGTGCACCAACAAGTATATCCATACTCGTAAGCCCTGAGTTATCAAGTTTAGAGTCTTCATCAAGGTCGTCAGCTAATACGTTTTTATCGCCGTACGTTAAACCAAAACCATAAGGGAGTAATGGGTCGTAATTTTCATCGCCTTTATTAACTGCAGTTTGTACCGCTGATTTAGGCCAAGAAAACGATAATTTACCTTTAAAGTTATTTTGAATGGTGCCGTCTGCCGCTTTTAATAAAACATCAGCAATACCTGCGCCTTCTGTACCTGGCAACCATGCAGCTACAAACGCGTCAGATGCGTTAAGTTCGCTGTTAACCCACATAGGTCGACCTGATATAAACACCGATACAACAGGGATACCTTGCTCTTTTAGCGAGCTTAAAAGTGCTAATGACTTTTTATTTCCGCGCTCAAACTCAAGGTTATCTTTATCGCCGTGCCCTTCTGCGTAAGGTTCTTCACCAAATACAACAATGGCAACATCAGGACGTTGATCAAACGTACCATCAGCACTTAAAGTAACACTTCCACCTGCTGCAGATATTTGTTCTTCAAGCCCTTTGTAAATTGACGTTGCTCCAGGGAAATCAGCATTTTTATTATTAGTCCCCTGCCACGTAATACTCCAACCACCCGACTGTTTACCTATATTATCAGCACCATCACCTGCAACAAGTACGCGTTGATTAGCTTCGATAGGTAATAGGTTATTTTTATTTTTAAGTAATACAAGCGATTCGCGCACAGCTTGACGTGCGACTTCGCGATGCTCTTGCGCGCCAATAAGTTCTGTTTTACCCGAGTAAAGACGCTTAGCCGGACTTGGTTTATCAAATAAACCAGCGCGAAGTTTTACGCGTAATATTCTGCTCACTGCATCATCAATACGCGACATACTAATTTCGCCTGACTTAACTTGCGCAATTGTATTGTTATAAAGTGGCTTCCAGGCACCTGTTGGCACCATAAATATATCGAGGCCTGCATTAACGGCTTGTGCACAGCTTTCGTTAGTACAGCCTTTAATTTGCCCATGACCATTCCAATCACCCACTACAAAGCCATCAAAACCCATACGTGTTTTTAATACATCTGTAAGTAAGTATTTATTGCCGTGATTTTTAACGCCATTCCAGCTATTAAAAGACGCCATAACCGATTGGCTACCCGCAGACAAACCACCTACATAACCTTGGGCATGAATATCAAATAGCGACTGTTCGCTATCTATATTATTTCCCTGATCATCCCCATCAACGGTGCCGCCATCGCCAATAAAGTGCTTAACCGTGCTAATAACACGCTTATCACTTAAAAAGTCGCCATCGGCTTTACCTTGCAATCCATTTACAATCGCTGCTGAGTAATCGTGAACAATCTTTGGATCTTCAGAGTAGCCTTCGTACGTTCTGCCCCAGCGATCGTCGCGCACTACGGCAACTGTGGGTGCAAATACCCAATCAATACCCGTAGCCATTACCTCTACTGCAGTAATCGATGCTATTTTCTCTATTAAATCTGGGTTATTCGCCGCGCCTAAACCAATGTTATGTGGAAAAAGCGTCGCGCCAATTACGTTATTATGGCCATGTACTGCATCGGTGCCCCACATAGTTGGGATACTACTGCCATCAACTGAGTCATCGACAGAAGCTTGATAAAAGCTCTCTGCTAAGGCTACCCAGTCCATTGGTGTTGCATGTTTGTCGCCATTAGGGAATGCGCCACCGCCATTAAGATATGAACCAAAGCCATATTTACGCATATCTTCAACGGTAATATCACGAATTTCTGGCTGAATCATTTGAGCAACCTTTTGCTCAAGTGTCATGGCTTTTAAATAGTTAACTATTTTAGCTTCAATATCGGCATCTTTTTTAACGGCAATATTAAGTTTTGGCCAAATTTGCGCTGTTTTAGATAACGTTTCATTAGTTTCAACCGATGTTACTGCGTCGTTTGAACAAGCCGATAAAGTACCTACTGATGCAATTAATGTTGCTAAGGCTATTTTATTAAGTGTAAAAGGGGTTTTCATTATAGAGTCTCCTGCGCTTGAACTGGTTTGCTACCGCTTAAACCATAGAACACGATAAATATGTAACATAAAATAGGTAAAACATACGAAAGTTGAACACCCACACTATCAGCAAGTGCACCTTGTAAAAGTGGCACTATTGCACCACCCACAATCGCCAAACACAAAATACCAGAGCCTTGAGCTGTATGTTTGCCAAGTCCATTTAACGCTAAACTAAAAATAGTGGGGAACATAATAGAATTGAATAAACCAACCAATAGTATTGACCACATTGCTAATTGACCCGACGTGCTCATGGCAATAACGACTAAGATAATAGCCATGGTCGCGTTAAAGCCAAGTACTTTACCAGCGGGTAATTTTTGCATTACAGCAGCACCAATAAAACGCCCAACCATAGCACCACCAAAATAATAAGTGATGTAATGAGCTGCAACATGCTCTTTTAGCCCTGCTATATTTTCTTGTGCTAAAAAGCTTACTAAAAAGCTACCAATTGCCACTTCTGCGCCAACATACATAAATATACCCACAGCACCTAATGTTAGGTGACGGTATTGCCATGCACTGCCTTCAATTGTTTCTGAATTTTTAGCCGCTTCTTTTTGCTCGCTCATAATGTCTGGCAATTTAAGCCATGCAAAAATACCGGCTAGTAAAATAAGCATTGCAGCTAAAAGGAGGTAAGGAAGTTGTACTGATTCTGCATTTTGTGCCGGTGTTAAAAAGGCATCCGACGCTGAGTCCAGAATTAACAGAGCACCAAATGATGGCGCAACCGTAGTGCCTAACGCGTTAAAAGCTTGAGTAAGCGTTAAACGAGACGACGCTGTTTTTGCAGAACCCAACAAACTTACATAAGGATTTGCAGATACTTGTAATAACGTTATGCCACTGGCAAGTACAAATAAAGCGAATAAAAATACAGGATAACTATGTAAAGACGCTGCTGGGTAAAATAAGACACACCCTACTGCCGCAATTAAAAGCCCAACCACGATTCCTTTTTTATAACCAAGCTTTTTAACAATGTGTCCACTAGGGAGTGACATTAAAAAGTAAGCGCCAAAAAAGCAAAACTGCACAAGCATTGCTTGTACATACGTTAAATCGAAAACCGCTTTTAAATGCGGAATCAAAATATCATTTAAGCAGGTAATAAAACCCCACATAAAAAACAGTGAAGTTAAAGATGTAAGTGCAAAACCATAGTTTTTATCTTGGTGGTTTTGCGACTGTGTGTGTGATGTCAGTGGTGCTGAACTAGCCATGTGCTCTCCGCAATTTATTATTATAAATTGACCTTCAGTAAGTAATTAATACAACCCCCGCTAAGGCGCAGTATTTAAGAGTTGACCTGAAGATTAATTAACATTAATCTAAAAATGTAAGCGCTTTCACGGCTAATTAAATACGAACATGTTACATATTTCAACAACTTTTATTTTTAATAATGTTTTGTACCCGCTGAAAGTCAGTAAAAATAAGCGCTAAGCGTGCAATTAAGTTCTCAAAAAGGTTTGTAACCAATGACAAAAATATCATTACCATTTAATTCACCTCTATTAACAAAAGACTTTGTTTATGGTGTAGCTACAGCATCATTTCAGATAGAGGGCGGATATGAGCATCGCTTACCGTGTATTTGGGATACCTTTTGTAGTACTGCAGGTAAAATTGCTGACAATTCACATGGTCATATTGCCTGCGATCATTACAATAATTGGCAACAAGACATAGATTTAATAGAGTCTCTAGGTGTTGATGCTTACAGGCTTTCTATTTCATGGCCTCGCGTGATGACTCAAGACGGAAAGTTAAATCCTGTAGGCGTTAAGTTTTATACTGATATTTTAGATGAGCTAAAACAAAAAAATATAAAAGCCTTTGTTACTTTGTACCACTGGGATTTACCGCAACACCTTGAAGATGAAGGCGGCTGGCTCAACAGAAAAACTGCTTACGCATTTGAGCAATACGTAGAACTAATTACTAACGCATTTGGAACTCGAGTGTATTCGTACGCTACATTAAACGAACCCTTTTGCAGCGCGTTTTTGGGTTACGAAATTGGCATACATGCCCCAGGCCTAGTCGGCAAGCAGTATGGTAAAAAAGCAGCTCATCACTTATTACTCGCTCATGGTCTGGCCATGAACGTGCTAAATAAAACATCGCCTAATACTCAAAACGGCATTGTGCTTAACTTTACACCCGCATATCCACTTACCGATAATCAACAAGACATAGACAGTGCCAAATACGCTGATGACTACTTAAATCAGTGGTACATGAAACCAATAATGGATGGTAAGTACCCCGATATAATTAACCAATTACCAAGCGATCATTTACCAGACATACACCCTGGTGATATGGAATTAATTTCTCAGCCAATTGATTACTTAGGCATTAACTTTTATACCCGCCAAGTTTATAAGGCGCATCCTACTGACATTTATGAACCCATTGCACCAACGGGTCCGTTGACTGATATGGGATGGGAAATTTATCCGCAATCGTTCACCGACTTGCTCGTATCGCTAAATAAAACATACACCCTACCGCCTATTTATATAACAGAAAATGGCGCAGCCATGCCCGATACATATAATAATGGTGAAGTTAACGACTTAGATCGTTTAAATTACTATAATGATCACTTAAATGCGGTTCATAATGCGATTGAACAAGGTGTTGTTATAGATGGCTACTTTGCTTGGAGCTTAATGGATAACTTTGAGTGGGCAGAAGGTTATTTAAAACGTTTTGGTATTGTGTATGTAGATTATAAGACGCAGCAACGCACCATTAAAAATAGTGGCTTAGCTTATAAAGAACTCATCTCTAAAAGATAAGAGTATACCCACAACTAAAAACAAGTATAAAGCGGGATAAACAATCATGGTCAGTGTAAAAGAAAAAATAGCGTATGGCTTAGGCGACACCGCCAGTAATATTATTTTTCAAACAGTTATGATGTTTTTAATGCTGTACTACACAGACGTAGTGGGTTTATCGCCTGCTGTTGTAGGTACTATGTTTTTAGCAGTGCGTATTTTTGATGCCGTAACCGACCCGTTAATGGGTAACCTTGCTGATAAAACACATACGCGCTGGGGGCACTTTCGCCCCTACTTACTTTGGCTTGCCCTCCCTTTTGCCATTATTAGTATTTTAGCGTTCACTACGCCCGATTTAGAAGGCACCGATAAAATAATTTATGCCTTTACTACCTACACTTTACTTATGGTTGTCTACACCGCTATCAATATTCCTTATTGTGCATTGGGCGGCGTACTTACGGCTGATGTAAAAGAGCGCGTGACTATTCAGTCTTACCGGTTTGTATTTGGTATGTTAGGCGGCGTTATAGTAGCGGGTTGTACTATGCCAATGGTTGAGTATTTTGGCCAAGGCGATGCAGCAAAGGGCTATCAATACACAATGACTGCAATGAGCATTTTAGGCTTTGTACTGTTTTTACTTTGTTTTTTAGGCACAAAAGAGCGTATACAACAGCCTAAAGAGCAAAACATTCCTTTTGCCCAAAGTGTTAAAGCATTAATTAAAAACGATCAATGGCGAACACTTTGCTTAGCTGCATTCTTTTTACTTACCGGGCAAGTATTGAGGCTTACGCTTGCTGTTTACTACGTAAAATACTATTTAGGTCGAGACGATTTAATCACTTTATTTATGACGCTAGGTGTTGCAGCCAGCATGGTAGGTTGTGCTTTAGCTCAACCACTTGCAAAGCGCTTTTGTAAAATAAAGGCCTATATAAGCTTACAAGTTATTGCCGCCGCTATTTGTGGTTTTAGTTACTTTATTAGTAAAGATCAATTAG
Source organism: Pseudoalteromonas sp. APC 3358 (assembly GCF_030408075.1). Lineage (NCBI taxonomy): Bacteria > Pseudomonadati > Pseudomonadota > Gammaproteobacteria > Alteromonadales > Pseudoalteromonadaceae > Pseudoalteromonas > Pseudoalteromonas sp. APC 3358. The sequence goes on from NZ_JASDCE010000004.1 coordinate 129,631, forward strand.
TACTCGCATTTACTGCCTTTATTTTATGGAAATTCTTTTTAGATATGGCAACCCCGTTGTTGTGGGCAAAAATGGCCGACACCATAGATTACGGGCATGAAAAAACAGGTGTACGCATTACGGGTTTGGTTTATTCAGGCGTTATATTTTTTATTAAAATGGGCGTGGCTGTAGGCGGCGCAATTGCAGGCTGGTTATTATCTTTTTACAGTTATCAGGCCGATGCAGTACAAACTCTTGATACCCAACACGGTATTTTACTGTCATTCACTGTACTACCTGCTTTTGGCTCATTATTTGTTGCCTACATAATGAAAAAATATACACTGACTAATCAGGTTGTTGAAAATATTCAATCTAAACTAACAGCTAGTTAAGATATATACTCTAAGGTATTATTTAGCCGAAGTAGTTAAGGATAAGCGAGTGAACAAATAACATGGCAACAATTTATCAAGTCTCAGAGCTTGCGGGCGTATCGTTAGCCACCGTTTCTCGCGTGATGAACAAAAATACCCGTGTAAGCGATAAAACTAAACAAAAAGTGCTTGATGCTATGGCGCAGCTTGGCTACAAGCCTAATTCAATAGCGCAATCTTTAGCCTCTAACTGTACTAACAGTGTCGGTATTTTAGTGTCTGAGTTACATGGTCCTTTCTTTGCCCAAATGATGGCAGGTATTGAGTCAGAGCTTCGTGCTGCGGGTAAACACGTTATTATTACCACCGGACACAGTGAAGAAGACAAAGAACAAGAAGGCATTGAGTTTTTAATTAGCAGACGCTGCGATGCCATTATTTTGCACGTAGAAGCCGTCTCAGACGACTACCTAATAAAACTAAGCCAAGGCTCTACACCCGTTTATTTAATGAGCCGTTACGTAGAGCAACTAAAAGACAACTGTATCAGCCTAGATAATCAATTAGGTGGTTACCTAGCTACTAAATCGATATTAAATCAAGGCCATACACAAATAGCGTATATTGCAGGCCCGCAGTTTAAAGCCGATGCATTTAATAGACTTGAAGGTCACAAACAAGCGCTTACAGAGGCTGGTGTTAAATTTGATCCTACGCTTTATTATATTGGCGACTTTAACGAAACTGGCGGTAGTAAAGGCTTAAAACATTTTATTGATGAAAAACTTACCTTTACCGCACTAGTATGCGCCAATGACGAAATGGCCTCAGGTGCCATGAAGTATGCACGAGAGCACGGTTATAACTTACCAATTGATTTATCAATTGTTGGATTTGATAACGTTATTTTTGCAAACTACCTTTACCCTACACTCACGACCATAGATAATCCGGTCGGAAAAATGGGCGAAATGGCTGCTAAATTAGTACTTAAAGACGTATATCAAAATAAAAACCTCGTTATAAATCGCTTTTTTGAACCTACTTTAATGCAGCGCGATTCATCAGCACCACTTATTAAATAAAAACTAAAGGCTAAAAACGAGTACTGATTTTGGTACAAAAAAAGCGGCTAAATGCCGCTTTTTATATATGAGCTACTTAACAATCCAAGGCGTTACTTTAATAACGTTCGATATATCGCCAAGCACTGCGCTATCATCTTCCCAGCTATCTTCAACTGCAAAATAACACACTGACTTTTCACACGTTATATTTTCATCATCAAATTGCATTGGGCTTTTAAATGTAACTGCTACGCCCTTTTGCTCTGGTAATAAAAACCACATTAATTTACTTACAAAAAAGCCCGACAAATCAGTTAATAGTTCATCAAGTTCTTCGTTAATGGTATATAACGACTGCTTTGAAAATGCTAAACCTTCAAGTTCGTTTGCTTCTATTTGTAACTTTAATTGGCAATCGTGCACAGGATTGAGCGGCTCTACTACAATAACCGCTTTATCGGTATCAAGCTGCTTATCGAACGGCAATAGTAATTGTGCTTTATCGGTAAAGTTAAGTGGATACTCGTTTCTTTCGGTTAAAATAGTACCGCTTTTAATCGCACATGTTTCATTAGTACCAATATCACTAATGTAAAAGTTAACTCGCGCATATTGAAAATCGCCTTTGTTAACAACTTTTAAGCGGTCGTAAAAACCGTCATACGACATCACAAATTCTCTCGCATTTACATTAAATGCACTGATGCTCAGCAGCACTAACACAATAGCGTTGGTACAATTAAAAATGTATTTATTCATCAAAGTAGGCTCTATTTTGGCTAATCATCGTGTTTAACTCTTCTATATACGCTTCACCGCGCTCAGAGTAAGACATTAAACCATGTGTAAGTTCAGTCGCTAAAATTGGTTTTTGCTCAAGACGTAAGTTTTCACGTATTGTGCGCAAATCTTTATAAGCAGGATGCGTATTTATGTTTTTAAAGTAAGAGTTTATAGCAGCTCTTACCGATTTAAACGCAGCAACTTCGTGCGCAGCCCCGGTATTACGGCGTTTTGGCACCATGCCACAACCTTTTGTGTAACACCACTGACCAAAAAAGTTAAGGCCAATACGTGCAAAACGCGAAGTGCCCCATGCAGATTCGTTTGCAGCTTGCATAAGCGCTAATTCTTTAGGAATTATATCAACACGGCGCAATGCAAGACTAAGCGTTAAAGTATCAAGCGTTGTTGGTAAATCGTACGACTCTAAAATTTTGATAATATCTTTGCTTTGCTTAGATTGCAGTGGCTCGTTATCCTCAAGCATTAATCGTGCAATTTGAAGCTTAGCGCGTTGCTGTAATATTTTTTTATTTTCGGCTTCAACGTGCGGACGAATAAAGCTAAAAAATGCATGTTTTTTTTCTTTAACATCACTAAATTCTGAAAACTTTGGCAGTTTTACATTATGTAATGGTTTTTCTTTTTTCTTCACTTTTTTTGGTTGTTCTGACGTTTGTTCATCTAGTTCAACATCGTCACTTTGTATAAACGGGTATGCAAGCGCCCAAACAAAAAATACAGTTAGTAAAAGCTTAAAAATCGTTTTTAACATCTATTCTCTCTATTAAACTTAGTTATGCATGGTTTATACACAAGCATACGAAGGCGCATTATACCTAAGCCACTTTATAAACGCGAATAACTGGGGTTTGGTGACCTTTTACGGTTGAATTTTCAGCAGTGTACTTGAATTTTAGATAAAACGGAGCCTATGTAGTGCATTTGTTCATTCGCAATTTATAAGTCCATGGGTATACTGGGCAAAGTTTAATAATATTAACTATGTGTGAGTAAGCAGTATGGATAAACAATGGCAAAGCCGAATAATAGAGCAATATAAACATCGTCCTAACGATAACCGCTCGCCGTGGCAGGTCGACCGTTCGCGTATTATTCATGCAGCTGCATTTAGGCGTTTGCAAGCTAAAACCCAAATTATGGGCATTGGCCTTAACGACTTTTACCGCACTCGCCTTACCCACTCTTTAGAAGTATCGCAAATTGGTACTGGTATATTGCGCCATTTAAAAGCGCAACATGGCGACTTTACGCACTTTCCATCAACCGGACTGCTCGAAACACTGTGTTTAGCGCACGATATTGGCCATCCGCCTTTTGGTCATGGTGGTGAAATAGCGCTAAATTACATGATGCGCGATCACGGTGGTTTTGAAGGTAACGCACAAACACTGCGCATAGTTGCAAAACTTGAGCCCTACAGTAATGGCCACGGCATGAACCTCACTCGTCGTACTTTATTAGGCTTTATAAAATACCCCGCGTTTATTAATACGCTCTGGCATACCATTCCTGACGATACAACCGGTCGTGCATTTATAAAAGCGGATGATTGGAGACCTGCCAAAGGGTTATACAACGACGATGCTGCCATATTTAATTGGATAGTAGAACCACTGAGTCAAAACGATAAAACATTGCTAGGTAGCCATGCCGCTATTGATAAGTACCGCGCTAAAACAACGTATAAATCACTCGACAGCGCCATAATGGAACACGCCGACGATATAGCGTACGCGGTACACGACTTAGAAGATGCCATTGCAACCCGTGTACTTACGTTAGACGATTGGCAAACTCATGCTCTACCTCATTTAAAAGCACTAAATTTTGACTGGTTAAACACCATGCTTGAATCGCTGACCCAGCGTTTGTTTTCAAAAAATGATTATGAGCGAAAAGATGCCATAGGTGAGCTGGTTAATACCTTTATTATTCATATACATTTAGATGTTCAAAACGATGACTTTGAATGCCCTATTTTAAAGTACACCGCTAAATTAGATGCCCAATACGACAGTGTATTACAAATACTTAAGCATTTTGTGTTTCAACGTTTAATACGCGACCCCGAAATGCAGCAAATAGAGTTCAAAGGTCAAAACTTACTAATAGAGTTATTTACCGCGTTTGCTAGCGATCCGCTGCGTTTATTACCCGAAACAACACAAGCACAATACATAGATGCACAAAAGCAAAACCAAGGTATGCGTATAATTTGCGATTACTTAAGCGGAATGACCGACGAGTACGCTTATAAAACGTATCAACGATTGTTTTCACCTATGCAGTAGCAATACCAATAGACGTAAGTAATATAAAACTGAGCATTATTAAAAAGGCCGAGTAAATTAAATTTACTCGGCCTTTTTGCTCAGCTATTAAAGTTAGCTATTTAGTTAAATCGCTTTTATAACGACTCTACGCCCATGTTGTATAGCGTAAAACCAAATATATCAGCGTACTGCTCAATTGTTTTACTTGTTGGAGTACCTGCGCCATGCCCTGCATTGGTTTCTATGCGAATAAGCGTTGGATTATTACCCGTTTGCTTTGCTTGAAGCTCAGCTGCAAACTTAAACGAATGCGAAGGGACAACGCGGTCATCATGATCGCCAGTTGTAATCATAGTCGCTGGATACTCAACACCTGCTTTTACATTATGAAGTGGTGAATAACCTTTAATGTATTCAAACATTTCTTTGCTCTGCTCACTGGTACCGTAGTCGTATGCCCAACCCGCACCTGCGGTAAAGGTATGGTAGCGCAACATATCAAGTACACCTACAGCAGGTAGAGCCACCTGAAATAAGTCTGGGCGCTGCGTCATCACTGCGCCAACTAACAAACCACCATTAGATCCACCGCGAAGTGCTAAGCGCTTTTTAGATGTGTACTTTTTATCTTTTAAGTACTCAGCTGCGGCAATAAAGTCGTCAAACACATTTTGCTTTTGCAATTTTGTGCCGGCATTGTGCCAGTTTTTACCGTACTCACCACCACCGCGAATATTAGCAACGGCGTATACACCACCTTGCTCAAGCCATACTGCATTAACAGGGCTAAAGCTTGGCGTTAAACTAATATTAAAACCACCGTAACCGTATAAAATAGTAGGGTTTGAACCATCAAGCTTAATGCCTGTTTTATAGGTAATTACCATCGGTATTTTAGTGCCGTCTTTTGATGTGTAAAACACTTGCTCAGACGTGTAATCATCGCTATTAAAATCAATAGCCGACTTACGATAAACACCCGATTCACCTGTAGCTACATCAAACGTATAAGTAGTACCTGGTGTTTTGTAGTTAGTGAACGAATAATAAAGCGTTGTTTGATCTTTTTTACCGCCAAAACCACGTGCAGTACCCACGCCTGGTAATGTAATTTCGCGAATTAGCTCGCCTTTTTTGTTGTACTGTTTTACCTGCGAAATAGCATCAACCATGTAGTTAGCAAAAAAGGTATCGCCACCTTTTGTAAGGTTTAATACGTTTTTGGTTTCTGGAATTAAATCAACCCAATTTTCAGGGCTTGGATTACTTGCATCAACCGTCACTACTTTTTTGTTTGGTGCATTGAGGTTAGTAACTAAAAACAGCTTGCTGCCTTCGTTATCAATAACTGATGTATCTGAATCAGTATTTCCAACAACCGTTACAAACTCACTGTTTTCTTTTGTTAAGTCTTTTATAAACAGTTTATTGCCTGAGGTAGACGTACTTGCCGAAATAAGTAGGTAGCGGCCGTCATGGGTTACATCAGCGCCTACATAGCGATGTTTTTGCTCATCAGTTTCACCAAATACAACTTGGTCAGCAGACTGTGCAGTACCTAGCTTATGGTAATACGCTTTATGCTGATCTGTTTTAGCCGAAAGCTCACTGCCTTTAGGTTTTTCGTAACTTGAATAATAAAAACCTTCGTTGCCTAACCAATCAATGCCACTAAATTTAACGTCAACAAGCGCTTCTTCAACTTGCTCTTTAGTATGTGCATCAATAACTATAATTTTGCGCCAATCGCTGCCGCCTTCAGATATTTGATACGCGAGTAATGACCCATCTTTTGAAAACGATAAACCCGACATAGACGTCGTACCATCGTCACTAAACTTGTTTGGATCTAAAAATACTTCAACGTCGCCGCCATCTTTACTGCGGTACAAAACATATTGATTTTGCAGGCCATCGTTTTTATAAAAATAGGTGTAATCGCCTTCAGTAAAAGGAGCGCCTATTTTTTCGTAGTTCATTAGTTTTTCAAGGCGCTGCTTTAACTTATCGCGATAAGGGATTTGTTCTAAATAAGAAAATGTTAAATTGTTTTGCGTTTTAACCCAATCGGCAGTCTCGTCGCTCATATCATCTTCAAGCCAACGATATGGGTCGCTAACGGCTTCTTCAAAGTAGGTATCTACGATATCGCCTTTTTTTGTTTCTGGGTATATAACTGCGTTAACTTGCTTCATAGGTGCTTTTACTTCTTCTTGAGTTACCGTATTAGTTGGCTCTGAACAGCCGCTAAGCGCTACAATTACAGCACACGCTAGAGTATGTTTAAACATCCTGAGTTCCATTCTTATTTATTAATAGTGCGCCTAAGTTATTAACTTTTAGCCCTTTTGTCTATTTAGATGCGTTAAGCGTCATTTATCGCTGTAAACAAATGTAAACTTACGCTTTAATAGCACAACCCTCATTAAAATAAAAAACAATAAAAGAGCACACTATGCAAAGTAAAAACCCCACGTTTAAAAGCTTTAAAGCCTTCTACCCTTATTATTTAAAAGAACACCGCAACGTGATTTGCCGCCGCTTACATTTTATAGGAAGCACCCTCGTTCTTGCTGTAATCGCAATAGCATTATTAAAACAACACTACAGTTTATTATGGCTATTACCTGTTATTGGATATGGATTTGCGTGGGTTGGGCATTTCTTTTTTGAAAAAAACCGCCCAGCTACTTTTAAACACCCTTTTTACAGTTTGTGGGGAGATTGGGTAATGTTTAAAGATATGCTTGTTGGAAAAATTAAATTTTAACACTATTTTTAGCACTCTTTTTTATACCAATTACTTATAAAAACAAAATTGCTTCATGCTTTAAAGTATAGGTTCTAATAAGTAGTACATAATTTATAGTACACCCATTAAATGTTAATTTAGTTAACATCTAATGGGTTTATTTGTATTTTAAATTTTAAAAAACATTTATAGCTCAACAGCTATTTATTGCCAGCCCAATAAAAATGGTTCCCTACTCTAAATTAATTCAACCCATCAACCTCATCTTACCAGTTAATTAAACGTTAAATTTAACTTTTAAATATAATTCATTATCCATCAATTACTTAGCAATTACCTTCGCTATATAACTAAAACAATGATCATTATAAAAAACAACCAAATGTAATTATAAAAACCCTTAAATTAATTGAATGTTATTCAATTGACTGACTTTGTTAATTAAGTATATGTTCAAGGTAACAAAAAAGTTTATACCAATCCGCTTAATTAAGTGATCTATTTTGAGGATGGAAAAACGTGTTGATAGCTAGGCAAAAAATTCGCTATTTAGTTGTTCTCGGCAATTGCTCCTGCATTGCTCTACCTTCTGCATCCATGCAGTCGTAAATGAGAATTTTTTAACGCAGGTAACGGCACGTTTAGCTCCTAAAAATGATTAAGTATTATTGCGGGTTGGTATTAATCTTTTTGTACAAAACTAAAATAATTCAATGGGTATGGGGAAATACAGCATGAATAGAAAACCGTTATTTAAATTACAGCAATCGGTACCACAAATATTACTCGCAATGAGCGCGTCTGCTGCACTACTTGGTTCGCTCTGCGTAAATGCTGCAGAGCAAGACACTAAAGCAGAAGAAAACATCGAACAAATAAGCGTAATTGGCTCTCGCCGATTAGGCCGTACAGTAGAAGACAGCGCAGTACCCATCGATATAATTGGTGCAGATGCACTTAAAAACTCAGGCTTTACTGAAACGAATGCCCTGCTTAGCAGTTTATTACCCAGCTTTAACTTCCCACAAGCATCACTTACTGATGGCAGCGACCATGTACGCCCCGCTCAGCTTCGTGGCTTAGCACCCGATCACACCTTAGTGCTTGTTAATGGTAAACGCCGCCACAGCAACGCATTACTTAACTTAAATGGCTCAACGGGTCGTGGTTCATCATCGGTTGACTTAAATGCGATACCTGCAAATGCTATTGCCCGTATTGAAGTATTACGCGATGGTGCAGCAGCGCAATATGGCTCTGATGCTATAGCTGGTGTTATTAATATTGTACTTAAAAGTGCCAGCAGCGGTGGTTCAGTTGCGGCTATATATGGTGCTAACGTAACCGAAATGGACGGTGTACCACAGCTAAAATCAGTTTCTGAAGGCAGTGATGGTAATTTAGCCTTTACCGAAGGGGGCGATCGCTCTTTAACCGATGGTCAAACATTAACGCTGCAAGGTAATATGGGTTTTGAGCTTGGCGATAATGGCTTTTTAAACATCTCAACAGAATACCGCGACCGTCATTCAACTAACCGCTCAGACTACGATAACCGTGAAAACTACGCACGCATAGATGACAGTTCAGTAGATGGCGCGCTTGACCCACGTGAACTGACTGTAAATCGTTACAACCATAACTTTGGTAATGGCGATGTTGAAGATTTTTCAATGTTTTATAACGCAGGTTACCAGTTAACAAACGAAGTCGACTTATATTCGTTTGGCTCTTACAGCAAACGTGAAGGCGAAGGCGGCGGGTTTTATCGCCGTGCAAGCGATAGCCGTAATATAGAAGAAGTATACCCTGATGGCTTTTTACCTGTTATTACCTCAGACATAGATGACTTTTCACTGGCACTTGGCGCTAAAGGTTTTGTAAGTGAATGGAATTACGATGTATCGGCCGTATATGGTCAAGATGCATTTGAGTTTGGTGTTATAAATAGCTTAAATACCTCATACGGCCCGACTAGCCAAACAAGCTTTGATGCAGGAACACTTACCTACGATCAACTTACTTTAAACGTTGATTTTAGCCGCGAAGTAGACGTCAGCTTTTTAGAAAGCTCTGTAAACGTAGCTGTAGGTGCTGAGTATCGCCGCGAAGGATACCAAATAGATGCAGGCGAAGAAGCATCATATGCACAAGGCACATTTGGCCCAGGAGGCGCAGTAACCGACCCAGTTGATGGCCCATTTGGCGCAGCGGGGGCACAAGTATTCCCGGGGTTTACACCCGAATCAGAGGGCGATAACAGCCGCCACAACGTGAGCTTATATATAGACCTTGAAACCTACCTAACCGACGATTGGAATTTAGCGGTTGCCGCCCGTTATGAAGATTACTCAGACTTTGGCGATACACTTAACGGTAAAATTGCGACTCGTTATTCATTAACTGAAGACTTAGCACTACGCGCCTCAGTATCTACTGGTTTTAGAGCACCTTCTTTGCAGCAGCAATACTTTACCTCAGTGGCCACTGTATTTGTTGATGGCGAACCAACCGAAACAGGTACGTTCGCACCAAGCAGCGATGTAGCAAAAGCACTGGGCTCACCAGGTCTTGATGCTGAGGAAGCAACAAACTACGGCGTTGGTTTTACATGGTCTACCGACTTTAATTTCAGCTTGTCGGTTGATTACTACCAAATATTAATTGATGACCGCATTGTGCTATCAAACAACTTATCGGGCGATGCTATTGAGCAACTTCTTGAAGGTACAGGCGCTAACCAAGGTCGTTTCTTCTTAAATGCAATTGACAGCAAAACCCGTGGTGTTGATGTGGTTGCCTCATATAATGTAGCAACTGATGGTTACGGCGATTTAGCCTTTAACCTAGGTTATAACTACGGCAAAAATGAAGTAACAAATATTATCGACCCACCAGCAGAGCTACAAGGTGCAGGGTTTGATCAAGACAACTTGTTCTCAGGCACTGAGCTACGTCGTTTTGAAGTAAGCACACCGCGTAATAAGTACAACTTAAGCGCAACATGGACTAACGACGACATACGTACCACTCTTAGAACAACGCGTTACGGCGAAACTCAAGACCCTTCAGATAACCCAGAACGTAACGAAGTGCTTAAGCCTAAATGGATAACCGACTTAGATGTAGCCTACTCGCTTAGTGAAAACGTATCGCTGAGCTTAGGTGCTAATAACATTTTTGATGTTTACCCAGATGCAACCCGTGAAAATGTTGACGATGTAACCACATTCTCACGTTTATTTGCTTACTCTAGCTTCTCGCCGTATGGATTTAACGGACGCTACGTGTACGGTAAAATAGAAATGAAGTTCTAATAAGCACAGCTTAAAGTAACCAAACACACAAAAGCCACCGATTAGGTGGCTTTTTAATGCGAGTTGCTATTAAATCTATAATTAGATTTTAGTTAACCAGCCGTGCTTGTCTTCACTTTTACCCCATTGAATATCGTTCAATGCTTGGCGAAGGCGCGCAGTAGTTGGGCCTGGCTCGCCAGTACCTACTTTGTATTCTTTATCGTTATGAATAAATGTACCCACAGCAGTTAGTACAGCTGCAGTGCCCGAAAGCGCCGCTTCAGTACCTGGTTTAGCAGCACGCTCTAGTAGCTCAGTAACGCTAAAGTTACGCTCGCTTACCGTCATACCTAAATCTTTTGCAATGGTTAAAATACTATTACGCGTTACACCGTGTAAAAACGTGCTATCAAGCGCTTTAGTAATAATTTCGTTGCCATCAATAAGTATAAAGTTAGCAGCACCGGTTTCTTGTACGTCGCCACCTGGGCAAAATAAAATTTGATCTGCTTGATACTTAGTTCGTGCAGCACTAATAGGTGCTAGAGCACTGGCGTAGTTACCACCACTTTTTACCATACCCATGTGCGGAGCGCAGCGCATACCATCTTCTTCAAGCAATACACGCAGTGCAGTTGCACCACCGGCAAAGTAATCACCTACTGGCGATAGTAACGTGTATAAAAGTGAGCTCATTGATGGCGCAGCCGCTTTACCAATTGCAGCCTCAGTACCAATGTGCGTTGGGCGAATATACATAGAGCCCGGTGGTAATGGCGTTTCATCTGCGTATTCGCGCATAATATCGATAATCATCGTTTTTAGCATATCATTGTCAAAACTCGGTAAGCTTAATAGCGCTGAGCTTTGTTGCATGCGTGCAATGTTTGCATCCATTCTAAAAAGATAAACAGAACCATCTTCATGGCGAAAGGCTTTTAAGCCTTCAAAACATGTACTTGAATAATGAAGAACGTGCGCACCAGCATGAAGTTCAAGTTTATCGGAAGGGACAATTGAGCTTTCGCTCCATTTATTATCAGAAAAACGAGCTTGAATCATCTGCGGCATAAACACGGTACCAAATGCGGCCATTTTAATCTCTCTTGTGTGGTCTATTTCCCTCCATTGTATGACAATCACCCGCCATTTAACCATAGCTAAAGTAAGGCTTTTTTAATTAACTATGAGAATTTTTTGCAAGTGCTGTTTACTAATCAACCGTATTGAGTGCAATAAACAAAAAAATCGGTCAGTGTAGTTACACAGACCGATTTTTTCATTCGTTAATTAAAACATGTTTATTTAAACGAATATTTAATAATACGTTTTAACACCGACGTATACTGTCTAAAAAAACCACCTGTATGATAATCAATACCGTGTTTTTTCAAAACAGCTTGTACTTGAGGTGCAACTTCTTGATAGCGCGAAGACGGCATATCAGGAAATAAATGATGCTCTATTTGGCAGCTCAAATGCCCTGTTAAAACATGAAACCAATGCGGTCCTTTAATATTAGACGAGCCCAGTACTTGGCGGTAATACCACTGTCCTTGGGTTTCGTTTACGCAGTCTTCTTGTTTAAAAGTTTGCGTTTCTTCAGTAAAGTGACCACAAAATATTATGGTCGATGTCCATAAATTACGGATTAAATTTGCTACTAAATTACCGGCCAACACCCATAAAAATAAAGGCCCTGCAAGTAACGGAAATATCGCATAATCTTTAATTAACTGGCGAGCGCCTTTACTAAAAAAGCGCTGCTTTAATGTAGAGTGTGAAACAAGCCCTTCGCGGTTTTCTTTCTTTTTACCAATAAAAACACGCTCTGCAGCCAACTCGTGATACGACACACCCCACTGAAATAGCACACTTAAATTAATGTATGTAATAAACTGCCATACATTTTTTAAACGCCAATTAAAATCATCGCTCAGGCGTAATAATCCATAGCCAAAATCACGGTCTTTACCAATAATATTAGTATAAGTATGGTGCTCAAAATTATGAATACGGTGCCAACTTTGCCCGTCGCACGCTATGTCCCACTCATAATGTTGTGAGTTAAGTTGCTTGTCGTTCATCCAATCGTATTGACCATGCATTACATTGTGGCCAATTTCCATATTGTCTAAAATTTTAGCAAGTGCTAATAACAACACGCCTGCAACCCACAATAATGGCTGAATAAAACCAAGCATTAGCAAAATTCGCCCGCTCCATTCACACACTCGCTGTTTGCGCACAACAGAGCGAATATAGTCAGCATCTTGTTGGCCTACTTTGCCAAGGGTCTCCATTTTAATGGCATCTAGCTCGCTTGCGAGCATGTCATAGTTAATGTTTTTCATAATTGTAACTCCAAATCACTAACAGGTTGGCTTACGCAAAGTTGTATTAACTGCTCGCCGTTGTCACTCAATTCACCTGTTTTTAAATTACGTACCACGCCTGACTTTTTAATACATTGGCATTGATGGCAAATACCAATACCGCAACCGCGTTTAACGGGGAGCTTTTTTTCTTCAAACTGAGGTAGTAAAACATCGTTGCCCGACACAACATGGGCACTGGCGTTAATCTTTACATTAAATTGGCTGTCGTCGTTTAAGCTAGGCAGCGCTAAACCAAAGGCTTCTTGGTAGTAATTTAGCTTATTCGTTTTAGCAAAATCGCTCACCGTCTGCATAAATGCTGCAGGGCCACAGCAGTAAATGTCTGGATTTTCCCACGGCTTAATATTGCTGGTTATATCGCTTGATTGCTCACGCGTTAATAATAAAAACGAAAAATGCTCAAATTGCGCTGCCAACTCACTTAGCTCATCAACACATTGATGCTCAGTGGCTTTTGCGTAATACACCAACGATACTTTTTGCGTTGTTTGGCTTAGGTAATCATCAAGCATAGCTAGCATAGGTGTTATACCCGAGCCGCCTGCAATAAAAGTGGCTGGTGTATGTGTGTTTTTAAATACAAAGTCGCCGCTTGGCGCAGAAATATTGCACCACAAACCCGCTTTTAATGCGCTGCTGAGTAAGCCAGTAAAGCGCCCTTGCACATTTGTTTTGATTAGTAAGCGCACCAAACCAGTATTTTTAAATTGCTGAGCGCTTGAAGCCACGGTAAAAACGCGTGTTAATAATCGCCCATTAATTTCAAGCGTTAAACTTATATGCTGCCCTGATGTATGCGCCTGCCAATGTTTGCTTGGCTTAAGTTGCACACTTAAAAAGCCGCCATCAAGCACAGCTATACTAACTACTTGCGCTCTAAACTGCCCTGCACGCCATGCAGGTTTAAATACCTGCATTATTGGCTCTATGTAGCCTGCAAAACTTTGATGGTGTAAAAACCATTTTGAAAATTGGTTTAATACTTTAATTATCATCACTATTAATCTCTTGGGTCGTAAAATACTTAACGTTTGAACTTACACGTGTACGCTCAAACTTCAGCGCACAAGTGTACGCTGAAATTTTTAGTTTTCAACCCCAATAGAGTAATTATTCAATTTTTTATTAGCGCTAATTACTAAACAATTTTCTGTTAAAAGGTCATCGTATAAAAATATAAGTGTGTGTTTTTCATTCAACTCAACGCTTAACAAATTTATTTATGCCATGTTAAGGTTATGTAAGATTGGATTAATTTTGGAAGCCATAATGATAAATTTAATGTCACATAACACACTCCCTAAACTAATAAGTGCAGGCTTAGCCGTTGCTATATTTGCTACTAACGCACCCGCGCATGCAAAAAGCGATTACGTAAAAAACTATAAGCAGCTCGATACTTTACCGCTTAACGTTAACGCAGTAACAGCAGCAGATGGTGTGGTTATACCTTGGGCTATTGAGCCTTTAGCTAATGGTGATTTACTAATATCTGAGCGCAGTGGAACATTATTCTTATTACCTAAAAATACAACTAAATTAACTAAGGTCTCTGGGCTTCCCGACATTGATGCTAATGGCCAAGGTGGATTGCTTGATTTATCACTACACACCGATAGTAAGCAAAACCAATGGCTGTACTTTAGTTACTCAAGTAGTGAGGGCAAAGGAAGCGGAAGTAACACCGCCTTAATGCGCGCCAAGCTAAGTAGCGATCATACGCAGCTATCTGATCAGCAATTGCTATACAAAGGCGAGCATAATACTACCAAAGGCCAGCACTACGGCAGCCGTATTGTGTTTGATGATGAAGGTTATGTTTATTTTTCAATTGGCGATCGCGGCTCGCGCGACATAAACCCGCAAGATCTCACTCGCGATGGCGGTAAAATTTATCGCTTACACGAAGATGGTAGTATCCCAAGCGACAATCCGTTTGTTAAACAAAAAGATGCAAAACATGCTGTATGGTCTTATGGGCATCGTAATCCACAAGGCATGTGGTTTGATAATCAAAATAATATTTTATGGTCTCACGAGCACGGACCGCGCGGCGGCGATGAGCTTAATATTATAAAAAAAGGCGCTAACTACGGGTGGCCTTTAGTAAGCTATGGCGTTAACTACAGCGGTACCAAGTTTACAGACCTTGAAGAAAAAGACGGCATGCAATCGCCCGTATTACATTGGACCCCTTCAATTGCCCCTTCCGATATGTTGTATGTAACGAGTGATAAATACCCAAAGCTTAAAGGTAAGCTATTACTAGCATCAATGAAATTTGCATTCATTAGCGCT
The DNA here is from genome assembly GCF_030408075.1 of Pseudoalteromonas sp. APC 3358. Classification (NCBI taxonomy): domain Bacteria; kingdom Pseudomonadati; phylum Pseudomonadota; class Gammaproteobacteria; order Alteromonadales; family Pseudoalteromonadaceae; genus Pseudoalteromonas; species Pseudoalteromonas sp. APC 3358. The sequence continues at coordinate 144,885 of NZ_JASDCE010000004.1, forward strand.
CTGGAACTATCAAAAGGTAAGGTTGTTAAGCAATATAAAATACTCGATGGAATTGGCAGAGTACGCAGCTTAGCCCAAGGCAGTGATGGTTTTATTTATTTAGGTATTGATGGCCAAGGTATTAAACGCCTAGAGCCAGAAAAATAAACACTAGCACTAGCACGCAAAATTACACTGCGTTTACTCTGCGCTTTAAAAGCGCAAAGTAAACATTTTCACCAAACAAAGAACTATTAAGCCCATTAATGCGTACACTAACTACATATAATTTAATAAATTAAGAGAATACTAATGTTTTCATTTTTAAAGCCTGACCCAATAAAAAAACTGCGTAAAGAATACGACGTAAAGCTAGAGCAAGGCATGCAGGCACAAAGAAAAGGTGACATTAAAAGCTTCGCCATGTTAAGTGCAGAAGCAGAAAAAATCTGGAGTGAAATAGAAATTCTAGAGGCTAAAAAAGCCAAATAATACCAATCGTGTTAAGTTATTAGACATTTATAGCGACGGGTAAATAAAGTGATAACAAGGCATAAATTTCGACATGTAGTTGTTCTACATGAGAAATTTATAACGCCGTTAACGCTTTATTTAGCACGCTAGAAAGGCTAAATATTTAAGTCGATTGGTATAAACATCGTGTCTGCCCTGTTTTAAAAGTAGGAAGACGCGTTTAGTAAATATTCACGACCTCGCTTTACAGCTTCCACCATCCCTAAACCCCCTTTTATAATATGCTTACACAAACAAGTGTACTTAAGGCCGTTACTTACGTTATCGCCACCGTTTTTTAGTGAATATTAAATGATTTAAAATCGGGTTTGGTTTTCATTTTAAATATTTAATTGCTGCATTTACATACAGCGCTGGTGTTTTTCCTCCTAAGTAAAAAATGAGGACGTTTTCCTCTTTTCTGCATATTATTAAAAGAACAGCCCGACTTAAAGTTTAATACTCGCAATGTGTTACAGGATTTGCTATTAATATTAAAAAATAATTAAGAGGACATACATTGCTCATAAAGAGAGGAAAGTATCCTCTGATAAAACTATTATGTAGCAAGTCAGCTCACTCAAATTTCTCGTGTATTTTTAAAGGGTATTAAATGAACATTAGTCAGAAAAACAAAGATAATTTTTTTAATTTAGTTGATTCCTTAAAAAAGTGCAGAAGAGCTGATTTATCGGATGTTAGTAAAAGCAAAGATGTTATCGAAAAGCTTTATGTTGATCCTTTAGATAATGATCTTATATTAAAGTCGATTTCAAAACTAAATACGACAATCCTAACAGGGCGACGCGGCACTGGAAAATCGACAATCATTGCTAGGCTTCAACACGATATAAGAAAGAGTAAGGATCGCCTTTCACTATATATAGATGTTAAAAGCATTTTTGAACAGTCTAAAGCGTTTTCTTATAGTGCAGAAAACTATGCTGATCATTTCTCTGCTCAGGACTTGAATAAATACCTGATATATAAATCGTTTCTTAAAGAAATCATCTCAGAAATTAAGCTAGAACTTAAAACTAACACTTTGAAATTTTACCTTGCTAAGATTACTGATTATTTTGGTCCGGATAAAACTGCTTTTGAAGAAGAACTAAATAGAATTTTCGATGATATCGAAAAATTTGAATATATGGATGTTGAAGTTCTAAAGCAAAAGAAAGTCTTGTCTAATGAAGAAAATAAGAATTCAGTTAATCAAAAAATTTCAGCTAATGTAAGTGTTGACTCAACTGGTCCTAAAGGAAGTTTTAATGCCGAACATGTGACTTCAAACTCTGATGCATCTAGCTTAAATGAAGAGTTTTCTGAAGTTCTTTTAAAGTGCTTCAACCCTATTTTGATAATGCGAAGTATAAGGGAGCTGTTAAAAAATATCGGTATTAATCATGTTTTTATTTGTTTAGATGACTTTTCAGAAATAGATTATGATGCAATGAAAATATTTGTAGATGTAATCATTGGACCGTTGAACAACCTTTCTGATGAATTCTTTAAATTCAAAATTGCAGCTTACCCAGGAAGAATATATCTCGGAGATATCGATCCGCAGAAAATCGAACAAATAAGGCTAGATTTTTACGAGTTATACCAAGCTAAAACTATTACAGATGTTCATGCTCAGGCAGAGGGAAGCATTAAAAAGTTGATTGAAAAACGAACCCAGTTTTTCTGTAAGCAAACTCCTGATGAATTCTTTGATACAACAAAAGCTACACTCGATGATTACTACAAAACTCTTTTTGATATTACATCTTGTGTACCACGTAATGTTGGCTGGATTTTATGGTACGCAAACCAACAGAGTATTGCTAAAGATAAAAAAATTACACTTAATGATTTGTCTATTGCTGCAGAAAAGCACTTTATTGATACTGTAAGGCCTTACTTCTCTCAAAATCAATTCATGAGAGAACCATTTGATATGAAGCTTGAAAAATATCACTTACATCAGTTACTTGAGCGATTTGTTGAATCTGCAAAAAGTAACAAACGAGATATTCTAGTTTCAGACTCTAAAGTTTTTGCAAAAGATAAAACTAAACCACCAACTAGCCATTTTTATATAAATAAAAAACTAGAAGATGTTCTAAAACCATTGGAAATGCAATTTTTCATTACTAAATACAATGAACAAAAAGATCAAGATAGCAGTGAACTAATGAGCTTCTTTTCATTGAACTTTGGGTTGTGTGTAAGTGAGGATATTAATTATGGTCGCGGTTCAGATCGTAAATATGTAATCCAAAGACGCTTTAACAATACAAAAAACTTACAAGGCTATTTATCAGATGCAAAACATATCGCTTGTAATAACCCACAGTGTAAAGCGACCCACGACTATGAAATGCTATCAATGATAGAGATGTTTGATATGTTATGTCCTAAATGTAAATCTGGGACATGTAGTGTAGAACATGCAAATGTAGATGTTGAATTAGCTGATGAGAAGATTCTATTACCTGAGTTTGATATGCAATTTATAAACTCATTAAAAGTTGATAGCCCACAGTACCCGTCTGGTCTTGCACAAGAGCTTGATTGCACATATCAAAAGGTTGGTAAAAGAGCAGCAAAGTTGAAAGATATGGGCTTTTTACAGGCAAAAGAAATGACTATAGATCGAACGTTAGGTAAGAGAAATTACTATTCACTTACGGATGAAGCCGTTACAACATATTTTGAACAGTAGATCAATGCTACATAATAAGAACATTAAACGGAATTTGTTCTTCGCCCCCGTTTATTAGCTCTTACGATTGTTTTGATCATACACATTCTCAGGATTTATTTGCATTAGTAGTGCGGGGTTATCTATTGGCTTAAATCCGTATTGCGCATAAAGGCCATGTGCATCAGAAGTCGCTAATAAAAAGCGCCTGAGCCCTTGCAGCTCAGGGTGCTCTACTATCGTTTTAATGAGTAACTTACTCAGCCCACTTCCTTGCAAGTGCGGGGCAATAAATACATCGGCTAAATAGGCAAAGGTTGCTTTATCGGTCACTACCCTGGCAAATCCAACTTGCTCGTTATGAGCGCTGTAAACACCAAAGCACATTGAGTTATCAATAGCTGATTGCATCACGCTTTTAGGAATGCCTTTGGCCCAATAGCTATTAGCAATAAAGTTATAAATAACGTTAAAGTTAAGTTTGCTTTTGTCTGTGCTAATTGAGTAGTTACTAATTTTTGCGGTCATAAGTTAGTAGTCTTTTTTTTACCAATGTTTTTATAAACATTCTTATAGAAAGCCTTTAACGTTCCTATAGTCTATAAATAATCTTTAACGTTTTTTAGCTGTTTGTCGTGTACCTTTGAAAGCACTAACAGCGAGCAAATAGCCCCAAATAACGCCAGTCCCATATCTGATTGGGTATCCCACACGTAACCTTGCGTGCCTAAAAATGCTTCTGCGTTTTCGCCGCTTAATACTGCAACCCACCACTCTATTAATTCGTAAAACGCGCTAAATGCTAAACATACCGAAATAACAAAGGTGATTAACCAGCCTCGACCATTTACTACTTTTTTGCGCAGTAAAATTTCGCGTGCTAGTAGTGCAGGTACAAACCCTTGAAAAAAGTGCCCTACTTTGTCGTAGTTATTACGCTCGCTACCAAATAGGTTATCGAACAAAGGGACTTCGGCGTAGGTGTAATGCCCGCCAATCATCAGCACTATGCAATGCGCTAAAATAAATGTATATAAAATAGGGGTAAGTTTAAAGTGGCTATAGGTACTTGCTAGCAGCACTAAACCAATAATTGCGGGGATAACTTCAAGCAACCATGTAAATTGATCTTTTGGGTTAATACCAGACCAAATTAATACAATAAAAAACAGGCTCAGCCATAAATACTTCATTTAGAATCCTTTTCTAAATTGATCAAATTTACGGCATTTTACGCCTTTGAAATAAACGACGCTACCTATAGTTTGTTTTTGCGGTAATGCGATTAAACAAAGTAGGAAAAAAGCGCTTAATTGTAGGCGCCCAACCACTTAAACCTTTGCCAATAATCACTTCGTCTTTTTTATTACTAATGGCACGAATCATTTTTGAAGCCGCTACGCTTACATCCATGCCATTTTCTATCGACTCTTCTGGTTTATTTTGCGCTATGCCTTGCTCGTTTAGTGAGTTATGCGCAATTGCTGTTTTAATAGAGCCTGGGCAAATTGTTAAGCAATGAATATTATGTTGTGCTACTTCTGCACGTAGGCAATCCATAAAACCAACAACCGCATATTTAGAACCCGAATAACCCGTTCTAAATTTTGAACCTACTTTACCCGCCACACTACTAATAGACACAATTGAACCACTGCGCCTTGCCACCATAGTAGGCAATACAGCTTTAGTAAGTGCAATTAAGCCAAAGTAATTAACCTCCATTAATTGGCGATACACGTTAAAGTCGTTTTCTAAAAATAAACTGCGCTGCGATACGCCGCCGTTATTAATTAAAATATCAATTGCAGGAAGATCGTTCATTTTTGCTGTTACTGTACTCAGTACATGCTCTGGCTGAGCTAAGTCCAGCGGCACAACTAAGTGCCCTTCGCCTTTAAGGGTTGCTTTTAAATCGTTTAGTTTATCTACATTGCGCGCCGATAAAATAACGCGCGCTCCAAGCTCGGCAAATTGTATAGCGAGCTCTTTACCAATACCTGATGATGCGCCGGTGATCCACACGGTTTTATTATTATATTGCATGCGTTATCTGCCCTTTTATTGTTATTTATTAGGTTTTATAAAGGTACTTAGTAAAGTATTTTACGCCTTTGTAGGACCTGCTATTGCGTTTACTTCATCTTCTAATGTTTTGTAAAAACCCATTAAAAATAGTAGTTCAACAGTTACGTACAAAGGGCCAATAATTAAACCAATTAGGTCATCTACAAACGCCGGTTTTTTACCTTCGTAATAGTGCCCAATAAACTGTAATACCCAGCCAAATACAAACACACCTACGCCAATACTCAACCAAGGCCAAAACGCCATTGCCGCAATAGGCTGAGCACCAACAAGGAGTAAAGTGAATATCACGGCCATAATAAAGCCAAGCGAAAAGCTCAGCATAAAATAATAAACAACCGACGCTAATACAAAAAGTTGTGCACCATCAATTACTACACTACCAAGGGGTATTTGAATGCGCGCTAGTAAACACAACGCTGCAAATACAATGAGCGGAATACCAATAAAGTGCGTTAGTACATTACGCTTAGAACGATGATACAAACCATATTTACCAAGTTGCTGTTGAAGTGTTTTCATTGTTTTGCCTTTATTTTTATATATAAAACTTACTTTAGCAAAAGTAAGCACAGCAACAATGTCAGGTATCCGACATTTTGTGAATTAAACAAATGCAGAAATTATTTTACCCGGCTCATGCTCACCTCTCATATCCGTTCGCTCGCGCCCTTTTTGATACTCTTGCTCAAGCATTTTTTGAAGTTCCTCTATTTTATCAGCAATTGCGCTAGGGTCTGCGCCCTCACTTTGCTGTTCTTTAATGAGCTCTTCTATTGTCGCTTTTAGCTCGTCTATTTTGTTTTTGTTTACACCTAAGCGCTGATAAACCAGCGCTTCTTGGGCACTTTCTAAAAACGTTGGTTCTTTAGGGGCTGAGGTAATGCCTTTAGCATCACTTGTTTTTTCATTAGGGAGGGTATTAGTTGCCGCAACTTCGCTTGGACCTGCCGCTTTATTTACTGTAGGAGAGTTATAATTACTATATTGATTTTTAAAGGTTATTGTAGTCATTAGCTCAAATCCATTGTTGCGTTACATTATCTGTAGCAATTTTGGTTCCAACTAAATAATGCGGTCTCTATTTAAGCTTGTGTAGCACGCGCTTGTAGCTTTTGTTTATCTAAAACAGTTATGCGTTGATACCCCAAACTAATGGCTTGTAGGCTAACAAGCTGTTGCAGTATTTGATTAATAGTTTGGCGCGTTAGGTAGGTCATATCAGCAAGTTGCTGCTGAGATAAAACAAGTGGTGTTAAGTGCTCTGTATGCTCGCTGAGCATTAAAAGTCGATTGCATACTTTTTGCTCAGCACTTAGTAATGCGTGATCTTCCATTGAGGTAAACATTAGGCGTAACTTTTGTGCCAGCAATAAACCAAACTCTTGCCAATATTGTGGCTGTTCGTTTAATAGTTGTTCAAGCTCGCGTTGGGGCACGTAAAAAAGCACAACATCAGTTTGTGCATATACATCGTGAGTACGCAGGCCACCATCAAACAAGGTAACTTCGCCAAACCACAGTGATGAATCAATAAAGCTCAATACGGCTTCTTTGCCTTCGTTACTTACGCCACTAATACGCACCACGCCGCTAAGTACGGCATAAATTCCATCGTGCTTATCACCTCGCAAAAATAATGATTGCTGAGCTTTTAGCGAGAGCGTTTTGCCCTGCGTTAATAAAAAGCTTTTTAAATAAGCGCTACGGTTTTTAAACCAATGCCCTTGCTCTATAACGTTTTGCTGCTGTGGAGTCATTATTTACTGCATTTGCTTATTAAATGGCTGTTTTTCGATAACCAATTTTTTAGGGAAATTTAAATCGGTTGCTATAACAAAATCATCGTAAGGATCATTACCCGAAAACAGCTCAGTTATTAATGTGTCGTTTTTATAAACATTAACGGTTACACCGCTGCCCATACCGCCTGAGTTAATAATATAATAATGATATTCGCCGTTACTAAAAAATAAAATACTCTCGCCAATACGCCCTACTTGCCTGTAGTAACTACCAAATGGTGCATCTGGTGTTGCTTCTTTTTCAAGCCCTATGTCATTAACTCTACCAAATCGATAACTAAGCGATGAGTCATCTTTTGCAACACAAATAGAAAGCACTTTATCGGTAGGCTCTAACTTGTAGGCTGTACTTTCATCTGGGTTACGCACAACTTTATGCATTTTTGCGTTAATGTAGGCCGCTTCATTACTTTTACAATGTGTTGCAAGCATACCGACCACTAAAGCGGGTTCGTTTGTTTGAGCTGCTGGAGGTGTGTTTACTTTGAGATCAGAGGGTAAGTTACTTGCATTACTATTTAGCTGAGGGCTATCTTGCATTGCCATGCTTTGGTCGTCACAACCAAACAGTGCAAACAAGAAGAAAGAATAAAAGCTCGCTAAAAATTTAATGCGCATAATAAAATCCATCTATGAGAGAGCCTTTAAAATAGCGATAAAACTAGCGACCCGCAACACTCTTATGCGCAATACTTTATAAGTTTATTTTTAAACCATCTTCTGCAAAAACTACGTTACTTTTTAGTGATTTAATTAACGATTTTTTAAACAATTGCTGATTTTTTAATGACCGATTCATAAAATGAGATAGAACCGCCGTTTTAGGTGCAGCCTCAATTAGTACCTTAGTGATTTGACTTGGGGTAATGTGTAAATTTTTAGCCCCGTCTGATGCGTTTTCATCAATTGCGTTGTGCATAACCACTACATCGGCATTTTTAGCAAAGTCAGTAAATGTGCCTAATTTGTTGGTCATGTCGCCTGCAAACACAAGTTCGCATCCTGCTATACTCACTTTCCACGCTAAAGCCGGAATAGGTCCATGGTTAACTGTCATTGCATTAACAGCCAAATCACTTTGTAGTGATTGTTTGAATTCATTTTGTTTTGTTGGTGCAACAGAACGAATATCTAATTTGTAGTTTTCATTACCTTCTACGTAATCACTTAAGTATCTAAATGCGCCCTGCTTACCTAGTAACGCTTGTGTATATTCGTTAGTAGAAGCCATTACACGGTTGCCCTGGGGGCCAAATATCGCAAGTGTTTTATCGCGTGATGTAAAGTAACTGCCTTTTATAAAACTAGGTAAATCGCCAGCATGATCAGTGTGTAAATGGCTTAATAAAATGGCATCAACATCACTAAATTTTGCACCTGCTTTATCAAACCCAATACTGGCACCAGAGCCTACGTCAACTAACACTCTGGCTTTATTTTCGTGCAAAATAAGGTAACTTGTTGCTGCGCGACCATCGTCAAGCTCAGGGCCGCCCGAGCCTAAAATTTGCAAACTTACATCACTACATTGCTGCGCGCCAATACTACTAAACGACGCTATAATTAAAGCGGTTGCAGCTAGTCCTTGTTTTACATTGCTCATAATTATTAATACCTATAAATAGTGTTTTCAGTTGAGTCTATGGCTGAGTGTAATAACTAATTTAAGTTTTGTCCTAGTTGAGTGACCAACGGCATACTTATTAATTTTAGCCCTTACTAAAAGCTGATTTAAACACCTTATTAAAGTGTTTAAATAACTAAATGAATCAATAATCGGTTTTCTTATAATAAAATGTTGTTACACAACTATTTAAAACGTTTTTTTATAACCATCTGTAATTTATAATTTAAATAAAGTTAAATCTAAAAAACATACATTTTAAAAACAATTTAGTCTCATTTTATTAAAACAATAGTTGACCCTATTTAAAATTTAAACTAGCATTTCTGGAAGCGCTTCCACAAAGCTCAGTTAAATAAACTTTTCTGGAAGCGCTTCCATACATTTGACAATGTTTATAATTACACAATAACAGCCCCATACAGCTGTTAATAATAATGATAAAAGTGCGAGGGAAACCGAATGTCCAACCGTATTGTAAGAAAAACAAAGATAGCGACCAGCCTATCTCTGATTTTAGGCGCATCAATCTCTTTACCTGTATATGCACAAGAAGCAAATACAGATGTTGAAGTAATTCAAGTTACTGGTTTTAAAAGCAGTATTAAAGAGTCAACTCGATTAAAACGCGACGCCGCAGGTGTTGTAGATGCGATATCAGCTGAAGATATTGGTAAATTTCCTGATACCAACTTAGCCGAGTCGCTACAGCGTATTACAGGTGTGTCGATTGATCGTTCAAATGGTGAAGGCTCTAAAGTAACTGTTCGTGGTTTTGGTCCCGACTACAATATGGTAACCCTAAACGGTCGAACTATGCCGGCAGCTTCATTGCCTTCAGGCGGTGGTACACCAAGCTCTCGTGCTTTTGACTTTGCAAACTTAGCGTCTGATAGCGTTAAATCGGTTGAAGTATATAAAACAGGTAAAGCAAGTATTGCATCGGGTGGTATTGGCGCAACAATTAATATTAATACGGCTCGCCCACTCGACAATCCAGGCTTTATTTCAAGCGTAGGTGTAAAAGCATTACACGACTCAACAAACCGTGTTGGTGATGACATAACACCAGAGCTTTCGGGCTTAATTAGCTGGACCGACAGTGAAGCTAAATTTGGTGCCTCGTTAACTGCAAGCATGCAACAGCGCGATAGCTCATCAACAGGTGCGTTTGTAAATCAATGGAATACATCTGCTTTTGACGGCACAATTCCACAAGCAGCAGACGATATTGTTTTAACTAATGCACCCGCTGTTGGCCAGCTTTATTCAATGCCATCAGATTTGCGCTACACCATTGCCGACAGAGAACGTACTCGTACAAACGCACAATTAACGCTGCAGTACAGCCCTATTGACGATTTAACAGCCACACTTGATTACACGTATTCTAAACAAGATTTGTTCGAAGCCCGTGCTGAGCAATCAATATGGATGGATAACTACAAAAGCGCGCTAACATTTGACGATAACACGGTAAAAACCCCTATTTACTACCGAGAAGAACGTCGCGATCAGCAAACACGCGATTTAGGTTTAGCGTTTCAAGAGTTAAACCAAGTTAACCAAAACGACTCTATTGGTTTAAACGTTGAATACTATTTCAATTCAGAATTGAGCTTTATGTTTGATGCGCACAATTCAAAAGCCACTAGCAAACCAGATGCACCTTACGGCAGCTGGGTAAACGCAGGCTTGGGCGCAAACGTAGTTAACGCACAAGAAGTTGCTTTTAGCCGTGAGCTTCCATCAATGAGTATCGATTTTGATGATTGCCGCCGAGACAACCTAAATTGTAATAACACGTTAGATGCCTCTGATGTGGGTACGTCTATTTTAGATTCTAACTTTGCTCGCCAAGAGTCTGAAATAACAGAATTTAGAATCCATGGTAAATACGAAATTGAAAACGGTGCAATTGACTTTGGTATAGAGTCTCGCTCTATGGAAAGCCATTCACTGCAATCACTTACACGTAATACAATGGGTAACTGGGGTATCGAAAACCCAGGCGAATTACCTGATGGCTACCTAAACCCAACAAACTTTTTAGCTGAGTTTGACGACTACGATACATCGGGCTCGTTCAACCAAGGTTATACCGGCAGCGCATCGCAAATTGGTTACTGGGCAGGTGAAGAATACGGCTTTAACTTTGCAGCCGATGGCGCATTTGCAACTAACCGCACCATTGAAGAAGATATAACCGCAGCGTTTGTGCAATTTACTTACAATGGTTACATTGGCGATATGCCATACAACATTGTTATTGGCGCACGCCAAGAGTCTACCGACATTACCTCAACGGCTAATATCGACTTACCTAACGCAGTAGCATGGGAAGGTAATAACGACTTTAACGTTCGCTTTGGCTCAGATAAAGAAGATTTCACGCTTAAATCTAGCTACGATCACTTTTTACCAAGCTTTGACTTTGACATAGAAGTAATTGAAAACGTAAAAGCGCGTTTTTCTTATAGCACTACGATTGCTCGCCCAACTTACGACAACTTAAGTTCAGCAGCGACGGTTGGTGTACCAGGTGCCCCTACTCTTTTAGCGGGTTCTTCACCGGCTACAGCGTCAACGGGTAACCCTGGTTTAGTGCCGCTTGAATCAGATAATATTGATGTATCGGCTGAGTGGTACTTTGCAGAAACAAGTTATGTGTCGGTAGGTTATTACACTAAAGATATCGAAAACTTTATTGGTTTAACACCCATGACGCAAAACTACTACGGATTACGCGATGCAACAGCGGGCCCTCGCGCACAAGCTGCCATTGCTGAGCTAGAATCTCGCGGACTTGCAGTAACCGATTCAAACTTATTTCAAATGGTTGCCGCAACAGAAAACAACGTTGATTTTGACTCTATGACCTACGAAGAGTTTGAAGCCGCTTACGATGTAATTGCTAACAGCGATGACCCATTACTAGAATTTACAGCACAAGTACCTACCAACAATAAAAATGCCACTATTGATGGTTTTGAAGTTGCCTTTCAGCACTTTTTTGGTGAAAGCGGTTTTGGTGTGCAAGCAAACTACACCACTGTTAACGGCGACATAGACTTTGATGTAAACGCTGACCCTACTACTACACAATTTGCATTGGTAGGTTTAAGCGATACAGCTAACTTTATAGCAATGTACGAAAACGATGATTTTCAAGCACGTATTGCTTACAACTGGCGTGATAAGTTTTTAAATAGCGCAGCTCGATACGTAAACGAGCCAGGCTTTACTGAAGAATATTATCAAATCGACTTTAATGTTGCGTACAACTACAGCGAGCAACTATCGTTTTTTGTTGAAGGCCTTAATATTACTGAACAAAACAGCCGCGAACATGGCCGTACGTCAGTTCAATTGTGGAACCTACAACAGCTAGGTGCACGTTACAATATTGGTATGCGTTACAACTTCTAAAGGTAATACAAAGTAAAGCCGTTAGTTTTTACTAGCGGCTTTTTTGTATTTAAAACAGTATTAATGCTAGTTTAAATGTTATCAACTTTAGGGTGTTAACTCATGACCAAACCAATAACAAAAATAGTCGTTTTAGGTGGTGGTACTGCCGGCTGGCTAAGCGCAGGCTTATTAGCCGCCGAACACCCGCACCTTAATGTAACGTTAGTGGAGTCGGCAAATGTGCCTATATTGGGTGTGGGCGAAGGCACGTGGCCGTCAATGCGCAACACCCTACAGCGCATTGGCATTAAAGAAAGTGATTTTATAACCCATTGCGACGCGTCATTTAAGCAAGGTTCTAAATTTATAAATTGGCGCAACCTCAGCGAGGGAGAAAACTACTACCACCCTTTTATGAATCCACAAGGCTACGAGCACACTAATTTACACGCCAGCTGGCAACGTATTGCACCTGTTCAAAAATTTGCCGACGTTGTTAATATGCAAAGCTTTGTATGCCAAGCAGCACTTGCACCAAAGCAATTACAAACACCTGAATATGCAGCGGTCACCAACTATGGTTATCATTTAGATGCGGGTAAATTTGCTGAGTTTTTAAAAAATTACTGCGTTAAAAATCTAAATGTTACGCATATTACTGACGATGTAACCGAGGTTATTAACGACGATCATGGCTATATTGCTTCATTAAAAACAAATAATAATGGCGATATAACAGGTGATTTATTTATAGATTGCTCAGGCTCTTGCGCTCGTTTAATTGGTGAGCATTTTAATAGTGAGTTTATAGCGCAAGATCATATTTTATTTAATAACAGCGCTGTTGCGGCGCAAATACCTAATGCACACGCCGATCAGCCAATTGCCTCTGCTACGTTATCTACAGCGCAAAGTAACGGTTGGATTTGGGATATAGCCCTACCAACACGCCGTGGCACAGGTTATGTATTTAGTAGTAAATATCAAAGTGATGAAAGCGCAACAAATACACTAAAAAGCTACATAGCCAAAAGCACCTGTGAGCAACAAGCTGAGCAACTTAACTACCGCGTATTAAAATTTAGCCCTGGTTACAGGCAAAAATTTTGGATTAAAAACTGTGTTGCCGTGGGTATGTCTGCTGGCTTTTTAGAGCCGCTTGAAGCGTCAGCACTTGCTATGGTTGAGCTTTCAATTAGCATGATAAGCGAGCAACTACCGCAAAACCGCACCCACATGAGCCAGCTTGAAACGCGTTTTAATGACCGTTTTAGTACTCGTTGGCAGCGCGTTATTGAGTTTTTAAAACTTCATTATGTGCTAAGCGAGCGCGACGACACTCCCTATTGGCAAGATATTAGTAATTTAAATACCGCACCCGAGCGCCTGCAAAACTTACTTAAACTTTGGCAATTTCAGCCCCCTAGCCGCTTTGATTTTATTGAAAACGAAGAAGTGTTTTCATCAAGCAGTTATCAATACGTTTTATATGGCATGGGCTTTAATACACAAACAATATCTGCACAAAATACATTTAACGACCCACGCACTGGGGATTACTATTATCAACAAAATCGCGAAAAAATAGCGCAGTGCTTAAATGGACTGCCAAGTAATCGCGCGCTTTTAAATCATCTTTTATCAAATAATGGGCAGCCACATAATGACTAAAACAAACGCTGTTAAAAACGTAGTAATTGCTGGAGGCGGCACTGCAGGTTGGATGGCCGCAGCGGCACTTGCTAAACTAGTTGGTAACAATATAAACATAACCCTTGTTGAATCTGACGATATTGGCACTGTAGGTGTTGGCGAAGCAACAATTCCACCTATTCGTACATTTCATAAATTGCTGGGTATAAACGAGCAAGCATTTATGAAAGCCACTCAAGCCAGTTTTAAATTAGGTATTAGCTTTGAAAACTGGGGCGATGAAAACACGCATTATATTCACTCATTTGGCGCAACGGGCAAAGAATGTTGGGCGGGTGAATTTCATCACTTTTGGTTGCAAGGTAAAACTTTAGGAATAAACAACCCATTTGGCGATTACTGCTACGAGTTGCAAGCGGCTAAAAGCGGTAAATTTGCGTTTAATCAGCAAAACCTCATTAACTATGCTTACCATATGGATGCTACGCGTTACGCGCAGTTTTTACGTGAATTTTCAGAGCCATTAGGTGTAAAACGCATTGAAGGTAAAATACAAAAAGTAATAAAAAACACTAAAACGGGCCATATAGAATCACTTACTTTAAATAGTGGTGAGCACATTAACGGCGACTTTTTTATTGATTGCACCGGCTTTAGAGGCTTATTAATAGAGCAAGCATTGCATACTGGCTACGAAGACTGGTCGCATTTACTACCGTGTAACAGCGCCATTGCCGTGCAAACAAAATCAACCAGCGAGACCGTATTGCCACTTACCCGCTCTATTGCCCACAAAAGCGGCTGGCAATGGCGTATACCGCTGCAAAACCGTGTCGGCAACGGGTTAGTTTATTGCAGCCAATATATGGATGACGAACAAGCCAAAGCGCTATTATTAAATAACATTGAGGGCGAGGCGCTTACAGAGCCCCGTATTATTAAATTTAAAACAGGGCGTCGCTTAAAAGGCTGGAACAAAAACTGCCTAGCGCTTGGCCTTGCTAGCGGTTTTGTAGAGCCACTTGAGTCCACCAGCATTCACTTAATTATGTCGGGTATTATTCGCTTTATGCGTTTATTTCCGTTTAATGGCATAACTAATCACGCCATTGACGAATACAACAAACAGCTTAAAAGCGAAATTGAAAATATTCGCGACTTTATTGTGCTGCACTACAAAGTAACTAATCGCGATGACAGTGAGTTTTGGCAACACTGTAGCGCCATGGAAGTGCCAAAAACACTTCAGCATAAAATTGATTTGTTTAAGCAAACCGGCCGTGTATTTTTAGACGATGGCGACATTTTTAGAGTCGACTCGTGGGTGCAAGTTATGCTTGGTCAAGGTATTGAGCCTAATCAACATCACTTAATAGCCAGCATGATGAGCGATGAAGAACTCGCCCGTTTTTTACACGGTATTAAGCAACAAATAGAGCAACGCGTAAGCCAATTACCATCTCATCATGAGTTTTTAAAACAGTATTGCCCAGCATAAAAAAAGCCCTTATTAGGGCGTGTTGTTCTTTGGTGGTTGAATTTGCAGCAGTATGTTTGGTTTTTAGGCAAGGCAGAGCCTATGTAGTGTGGTTATTCCCCATAAATAGGCGATAACGTAGCATAAATGCCAAACATGCGCTGCCCGTAGGGTTCTGCCTAGGGGCAATTTACTCTTTGTTGCTCGGTTTTTACTTAGCCCACTAGGTTACAAACCTCTCGCCGCGATTAAATTGCCCCTAGATTGAACAAATTTCAATCCACAAAGATCAACACGCCCTTAGGGCTTTGAGACAACACAC
The DNA here is from genome assembly GCF_030408075.1 of Pseudoalteromonas sp. APC 3358. Taxonomy (NCBI): domain Bacteria; kingdom Pseudomonadati; phylum Pseudomonadota; class Gammaproteobacteria; order Alteromonadales; family Pseudoalteromonadaceae; genus Pseudoalteromonas; species Pseudoalteromonas sp. APC 3358. Next base: position 160,446 of record NZ_JASDCE010000004.1, read on the forward strand.
AATAAACTTAACTTATCAACACTCTACTACTCACACTTTATTTTTGCTGTTTTAGCGCTTTGTGGTTCAAAGCTAATATCTGCAACTGAAACGCTAAGCTCTCCTGCCGTTTTAATAATAAAAGGGCTGGTTACTCTGGCAAAATCAACGCCCTTTTTAGCAAAACACGTTAAATCTATACTCATGGTTTGCCATGTATTTAAATCAGCATTTTTAAGCTCATTGGTAATATCAAGCTCGCCACCACAGCCTTGTTCGCATTTCATTGCAAGGTATGTCTGTGAGCTAGGTATTTGGTTTACTTTATAGCTAAAGCTAAGGGCCGAATTTGCTTCAATGTAGGCCACTTTGTCTTCGGTAAAGTTACTATTAATTTCGATGTAGCTGGCTGCAGTGCCATCAAAATTAAATTGCATCGCATCTTCTTGAATCGCTTTGTCTTCAGTGCGATAAGTAATGCCGCCAAGTTTTACACTGTTACTTGCTACTTGGTGCTGCTCGCTGTTTGAATTTAAAAACAAACGCCACGGTGTTTTAAAGCTGCCATTAAATATAGATAACGGCGCAAGGTTACTAATATCAACACCTGAGTCTTCATTTAGATTATTGCTAAGCGTACTTTCATCTTTATACGTTAAGCCAAAGCCATAGGGTAATAATGGTGAGTAATCAGCATCACCCTTATTTACTGCGGTTTGTAGTGGCGATTTAGGCCACGAGAAAGACAACTTACCTTTAAAGTCGTATTGTACCTGCCCACTTGCATCCGCTAATAAAACATCTGCAATGCCTTGTCCTTCAGTGCCAGGAAGCCATGCTGCTACAAATGCATCTGACGCGTTTAGTTCGCTGTTAACCCACATTGGTCTGCCCGATATAAACACCGATACCACCGCAATACCTTGCTGCTTTAATGTTTTTAATATTTTAAGAGAACGTTTATTGTTACGTTCAAACTCAAGGTTGTCTTTATCGCCATGCCCCTCTGCGTATGGTTCTTCACCAAATACAACAATGGCTACATCGGGTTTGGTATTAAATTCACCCGTTGGGCTTAAAATAGCGTTACCGCCAGCAGCCTCTATTTGCGTTTTTAGCCCCGCATAAATAGACGTTGCTCCAGGGAAATCTGCATTTTGATTATTAGTTCCCTGCCACGTAATACTCCAACCGCCCGATTGCTTGCCTATGTTATCGGCCGCATCGCCTGCAATCAGTATATTGCTTGATGGGTTAAGCGGTAATAAATGATTGTTGTTTTTAAGCAGTACTAACGACTCTTGTACGGCTTGGCGGGCAATATCGCGATGTGCTGGCGCACCTATTAGTTCTAATTTACCTGAATATTTTCGATTTGCGGGGCTTGGTTTATCAAATAAACCCGCGCGTAATTTAACGCGTAAAATACGTGACACGGCGTCATCTATTCGCGCCATTGTTATTGTGCCCGCTTTTACTTGTTTAATTGTATTTTCATAAAGTGGTTTCCATGCACCCGTTGGCACCATAAAAATATCAAGCCCCGCATTAACAGCCTGCGGGCAACTTTCATTTGTACAGCCTGCAACTTGTCCGTGTCCGTTCCAATCTCCTACAACAAAGCCATCAAAACCCATTTTTGTTTTTAACACATCAGTAAGTAGGTATTTATTGCCGTGATTTTTTTTACCATTCCAGCTATTAAACGATGCCATAACCGACTGACTACCTGCGGTTAAGCCTCCTATATAACCTTGTGCATGAATGTTATATAACGTCTCTTCGCTATCAATATTGTCCCCTTGATCGTCGCCATCTACCGTGCCGCCATCGCCTAAAAAGTGCTTAACGGTGCTAATTACGCGTTTGTCACTTAAAAAGTCCTCATCGGCTCTGCCTTGCAATCCGTTTACAATTGCGGCTGAATATTCACGCACTATGCTTGAGTCTTCTGAGTAGCCTTCGTACGTTCTGCCCCATCGGTCATCGCGCACAACCGCAACAGTCGGTGCAAACACCCAATCTATGCCTGTTGCCATTACCTCTATTGCCGTAGCTGCTGCAATTCGCTCAATTAATGCGGGGTTATTAGCTGCACCTAAACCAATATTGTGCGGGAATAACGTCGCCCCAATCACATTATTATGGCCATGTACTGCATCGGTGCCCCACATGGTCGGAATTTTACTGCCATCAATTGAGTCATCAACTGATGCCTGATACATGCTTTCAGCAAGCGTTATCCAATCTGCAGGCGTTGCATGCTTATTAGCATTCGGGAACGAGCCACCGCCATTTAAATACGAACCAAAACCATATTTGCGCATGTCTGCAGCGGTTATATCGCGAATTTCAGGTTGGATCATCTGCGCTACTTTTTGCTCAAGCGTCATTGTTTTTAAAAACTGTGCAATCGTATTTTCAATTTCAGGCGTTTTCACTACCTTACTTTTAAGCGTTGGCCAAAGTGATAAATCACCTTGCTCATGCTCAGCCTTTTTGGCTACGGCGCCTTGGCTATTATTAGCGTTAACCTCTTGTTTATTACACGCACTTAAAACGCATAATCCTCCTATTAAAATGGGGAGCATGCGTAACCTGTTAGTGTTTAAGCTTTTTTTCATTTTTATAGCCCTGTGTTGTATCAGTGTGTTTTTGTGAAACGCCTATTTGTTATTTAAATTTAACTATTGACCTGCTTAACAATAGCCACTAACCTAAATATGGAAGCGCTTCCTTAAAGTTATTAAATACCATCCTTAGTGATTAATCAAATTAAATATGGAAGCGCTTCCATCAATGCAATTTATAAACTATAAATAAAAGCAAAATTTACTACAAAGAAGCAGAGGTTTTCTCTTAATGAAACAATTATCTTTACCTAGTGGCTCACCACTTTTAGCCAAAAATTTTACCTATGGTGTAGCTACGGCCTCATTTCAAATTGAAGGCGGCGCAGCTGATCGCTTGCCATGTATTTGGGATACCTTTTGCAGTAAAGAAGGCAAAATAGTCGATAATTCAAATGGCGATGTAGCCTGCGAGCACTACACTCGCTGGAAAGACGATATAAACTTAATTGAATCATTAGGTGTAGACGCTTACAGACTCTCAATTTCGTGGCCACGCGTAATGACTAAAAGCGGTCACTTAAACCCGACAGGCGTTAAGTTTTATACCAACATTTTAGATGAATTAAAACGCCGTAACATTAAAGCTTTTGTAACGCTGTACCACTGGGATTTACCACAACATATTGAAGACGAAGGCGGTTGGCTAAACCGTAACACCGCTTACGAATTTGCCCATTACGCAGATTTAATTACCAAAGCTTTTGGTGAACGTGTGCACTCTTACGCCACCTTAAACGAACCGTTTTGTAGCTCTTACTTAGGTTACGAAATTGGCGTACATGCGCCTGGCATTGTAGGTCGTGAATTTGGTCGTAAAGCCGCGCACCACTTATTACTAGGTCACGGTTTAGCTATGCAAGTACTTGCTAAAAATAGCCCAAATACGCTAAACGGTATTGTACTTAACTTTACGCCTTGTTACTCCGTTACCCAAAGTGAAGATGATTTAAAAGCCACTGCATTTGCTGATGACTATATAAACCAATGGTACATGCAGCCTGTAATGCAAGGTAAATACCCTGATATTATTAAGCAATTACCTAAAGCCCACCGCCCTGACATTTTAGATGGCGATATGGAAATAATTGCTCAACCGCTAGATTACCTAGGGGTTAACTTTTATACCCGCATGCATTATCAAGCAAGCGAAACCGACTTTTACCATGAGCTGCCACATAAAGCGCCAATGACCGATATTGGCTGGGAAATTTACCCTAAAGCGCTTACAGAATTACTTGTATCGTTAAACGAAAAATACACCCTACCACCTATTTATATTACCGAAAACGGTGCAGCCATGGCTGACGAATTTAAAGACGGTGAAGTCAAAGATAACGACCGTATTGAATATTACCACGAGCATTTAAATGCCCTGCATAACGCAACCGAGCAAGGCGTAAAAGTAGATGGTTACTTTGCGTGGAGCCTAATGGATAACTTTGAATGGGCAGAAGGATATTTAAAGCGCTTTGGCATAGTACACGTAGACTACAACACACAAAAACGAACTGTTAAAGCCAGCGGTAAAGCGTACAGTAACCTAATAACTAGCCGATAATTTATCGGCTTATAACAATAAGAACACACTGTGAACAAACTCCCTTTATACGAAAAAGTCGGTTACGCCATGGGCGATGCCGGCGCTAACTTAGTATGGCGCGGCGCGCTTGCTTATTTAGCGGTGTTTTACACCGATACATTTGGCATATCGGCGGCTGCCGCTGCCATGTTGTTTTTGGTTGTAAGGCTGTCTGATGGCGTAACCGATATTATTATGGGTATGATTGCCGACAGAACGCAGTCGCGCTTTGGTAAGTTTCGACCGTGGATACTCTATTCGGCACCGTTTTTGGGCTTGTTTATGGTGTTGTGTTTTACTACACCCGACTTTAGCACCACCAACAAACTTATTTATGCCTACGTAACCTACATTGGTTTAACGCTTGCCTACACCGTAAGTAACGTGCCCTACTCGGCACTTATGGGCGTAATGACACCAGACGATACAGAGCGCACAAAGCTCTCTGGTTTTAGGTTTGCAGGTGCATTTACTGGTGGCTTATTGGTTATGGGTTTTTTACCTGAGCTAGTAGCTTTTTTTGGTGGCGGCGACGATGCCAAAGGCTATCAGCTTACTATGTACTTATTTGCCAGCTTACTTATTATTTTAATGATTATAACGTTTGCGACCACTAAAGAGCGTGTAACACCGCACACCTCAAATGAAGGGAATTTAAAATCAGAGTTGTTTGATTTAACCAAAAGCCTGCCATTTATAATCCTACCTTTGCTTGCTACTACCTTGTTTTTTTATTACCGCGATTTATACAGCGGCGTATTTTTTGCCCTTGTTATGGCAGCAATGACATTCGTTATTAAAAAATTACTCAATAAAGATAAGCAAAGCCTAACAGGATCACAGCGCGACATGGTTGATCTTCTGACCAACAAACCTTGGTTAGTATTACTCGGCATTGGTTTTTTAACCATGATGTTTAATGGCATAAAATACGGTGTAATTGCGTACTACTTTAAGTACCACGTAGCCAATGAACTCATGGCTGGGCAATACTTTATTGCCTTGTTGGTTGTATCTATATTAGGCGCACTTGCCACAGGTAAACTAGCCGAAATTATGGGTAAACGAAACCTATTTATTGCATCATTAATGCTAAGCGGCATACTCACTACTGCATTTTACTGGGTGCCTAGCGATAACCTGGTTGCTGTATTTACCTTTGGTTGCGCTGCTGAATTTTTTGCCGCGATGATGCCAACATTATTTTTTAGTATGCTTGGTGATTCAGCCGATTATTCAGAGTGGAAAAACAAACGCCGCGCTACAGGCCTTATTTATTCTGCGGGTACATTTGTGCAAAAAACCGGTGGTGGTTTTGCCGGTGCATTAGTATTAGTGGTACTTGCAGGCTACGGCTATAACGGTATGGATGAGCTAACAATTACGCAAGCCCTACCTGGTATGCAGTTACTTATGAGCTGGATACCTGCCGCATTTGCTTTTTTAGGTGCCGCATTGATGCTTATTTATCCGCTTACTTCAGCGATGACGCAAAAAATAACAGAAGACTTAGCAATTAGACGCAGTAATGTGTAAATTAACTTTTAATGATTCTTCGCGCTTTATATTTTTATAAAGCGCGAGTAAAAACACATATAAGCTAGGACATCAATGGCGACAATTTATCAAGTATCAGAAATGGCAGGTGTGTCTTTATCAACTGTTTCAAGGGTACTTAACGACAACGACTACGTAAGCAAAAAAACTAAAAAAAAGGTATTAGAAGCAATGAAAGAGCTAGGCTACCAGCCAAGTTCTATTGCTCGCTCTTTGGCGTCTAGCACTACAAACAGCGTCGGTATTTTAGTTTCTGAGTTGGATGGTCCGTTTTTTGGTCAAATGATGTCAGCCATTGAAGAGCACCTTCGTATTGCGGGTAAACACGTTATTATTACGCCTGGGCACAGTGACGAGAAAAAAGAAAAAAGCGGCTTTGAGTTTTTAATAGGCCGTAATTGCGACGCTATTATTGCCCACGTAGAAGCGGTATCAAACGAGTATCTAATTGAGTTAAGTAAAGGCAAAACCCCTATTTACTTGATGAGCCGCTACGTTAAAGAAATTGAAGAAAACTGCATTAGCCTCGACAACGTAATGGGCGGCTACTTAGCCACTAAAGCCATGATCAACAAAGGCCATAAAAACATTGCGTACATAGCAGGCCCGCAGTTTAAAGAAGATGCGTCAAATCGTTTAAAAGGTCACAAACAAGCCCTAGCAGAGTACAATCTAACCTTTGACGAAAAGCTATTTTACATAGGCGACTTTAAAGAAACCGGCGGAAGCGACGGCTTAAGGCATTTTATTCAAAATAAAGCGCAAATAACCGCCATTGTATGTGCCAATGACGAAATGGCATCGGGTGCCATGAAATACGCCCGCGAACACGGTTTTAACCTGCCAAAAGATTTAGCCATTATTGGGTTCGATAACGTAATTTTTACCAATTATCTCTACCCAACACTGACTACAATAGATAACCCAGTTCCCGAAATGGGCCGAGCTGCGGCTAACTTAGTGCTTAAAGATATTTACAAAAAAAGCGGCATAACAGTAAAGCACGTGTTTCAGCCAAAGCTTATTTTAAGAGACTCAACACCCGACATTAATTAACTTTAAACCTAATTTAAATCTAGTTTAAATCTAAGTTATGTAACTCGTTACGCACCCACTGCGTATCTAAATATTGCTCTACGTGCTGCTGCGCAAACTTTAAAAAGTTACGTGCAGCATGCGATATGTGTCTATCTGTTCGCATTACAAAACTGTTAAACCCTATTCTACACAGGGTTTAACACTAATAAATGCTCACAAATATAAAACAATATCTACATAAAAACACTACAATAAAAAGCATAATAGATCCGATAATTTACCAAAAAGATCGTTTTAAAGTTTATTTATATTGTTTAATAAAATATCACTTTACTTATTTTTAATTTGGCTCTAAATTCGCGCAAATTTTATTATTAAAGTAACCTCTCAAACTTTAAAACAGTGGTTATTTACCTTCAAGAGTCGATAAACACAAATGGCAGAATCAGCCGCCACAAGCACCTCTAATAACCCTTTAGCACCCGTTATCGGGCTGTCATTTTTTGCTATCGCATCCGGCTTTTTAATGAGCCTTATTCCGCTGTCGTTACCCGCATTTAAACTTGATGAAAACCTAGCGCCTTGGCTTGCGAGCATTTTTTACTTTGGCTTACTTATTGGCGCCACCACAATAGAGCGCATTGTGGTAAAAATTGGTCATCGATTCGCATTTATATTATTTTTAAGCTTATTAATAGTAAGTGTGCTTGCACAACTTGCACTGCCAAATACCGTTAACTGGTTAATTGCACGATTTGTAGCAGGTGTTGCTGTTGCCGGTGTGTTTGTCGTTGTTGAGTCTTGGTTATTAATGACCAACACAGCAAAGTCGCGTGCTAAACGTTTGGGCTTATACATGACCTCACTTTATGGGGGCAGCGCCGTAGGTCAGCTTGCTATAGGGCCGCTTGGCACCGAAGGTTCAACGCCTTATTTATTTGTAGCCTCGTTATTATTTTTAGCTATTTTAGCGCCTTTATTAATAACCAAAGGTCAGCCCGAAAAACAGCATCTTGAAAAACTACCACTAAAAGAAATAAAAACACTAAGCCACCCTGCAATGCTCGGATGCTTGGCATCAGGCTTATTACTGGGCCCTATTTACGGCTTAATGCCGGTTTATATTTCAGCGCAGACTGATCAAGCTCAGTACACAGGGACACTTATGGCGGTTATTATTTTAGGCGGCATGGTCGTGCAGCCGCTTGTAAGTTACTTATCTACTCGGCTTGAAAAAAGCTTATTGATGGGTATGTTTTGTTTAGTAGGCGCAGCCGGTGCTGTGGGTATATTACAAGCAAACACTTTAGCAGGATTAATAGTGAGCTACTTAATACTAGGCGCGTGCAGCTTTGCACTTTACCCGATTGCTATAACACTTGCGTGCGACTCATTGCCAATGGCAAAAATAGTATCGGCAACTGAGGTTATGCTGCTCAGTTATAGTATTGGTTCGGTATTTGGCCCTATGCTCGCCGCAAATTTATCTGATGCACCAAACGGTATTGTGTTTTATTTAGCAGGCTGTTTAATCACTACCTGTATTTATATGTTTATTAAAAGCATTAAAAATATTCGCGCAGGTAAAACACCTGTTGCAGGCTAACCTCTAGCTTAAATACACGCTTACTTATTAACTAATTCTAGCTGTTAAATACCTTGCTTTAACAGCTAAAACTATTATTTACACAAAGGTCATTTATAAATAATGAAGTAATTATTTAGCAGTGAGTTTTTTATGTGGGCTCAAAAAAAACATCTTTTTCCACCCTTGGTTTTGCGTTGTAAAAAGCCACGGCATGGGCACTAACGATAAAATAGAATAATGCACATGAGGCTGTTTTCCTGCTGCATTTCCGGTATCGCCCAGTAATCCAATTTGACTGTTTATGCTTACTACATCACCTGTACTTACAGAGTAGTCATTTAAATGTGCAAAGTAATGCACGCGCCATTTAGGCCCAAGCACCGCAACCACTTTACCACCGCGAGTTAACTCACCTGCAAATATAACAACACCGCTTGTTGAGGCAACTACGGGGGTATTTTTTGTGCCAAAAATATCAATCCCTTTGTGCACACCCGACCTACCCCAAGGTTCATACCAAAATGTATTATGGTTCCAATCTTTACTTGTAGCACCTTGTACCGGAATCATTATTTTTTCGGGAATTAGTAAGCCTATAATTAATAAAGTAGCTATTCCAATTGCAATCCACTTAAGTACTTTCACTTTTCAATCCTTGATATTTAAATAACTTATACTGGTAAATTATTAGCCATAATAACTGAACTCATCATGAGTCGTATTTATGGTTTTATTTATGGAGTTTTATTTGAATGAAATACCCGACTAACATGCACTAAGCTGATCAATTTCAAAACAGGTTTTATAAGCAATTGAGCACTGCCCGCTATAAACAACCATGTGCCACTTTGCACTAATGCATCATTTAAAAAGAAAAAACTGCCAATTAAAAACCACACAGCAATCAAAAAATCGTTAAACGCTCCCAGCGCTTCATATCGACGCTGAATAGTAATATGCTCTTGCCCTAAATCTAAAATAAACTGATTACTGGAGTCCATAAGTACTGCTCACTCTTTTATTTCATAATTTAAAAAGCTTGTTTTCACAAGCTAAACCGCACCATACAATAACAAAATTTACGCAATAAAAAACGCTGGCCGATGCGAATCAGCCAACGTTTTTATTGTTTGTGCAATACTTAACTAATCGTTTATTTTTTATCTTTTTCTAAACGTTTCTTAAGGCTTAATGCAGCGTCAGCGGCTAATAAACGCATAAATTCAGAGCCATTACTTTGCTCGCCTTGGCCTGCGCCTATTACAATTTCAGGCACTAAACGGCTATTACCTAAGCTTGTAAATAAAGCAGTTTGAATTTTAACTTCTGCTTTTAGCGTTTCATCAAATACATACTTAGGATCAAGTGCAGCAGACTTAGCTCTTAAACGAGCCTCAGCTAAAACGTCCATACCTAATGCTTCTAAGCGTTGTTGCTTTAAAATCTCTTCTTGCTCTTTTGCAAGCTCCGCTTTTACAGCCACTCGTTGCTGCGCAGAAATAATAGCATTTGCCTTAATTCGCTCAGCATCAATTTGCTCTTTTATTTTTAGCTTTTCAGATTCAGCACGTTGCTTAGCAATTGCTTGTTCACCTAAAGCCACTTCAGTACGTGCTTGTTGCTCAGCTTTTTTAAGGTTTTGACGCGCTAGTGCTTCATCAGCAGCAGCTTGCTTTTGCGCTTCAAGGCGAGCATTTACTTTGCTTTCGTAGTCAATATCAATAATGCTGGCATCAACTACTGTAATACCGTAAGCGCCTAAAATAGGTGCATTACGCAGTGTATTACCTTCATCGTCCATTTTAATATTAATAGTGACACGCTGCTGTTTACTTAAATTACCTAAATCGTCAGATTTATCGCGCTCACCCGTACTAATAATTTGTTCAGTAACAAAAATACCGTTTGTTAATTGATCAGCAAAATCTTGGCTTAATTGACCATTACCACCAGAGTAATGTTGCTCTACCGACATCATACGCGCCGACGCTTTTACATTTTCAGTGGTGGCACGCATTAATAAATTAGATATTAATGTTTCTTGTGAACCAAACTCTTCGTGTATTTTAAGTAAACCACGTAAAGCACCCGATTCTGCTGCTGGTACATTGCCTGGCAATCTAAAACGAGAGACACCTCGTGCGCCACCCGTTGTAGTATCTAAAAATCGAATTGGTATTAGCGGTACAATTGCGCTTGCTGTTGCACCGGTATCGCCCGTAAAGTTAATCGAAATTACTTTTTTATAAGCCGATGTAGTACCAAACGCTTTTAAATAAGGGCCGGCTTGATTTATTACGGTTAAGTTACCTGTAAAAGCTGATTGATGTACTAAACGCTCATCTGCTTCATTCCACGAAACAACTTGCGATGTAAGCGTTGCAATTACGGCTAATACAACAACAATTGATGAAACAACAATTACATTACGACGACCAAATCGACTCATAAATGAGTCACTTTTTACTGCTGGGACTGCTTTTTCGCTATCCATTTTTACTACTCTCCATGTTTAATTTCTTTTTAACAAAGTAAATAATTTCCTGTTCACTCAAATGTGCGCAAAAGCTACCAGAGCGATGTAACTCAACAAATATTGCAAGGATTTCTTCTTTACCTTTAGCTGTTTTATCTTGGTTTTCTTGTGTTTGATTTTTTTCTGTTAGTTGAGTGATTAAATCATCCACTATCGTGTCTTTATCAAACAGTACGTTGTATTCTTTGGATTTTCTTACCCGACTTTTATGTACGTTGCTGTAAATTACATAAAGTGCAACGCATAAAATAATGACAAGTAAACTTAACCCTATAATATAAAAAATCATAAGCTCTACTTAAATTAGTTTAAATACTTAATGAGCAATAACAATTGTAAGCATTGCTTAACAAATGTTAACCCAGTAATTTTACAGTAAACCCGAGTAAAAAACAGATTAAAAATAAAGTTCATCAGGTATACAGTTATAAGCGCACATAAAAGTAAGCTTTTTCAAACAAAAAAATGCCAGTCAGTTATTAACTGACTGGCATTAAGCTAATATTTATTAAAGTGCCTTTTAAATTATTCGCATTGCACCCAGTCAACACCATTTTCACCGCACTCATGCAGCATTGTTCCATCTTCTTGGCGAGTATCTCTAAACCATTTCCCTTCAATCGTTTTAATAATACGTACGTTGTCTGTGGTTTTGTATTTACGCCAAAAGCTAGCATCAATAGATGTTTCGTCATCAAACTTATAAGGCATAGCAGCGAGTACAGTAACTAAATCTTGAGTTTCTAAATCAGCAGCTTTGTCTTTAACATTTACCCAATCAGATAATGTTTGAAAGTTAGCATTTTCCTCTCTAAAGGCAAAGTCAGTTTGGTAAAACGATCCTGACTCAGTATAGCTAATGCTAAAACCTCGCTCGAACGGTGTATCTAAATTAGCACTAACGCATTCATCTGCTGTTGGGAAGTTAACCGATGGGCTTGTATTATCAACGCCATAAAGCACATTGCTTTGCTCAAAACTAACGTTCTCAATGCTAGAGCATCGGTAAGTACGATCGGCGTTAATGTAAACATCGTCTCTAACTGTTAATTTTCCATTTAACGATTCTTCGCCCCAAGGCGTATCTGTTGAATCCAATCGAGACAAAATAACGTCAATTTTGTCGAGTTCGTCTGTATTTTGAAGCTTTACTTGCTCATAAATAAGTTCAGCGCCTGCAAAAATAACTTTATCGCGGTACCATGCATTTTCAAATCCATACTCTGCATCTTTTGCTGTGTCTTGGTAAATCACTGCTCTTACTTCTTCTGCATCAGGAAACTGAGCATCTAGTTCTTGCTTGAATTTATAGGCAGCTTTTAATCCCTTAACAATCGCCTGTGCTCTGTCGTAAGCATCACTGTCACTATTGGCAATAAAATCTGAGTACATTTGTTCAGTCGACAAATTATAATGCGCAACCAAGTTTTGCATAACATTTGTTATTTCGCTTTGAAGATTTGCAAGTAACTCAGTATTTTCTTTAAGTGCATCACAACTTAAATTGTTGTTACCATTTTTTTGTAATTGAAGGCTCAACTGCTCCCAAATAACAGTTGTTAAAGGTGATATATTTCGAATATCTTCATCAGTTAAAGCCTCAATTGAGGGTGGAAATGACATTTGATACGCTTGTGTTACCTCTCCTAAATCCTCGTCAATTGCGCCAACCGGTACATCAACATACATAGTTGAATACGGCACACACAGCGCCTGCTCTTCTGTAAAATTAAAACTATAATTACCCGATTCTTCAGAGACTACAGAAGGTTCTGTTTGCTCATCAAAAGTACCATCGCCATCAATATCTAGCCATACTATTGCACCAGATACATAGCCATCAATAACCTTTCCAGTAAGAGAGATAGTGTTAACTTCTACGGGGTCTACTTTTATAGGGTCAGGCTTAGCTACAACTGGCTCTACAACGACCACTTTATCATCGCCACCGCCGCCACATCCAACAAGGCCTAGCGTAAACGCTAATGAAATAGCTAACTGACTTTTTTTAAAAAACATACAAATACTTCCTTTTTTGCACTTTAATTATTATTAAAAATCATATTGTTATAAATTGAATTGGTTACTTTAATAAATAACAAGTAAATTTAAACAACAGAAATTTATTGAATATTTATGGGGGGATGGCAACAAGTTAACATGCCCTGTACCTATATGATGACACGCCATGTTAAATTTTGCTCTTACATTTGTTAATTAAATATAACTAAGACCAGCTATTGTTGACTAATATGGACTACAGGTACCTAAAATAAAGGGCTTGAGTGATAGGCAGTATTTTGTAAACGAATGTGTATCATACATGGGTTGGTTTAGAGCGCTTCGAAAACTCTAAACCAATTATATAAGCAAACCATCAGCATTTTTGATTCGCTCTTAAAATTAAAAAGCCACCTAATTAAGGTGGCTTATGTCTATAACATCGTGTTTTTAATGTGCCTGACTATCGTTTTCTTCGCGTTTATAAATATATGTTTGTTGGGTTTTAAAGCCAAAACCAATTGGTTCAGCGCCATTTACTAGCTTAACTTTTCCACCTTCAACATTTAAATTTGGCCCAAGTATTTCAATAGCTTTTATCGGCTTATCAGAACCTTTAACCCCAGGGCCTATTAAATAAAACTGACTAACTTGCGTTACATCCGTTGCATCATCCCAATCGCACTTACCATCCGCATCATTATCTGCACACGACGGGCCTTCCCCAAAAAATAGTTTCGGTGTATCTGGTACATCATTACTTGTTGCAAATTTCACATCGTCATAAACCTTCGTTCCATAATGCAAATGAAAGGCATAAAGCGAACCTCCGCCACCCGTTAACGAACATTGGTTTTGTGTTGATGATGAAGATGCAGGCGTAAAGGAAGTAAAGTAAGCAACCCCACCAACGACCGTTGCTGCAGCAAGGGACTTTTCGCCCGTCCCTAATTCATATCGCCATCCTTTAAATTCGGCTAACTTAACTTCAAGATTAACAAATTTATCAACGTCATCAAGTGCGTTACCAAATGGGTCTTCATTCATTTTCATTAAATCATCTGGCACTATTGGGGCTGGAAATTCAGTAAATATTTTTGTTAGGGTGTTTTCATCACGGATCATATACAGCTGATCTTGCTCATTAGTAGCAAGTGGGTTTGAACGATTTCCGCTACCTATAACTATTGCGTCGTACGGGGTATCTAAACGGGTGGTGATCATTTCACCACCATAATTGGTTTTAGTGACTTTACTAAACAGCGTTCTAGCAACTAATGGTTTGTAAAAAAAACGTCTGTCTTGCGACGCTAATGTACTGCCAAGCTCAGCAAGTTTAAAATGGGTAATATCACCTTCATCTTCACTAGGAATATCTACTCGCCAAATATTACCGCCAGTATCGGTTGCATAAATTCGGTCGATGTACCCGTCGTAATCTGAGTCAAGCGTAGTTACATCCGCTGCAATACTGTGCTCTCCGGTAAAACCATGTTCATCTGGAGTCAGCGCCCATACCTTTTCGCCAGTTTTAGCATTAACAATGTAGATACCTAGCCCGGTTTCATCTGTTGTTCTAATCGCATTATCTTTGTTTGTATCGTAGCCTGCGCCAAATATTAGCAATGGATCCTCACCAAAGGCTTTAATGTATGCAATTTGAGGTTTAGACCATGTTTGTGCTAAATATTTAAATTCTTCTGAGCCACCAACAATTGGCTTATTCCATAATTTCTTAGGTTTTTTGGGGTCACTTATATCCAGGCCGTAGTAATTTTTACCGCCTCTGCGCATGCCTGCAAATGCCCATACTTCATCATTATCACTTGCTCTAATAACACCATCGTTTAACCCTTCGCTATTTGAGCCTTTATTATTAAAGAACACACTTATAGGCCCATCCATGCCATACACTTTAGTATTTGCAAGATTACTACGCAAAGCCGGAATGTTTTTTAATAAGGCAGCAGGTGTAAAAGCCCACTTTTCTTCAACAGTATCGCCTTTGTCTTCAAACATATGTAAAAAGCCGGCATTAGTACCAACAAGTATATGAATACTTCCATCGCCGTAATCTATAGATACCGGTTTTGAATGCAAAGGGTCGCCAAAAATATTGATTCGCTGATCTACTGATGAGTCATCTCCATCTTCATTATCAACATCAACCCCTCGTGCCCAGTTAATATCACTCTCCTGTAAAGTTAACCCGATATTAGGAATCAAATCAGGGGCAAGATCGGTAACTGTACTTGTCGCTAAATTTAAAATGGTTTGTACTTTATCAAAAGTAAAATCAATAATACTGCCCGTTTTATCTATGTAGATTTTACGGCTATCAGGGTCTAAAGTTGATAAAAGTAAATTTACGCCACCCTGAGCTACTAAATTCCCATCTGCAGGCTTATTAGTTGGCAGCCAAAATGTTCGCGCTTTCTCATCAATTAACCCATTTTCATCAAGAGCTATTTTATCAGTTGAATCTACAATATTTGCACCAGACACTTTAAGCTTTTTTAAATTCCCGCTCCAACGTGCGCCTGTTTCAGGGTAAAACATCGCAAAGTAAATTGACTCTCGGCTACGTGTTTGGTCAACATTATTACTTGCTACCGTAGGAGATGAAAAACTATCGTTAACTTCGCGTATTTTCGATATTGTATTATTAAGCGCTTCAGAAAGTTCAGTCGATGTATCTGCATGTAAGTACTCGCCTCCTCCCAATAAAGCGGTTTTTTCTAATAACTTTTTACCATTTGTACTCATGCCACTACCAAAACCGATAGTAAAAACTCGCCCAGTATCGGCAACCTCTGGCGTGGTCTCGTACAAGTCAACTTCAACATCTCTTGTGCCATGTATTATTTGAGCTAAAGCGGCTAAATAACTATTACTTGTAGTACTAGGATATGAACCAAAAGTAGATTTGTATAAAGCTCTTATATCATCATTTCGGGTAATATCTTGTGTCGGATCACCATCAGTCATTAATATTAAGCTAATTGAGTTATCACAACGCTCATCTGCACCAACAGCCTGTTGAAAAGGAGAAACATAACGAGGTATATCACTACCACTTTGCTCTCTCTCAATCGTAGTATCGCGTTTGTCCGTATTTTGCCCATACCAAACCGTCTGCCCCGTCATATATAGGTAAGCTTCCCATAAGGTCTCAGTGATAGGTGTATTCCCGCTAGCTGGCAGCTTTTTTATTTGACCCAATATTTTATCATGTGAGGAGCCTAGGCCAGCCATAACATAACCACCATCATTGCCATTAAAACGCATTAAACCAAAATCAATCGAGCTGTTATCATTTACTAATTGGGTCATAGCGCTTATACCAGCATCGATTTTTCTAGGCCCCCCATTAGGCAACTTAGTCTTCATACTTCCTGAAGTATCAAACACAATAAGTACACGAGGGTTTTCGTCGGTTTTAACATTATGGTTTACGTATAGCTCTATATCTTCGGCAAATACAGAAAGGCTAATACCCACCCCGAATAACAAGGCAGCTATTTTTTTTAGTTTGAATTGCATTTTTAAATCCCTTTATTTGCGCTTTTTATTTTTATTGCGCAAGTTAATAACTACTCTATTCCGTGTTTAATTATTAGTAATATGGAGGTGGGACTAAAAATTAAAACAAAGGTAATATCTAGCTATTTACCACAAAACAGT
The DNA here is from genome assembly GCF_030408075.1 of Pseudoalteromonas sp. APC 3358. Lineage (NCBI taxonomy): Bacteria > Pseudomonadati > Pseudomonadota > Gammaproteobacteria > Alteromonadales > Pseudoalteromonadaceae > Pseudoalteromonas > Pseudoalteromonas sp. APC 3358. Next base: position 177,041 of record NZ_JASDCE010000004.1, read on the forward strand.
GATTAGCATTCACGTGTCGTTAATACTATAAAATATATATCATTTCGATTTTTAAATAAAAACAGACTAAAGTCAAAGGTATTAGGTTTTATTATCAATTAAAAACAACCACTTAAATAAAACAATCCCGTTTTACTGAATAGTTAAGTCACGTCAAAAAATAATGTTTTTACCTATACTTTTATATTTATAGATCTATGTTTTAGGTAACAAGTACTTACTACTATAAATTAGTAAAACAAAGTTTTAAAAATCACTCTTAAAAACACTATTATTCAGTAAAGCTGCTTTATTAAAATGAGTGTATTTATAAGTAACTACGGTTATGCAAACATACAAAAAAGCCCATATTAGGTGCTACCTAATATGGGCTTTTATACTCTCGCTAAATTATCAGCGCTTTATACAAGCATTCTTATAAAGATAACTCTTTTTTAGCGCGAGTTAAGTTATGTGTTACAAGTGAGTTTTTAGAAATTTGAACCGCTTCATATAAATCAGAAATACCAGCAGTGTCTTTTTGAGCCTTAATACGCGCTACACCACGGTTACTTAATGCAAACGATGTAAGTTCACGTACTTTTAAACGCGGACCATGGCTTTGCTTAAGCAATGCAATTGCTTGTGTACAAATAGCTTCTGCTTCTTCGTAGTTTTTTGATTCAACAGTTAAAGCACAGCTATTAAATGATTTTTCAAATGCAGGTGCTGCAGTTACAGAGTCTTCAATAACCATTAATTTATAATCACCTTGATTAGCCATTGCAGCAGCTGAGCAAGTTAATAATGAGCCAAGAGCGATGGTTTTTAAAAGTGTAAATTTCATGATTATATTCCTAATTAGTTAAGTCGTACTTGTTGCCGACAACTAAACTTTAGAGAATTAACACAAAACCGACAAACGATAAAAACAAACCTAATAAGTGAATAAATCTAACCTATAGACTTTAGTCTAATATTTGGTTTTAAATTTACCTAAATTACAAAAATTGAGTTCTTCTAATATACTAAAAAAGCCCTTAGTTTGGTTGCACTAAGGGCTCAGGAACTATGTGTAGATTTAAAAATTAAACTATTCCATGTATTTCTTTCCAATTACCTGGGTGTACCACATAGCCAAATAACGCATGCCCGCCGTATACCAATTCTGTATTCTCAGGTATCCATAACATTTGACCCGGATGAACCAAATGCGTTTCTCCATTTGCAGTTAGCTCAAAGCACCCTTCAATTACAAAAATAACTTCATCGTATAAAACGGTCCAAGCAACTTTCGCCCCTTCCCACTTAGCAAAACCCACTCCAATGTGAGGTGATATTTCTGTGCTTAAAGCACGTGCAACATAAGCCATACCAAGGGTCTCCCCTCTAACATTAAAATCTAGATTTTTGCTGTCTACTAATTTAACTTGTTTCATATTTCGCTCCGGCTTAACCATTTAGCTAAACTAATTCGGCTTTTAACACCAATACCTAAAAACGGCTCTGGAGGATTAAGGCTGGGCATACCTGTAACGTGTTGAATATCGTCGAGGGATTCTGATTGTTCGCCCATCACTAAATCAGCTAATAATGTTCCCGACACAGTCCCCCACGCAATGCCTACACCGTTATCACATGCACTGGCATATACGCCATCATCTAATTCGCCAAAAAAGTTGGTAAAATTACGAGAAATTGCATAAGTACCTCCCCACGAATGGGTAAAAGGAACGTCAATTAACTGAGGATAACGTGCTAAAAATACTTTACGGTGATCATCCTGAATCTGTTTACGCACATTTTCATTTACAGTGGAACTAGCACCGTATTTATCGACATGCTTGTAAGTATTACGAATTAATATGCGGCGATCGGCTGTCATTCTTATCGTTGTGCCAGCATGATCTGCGGGTGTTAAGCCCCAATCTAACAACCCGGTATACGCTTTCATTTCATCATCGTTTAAAGGCCTGGTCCAACTAGCAAAAGTCATGACAGGTAATAATCGATTTTTTAAAAAGCCAAACTCTCGCGTAAATATACTAGTACCAAGTAGTAACTTAGGTGTTTTAACTACACCATGCTTAGAGTGCAGTAGCCACTTCCCATGCTCTTTAGATAAGTTATTTATTGGCGAGTTTTCTAATACCTCAACATTATCAGGAAGGTTATCTCCTAACCCGCATGCTAAAGCCGCAGGCTGAACTAAATAACCACCAGGTGTATAAATAGCGCGACTGTAATAGTTTGTACCCAATACTTTAGAAAGATCATCTCCATTTATATGTTGGTAAGGCTCACCTAAATCTTTCATTAAGTGTTCAAAATGATCTAAGTAAGCTTCACCACGCTCACCGACTGCACCTTGATATTTACCAGCTGCAGACCATTGGCAATCAATCTTATATTTCGACACTAAACTCGAAAGCTGATCTATCGCTGAGCGATTAAGCTTAAGTAGCTTTTGCTTATGCGCAGGATCTGGATGCTCTAATGAAAATTTATGCGGTAGATCAATTACAAAGCCTGAGTTTCGACCCGATGCTCCTTGCCCAATACGCTGCGCATCAATCAATATAATACGTGCATTAGGCGCATGCAAAGCTAGTCGCCTAGCCATTGCAAGTCCAGCGAACCCGCCACCTAGTACAACGTAATCGGCAGTTTGTTCACCTGTTAGTCTAGGTTTTTCTGGTGTTTTAGTTATTGCATGATACCAACCACATGTAGCATCATCGTTTGGTAAATGAATCATTTATTACTCCGCTACAGTAAGCTGTTTTGTATTAAGCTGCTCAAGTAAGTGGCTTCTATTTATCTGAGCTTGTTTACCCAAAAGGGCAAAACCTAGTAATAAACCATCAACAGAATAAAACCGAGCAGTTAAACCATCATCAATCTGCTCTATTTGCCACTCACCAAGTGCCCCTACTGCCGCAGGATAAATAGATAAAGGCATGATTGGAGTTTTCACTATCACTGGTGAACATGTAAAAATAGCTTTGGTCAAGTCGCCTAATAAACAAGAGACCAATGAAGGCACAAGCTGATTAATTGGCGCTATAAATGGCTGCCAGCCTTGACTTGTTTCGGCGCAATCACCCAATGAAAAAATAGTTTCATCACTTGTTTGACCATAGTCGTTAACCTTTATACCTCGGCCAACTTCAAGACCAGTTTGCTCTGCTAATGCTGTATTTGGTTTTAAGCCAACGGCCGATATAACTAAATCAGCTTCAATTACTTTTCCACTTTGTAAATGTAATTGAGAACTTCCATCAGGCTCAGCGTCAATATGAGAAATACTGTCTTCTAAAAACCAAGAAACCCCAATATCGGTCAATGATTTCTTTAAACGCTCTCCTAATATTTGTGGAATTAAGCGCTCAATTGGCCATTTACCTAAACCAATTACACTCACGTCATAACCACTTGCACTCAAATCGTTGGCAAATTCACAGCCAATTAAACCATCACCTAGAATAGCGATGCGTTTTTTTCCTGTAAGCTCATTTTTAAAACAGCGATAGTCTGTTAAATCATTAATACTTAATACATTACTACAATCGCCAGCAATCGGAATTTTAATAGCAGAAGCACCAGTGGCTAGTACTAACTTGCTATATTCATAACTGCCAATATTAGTATTTAGGGTCTGCTTATTCCTATCAATCTTTTCTACTCGAGTATGAGGGTAGACACGAATATTAAGCCTTTGCTCCCACTCTAACGCACTTTCATTTTGTAAATCGTCACAACTTTTACCTAATGCAAATGAATTAGATAGTGCCGGTTTACTATAAAGCGCGCCGTTATCAGCAGTAATAACAGTAATAGGGACCGTTGAAGATTGCTTACGAAGTGCTGCCGCTACTTGATAACCACTATGCCCACTGCCAATAATAACAATCGGTTTTAAAGTAATGTCTGATTTTAGGTCTTGTGCTGCAATAGGTTGAGCCTGCTCGATTAGCTCCACATGACTCGCTACTTGAACGTCGTCTTGTGTGATCTCCATCATTTCAAAATCAGCTTTACCTACTAAACAATCTGGGCAGACCCAATCTTCTGGTACATCTTCCCAACGAGTGCCTGGTAAAATGCCATCAGCTGGCCAGCCTTGAGCCTCATCGTAAATAAGACCACAAATAATACAGAGCCATTTTTTCATATCTCTCATCCTACTGACTTTATTTAAAACACCTGTTGCATTCACTTTATTGAATAAAAAAATAAGAAGTGAATGCGAGTAACAAGCCGAAATATTGTTTTAATGATGCAAACGAATCGCAATATTGCGGGTTTGAACATAGCTATAAATTGCTTCTTGGCCTTTTTCTCGCCCAAAGCCAGACAAGCCCACACCACCAAAAGGGGTTTCAATACCACCGGCAAACCATTCATTAACAAACACTTGGCCACCTCTAAGTTGCTGAGCAACATTAAATACATGGTTTAAGCCCTCACCAAACACACCCGCAACTAAACCAAAGTCGGTTCCATTAGCAATAGCAACAGCTTCAGTGTCTGTATCAAACGGCATAACAACAAGTACAGGGCCAAATACTTCTTCTTGCGCTATTGTCATTTCTGGCGTTGCTTCAATTATGGTTGGTGCTACAAAGTAGCCAGGCATATCAGGTATATAGCCACCGGTGATGATTTTTGCGCCTTCTTTTTTAGCTTGCTCGATCATTGCCATAACACTGATTTGCTGTGCTTTTGAGACAACAGGCGTTAAATCAGCTTGCTCTTCGCCAGAGCCAATCAATAAGCTTTCAGCCATTTTTACCACTGCGTCTTTCACTTCTGTATAACGGCTTTTATGTACTAATAAACGCGACATAGCAGAGCAAACTTGTCCAGCATTAAAAAATATCCCGCTGCGTACACTACTTACAACGTTTTGTAAGTCAGCATCATGTAAAACAATAGCGGCAGATTTACCGCCTAATTCCATTACTGAAGGTGTTGCTCTCGCAGCAGATGCTTTAAGAATATGCTGCCCTGTAGGCACTGAACCCGTAAAAACAATTTGATTTACTTCAGCGTGTTCAACTAAATGGTTACCTATAACTGAGCCTTTTCCGCAAAGTAAGTTTATTGATCCCTTAGGAAAACCACAGTTTTCAAGTGCCCTAATTAAATACACCATGCCTACTGGTGATATTTCAGGGGATTTAATAACTACGGCATTACCTGCAGCAAGCGCCGGGGCTAGAGAGCGTGCACAAATAGACACTGGAAAATTCCAAGGCACTATTTGAACCGATACACCCATAGGCACATATTGAGTAAAATCAATGTAGTCTTTACCAAGCGGAATAGAGGTACCTTCGAGTTTATCCGCCATACCTGCGTAGTATTCAAAATAGCGAGCCGATTCTAAAAATTCGTCTTTAGCATCTTGCAAAGATTTACCATTTTCGCGACATAGCTCGAGCGCCCCTTCATCAGCAATATCTCGTATTGCTTGCGCCGCATTGAGCATCCAGTGTGCGCGCATCACAGGGCGTATATCGTTTAACTCGCCGCTATTAACGCATTGTCTAGCCGCTGCCATCGCTTTATCGGCATCGTTAATCGTCGCACTGGCAATTGTTGCGTATAACTGCCCAGATGCAGGATTAATTACATCTATATGGGTATCAGCATTAAGCCATTGACCGCCTATATAATTAAGGTAATGTGCCATCACTCTTGCTCCGTCGCCGATTTAACTTGTTTTGCTAACCATGTTTGAAAAAAGTGAGTTGGCTTGTCCATTTCCGGAGAAAAAGCACCACCACCAAATCCAGGAGAGTAACGTCCTTGCTGCATGCCTTCAACCGCAATAATGTCTTCGCTAAATACCACGCGCCAAGACTCAACGGTCGACGTTCTACATGCCGCATATTCATCTTTCATTGCCTCGTCACCCACATAAAAAATGCGTAATCGCTCAACTGTTTTATCTGTATTTACCGGGTCAATCATCATCGCAAATGCATGGTCGGCTTGAATGCCAATTAAAACATTAGGAAATAGCGCAATATATTCGGCTTGACGTAACTTGTCCTCAGGCCAGTTAGGGAATTTAGGTAAGTGTGTACCGGCGGTATCAGAAAGGTTATACGCTAAGCTACCCTGACCAGAGAAATGCTCATTAAACATAATGTTATAATGATCTTCTAACTTAGAGTAACTATTTAAAGCGGGGTGTATCCAAGGTAAGTGGTAGGCTTCACAAAAGTTTTCTATTGTTAGTTTCCAGTTACTATTTACTTCTATTTCAATGTGTCCGCTCATATTTACGCGACGCAATAAATCTAAACCGTCATTACCAATAAATTGTTCCCAACGTTTTTCAAGCGGTGCAATGTGCTCTTCAAAACTTGCAGCATCGCCCGACAAGTTAACAAAAACCATATCCATCCAAATGGCTGAGCGCAGTGCTTTTAACCCATGATTTTCACACTTAAAGCGCTCGTCTTTATGCTTTGCAATACCACCAATATGAGGAGTCCCCTTTAAGTTACCGTCCAGATCGTATGTCCAAGAATGATAAGGGCAGCGGATCATGCCTTGTACTTCACCCTCTTCATGAATCAGCTTCATGCCTCGGTGACTACATACATTATGAAAAACCTGCACATCGCCTTGGCGGTTTTTCATTAGTAAAAGTGGTAAATCCATAAAGTTAATTGGCTTTACGTAACCATTTTTTGTCAAATCAGAAGCGAAACCAACACAGACCCATGTGCTGCCAAAAACCTGATCGCGTTCAAATTTAAAATACTCTGGATTGGTATAAGCCTCATTAGGCATCCCTGTGGCCTCATGAATAGGATTAAGTACACGATCAATCTGCTGAATAGGGATTATTTTTTGTTTTACATTGCTCATGCTATTTCTCCAAACGGTGTGTGTGATGAAAGATAAGTCCTAACTCTTAATTTAAGAAAAACAAATTAAGCGTTTTTATTTAAATTAAACTCTCAGGTCATAACTACATTTTGTTATCAACTGACTTGATTTTGATTAACAACAGCGCACTAAACAAACGATTTTTGCGCTACCTATCGATGAGTTTTTATCATGCATAATTGTTGAACTTAACTTTTTAAAAGGCTTTAGAGTAATAGCACTAAACCTCATGCATAACTAAAACTCATGGATTGATGAGAATTTATAATTTGTAATGAGGTGGTAAATTTTCTAGTTTTCAAACACTATTTAACAAAAAGCAATAAAAACACACACACTCACAGGACAACACATGACACACTCCACAATAAGAGCTAAGTCCGGAATTTTTAAAGGACTCAACCCCACGGTTACCATTGCTTCCAAAGTAATTTTAATCGCCTTCATTTTATTTATTGTGATACTCGCTAATAAAGCAGGTCACTACTTTGAAACTCTCGCTACTTTCTTACTTTATAATATGAAGTGGTTTTCTATTGGCTTAGTTTCGCTCGTGGTCGCCTTTTTGATTTATCTTATGGTTAGTCGTTATGGCCATATTAGATTAAGCGAAAACGATAACGACAAGCCCGAATTTAGTTTTTGGGCTTGGATTTCAATGTTGTTTTCAGGCGGGATGGGAATAGGTTTAGTTTTTTGGTCAGTCGCAGAGCCTATGTGGCATTACGCAGATAATCCATTTACCGAAGGGTTAACCGACGAATCAGCCTCAATGTCAATGCAGCTAACTTTTTATCATTGGGGTCTTCATCCATGGTCACTTTTTGTTATTGTCGCACTAGCCCTCTCTTACTTTTCTTATCGTAAAGGCTTACCATTCACTTTTAGATCTATTTTATATCCTATCGTAGGGGAACGTATTTACGGCCCAATTGGTCATATTGCCGATATTATTACCGTTGCTGTAACTGCCTTTGGTATAGCCCAAACTTTAAGCCTCGGTGTTATACAAATAAACTCCGGATTACAACAAACTTTTGGTATTGATATAAGCCTAACAACACAAACTATTTTAATTGTTACATTATGTACCATCGCTGTTGGCTCAGTGCTTTCAGGGGTTGGCCGAGGTATTCGTTTATTATCGCAGTGGAATATGCTGCTTTCTCTATTATTAGTATTAATTGTTTTAGCGATTGGACCTACTCGATACATCTTTAATATTTTTTTCGAAAGCACTGGTAACTATCTTCAAAATATTGTGCAAATGGGATTATGGACCGACACACAAAAAGACACCAATTGGCAAAGTTCGTGGACTAGCTTTTACTGGCCATGGTGGATGACCTGGGCGCCATTTGTAGGCATGTTTATTGCGCGTATATCTAAAGGTCGCACAATTCGTGAACTTATAGGCGGTGCACTGATAGCACCGACAGCCATTGCATTTATTTGGTTATCTGTATTTGGTGGCAGTGCATTAAAAATAGAGCAAGACGAGCGAAACGCCTTTGAAAAAAATAACGTTGCAGCTCAAGTAAGCAATTCAGAGCAAGTAATTAAGCAAGATGTATTTATAGGTGGAACAGTCCTTAAGGCCACAAAAGAAGACAGCACGCGCGCACTGTTTACATTATTTAATAACTTAGATGAAGGTTTATTAGGGACGATACTCAGTATTCTAGCGTGTATATTGCTCGCAACTTACTTTATCACCTCTGCAGATTCAGGAACGTTAGTCCTGTGCATACTTGATGCCGCAGGCGATACAGAACCACCTAAATCCATACGTGTCTTATGGGGAGTTGCAATTGCGGTAATTTCATGGGTATTAATTTATGCAGGTGGATTACAAGCAATTAAATTTGCCTCCATTATTATTGGTTTTCCTATCTCGATTTTTATTTTAATGATGGGTGTAACGCTATTTTATAGCATTCGACGCGAGCCAAAACCTTGGGCAATGCTTCCACAACATGTTCGCCCTGGTAAAGATCAACTCGATGAACCAATAAAGCATACTAATACAATCAACTAATCTGCTAAATGATCAAAAAATACGCGCTGCTCTTAGGTTTGCTTCTAAGGCAGCGCATTCATACTATTAAATATCAGAATCTAAACGCCAAATTCTAACCTTGCAACAGAGGGTAATTAAACGAGTCCTCGTTCACCTACCTCATCTGGAATTTGTTGTAACAACCATTCTCTAAAGTGCTTAACGCTTGTTGGCATACGACCACGATTATTAGGTTCTATCATAGAAAACTTAGAACCTGTAGTAAGTACATGTTCTGTTGGCCGGATCAATACTCCACTTTGTAAGTATTCATCAACTAGTGACCCCCACGCTAATGCAATGCCTTGACCGTTAATTGAAGCTTGTAAAAGCATTGGGTAGTTATTAATATTTATACGGTTTCTTGGCTCAAGTTGCTCAAGCCCAACACCCGCAAACCACTCTTCCCAGTTAACCCAGCCCATTTGTGTTTCATCTAGGTGTAAAATTGTTTTAGTAAAAATATCTTCCGGTTTAGTTGGACTGCCTATTTTTTCTAAATAAGAAGGGCTACACACCGGAAAAACTTCTTCGCAAAACAACGTTGTTATATTCATATTGGCAGGTTGGGTTCTGCAGTAAAATAAAGCGAGATCACACTCCAAGCGGTTTAAATCAATCTCGTTATCGGAGGCTAAAATACGCAAATCAATATCATCGTGTAAATTTTGAAACTCGGCGACTTTAGGTAACAACCATAACGAAGCCATGGCATTTGTTGTTGCTACAGTTATTTTTTTATCACCTTGCCATTTTTTAACTTGCCCAGTTATATCTGCAATATCAACTAAAGAGCGGCTGATTGCCTGATAATATTGAAGCCCCGTTGGTGTTAAATGAATACTTCGGCTTGCTCTAATAAAAATAGCCTTACCTAAGTACTCTTCTAATTGTCGAATTTGACGGCTAATTGCCCCTTGCGTCACATTTAACTCTTTTGCAGCAATAGTGAAGCTTGAATGTCGTGCAGACGCTTCAAATGCCACTAAACTATTTAACGGCGGTAACGGATTAATTTTCATATAGCTTCCTACTTTGTCTCTACTCAATAGAAACGACTGACCAACCAATTTGAGAATACATACACGTTTATAAGGTATAAATTAAGGTGAGTAATTTGCAGGTAATTGTTGTGGTCAACTCATTGTTCGCTTGAGTTTTTCTACCAAGTCGATTGCCAGCAACCTATCATCTCAAATAGACTAATTCACTGTAACCGATTATAAAAAGTAATATAAGAGCATAAACTTATTTCAAGCAAAGCTTATGCTCTTCTTTTTTAAAAATAATAACCAATATTAATATTAAAACGGCGCTCAGTTTCATCGCTGTCACCAGCAATTGAGCCACCAACAAACGGCTGGTTTTTAGCGTGTACTAAGTCAAAATAGGTGAACAATCCACCGGCAGCAACTGAAAACCCTGTTACGTTCATCCAAGTATCTGCACTGCTATCAGATTTATCGTAAATTACTCCGTAATCATTATAAAACTGCAAAGCGGTTACAGGCCCCCATTTTACAGGTAAGTTGTAAGCAATATTTGCATTGGTTGTAGTGGCCTCAGCAGCAATACTGTCATAAAACGAGTACGCACCTACAGCCATGGTGTTTGCGTTTTCTATATCGTAATTGTATTCGCCATGTTGAAACTGTAAATTCCACGGCCCTAAATTACTATTCACATGCACTGCCCACGCATAATAATCACCCGCTCTGTCTACACCATCATGTAATCCACCACTTAAAGCAGAAAAGCCAACCTCAGTCTTCCCTTTATCGTGTTCAATATGATAGCCATAACGCGCGGAAAATGTATTATATTCAGCAAGTGGATTATCAAGCTCTGCGTATGTCCCCTCCTGTGCGCCCCTAAAACCCACTACATCATATGAATAACGATCACTACGGTTATCAACATAGCCATCTATGCCACCTAGCTCATCATTTTTAAAAAAGCCTAAATCAAGCTGCCAGTTATCTGCTATTTTACGTTTAAATATCACCCCTAAATCGTGGTCATCCTCGAGCCCAATGTAGTAATTAGTACTAAAAAAATAGCTGTGCGAATTATAAGGCCAATTACCAAATGGTACCTTTGTAATACCGGCTTGTACTTGCCAAATGTCAGCAAAATCATATGCTGCATAAGCATATTTAACTGCGGTCATATAATCAAAAAAACGGATCTCGGCATTTAGTTTTACACCACCTACATCGCCTGTAAAATTTATCCTAAAAATATCAAAATCAAAATCCCCACCTCTGTTTTTACTGCCATCCTCGTACGACGTATAACTGTAGTTAGTACGAACAGCCCCACCTACTTTTATTCCTCCTGCTTTTTGCTCAGCTACAACATCTTGCGCTTCGCCACTATTTGATAGTTTTTCAGTATTGCGTTTTATGGCATTTATTTCATTTTTATTGGCGTTTGCAAGCTTAAGCTGTAAATTTTCAACCTGTTGCTGTAATTCGCTTAATTGCTGTTTAACTGTGTCTAGATCATCGCTTGCATTAGCACTACAGGTAACAACCCCCATAGCAACGGCTAAAGCCGATAGTTTAAAAGCTCTCATTGTGTGTCCTTGTGTGCCGTGTTGATGTTTTATTATGTGTAGCATTACTCGTTTTTTTATTACTTTTAGCTTTGTATTCACGTAAACAGGCAATAATACAATTACAAAAAAAACAATAATTCCATTAAAAAGTAAGCCTAATCACACGTTAAAACCAACCGCGTAAAAGCAATAATGCTAATAAAAACAGATGTTTTTCGGTATATTAAATATGACTAATAATTATTAACCACATTTATTATTTATTAAAATTAGCTCTCAAATTCTGCTTAACATTTCAGCAACAAACAAACTACTTTTTTGATAGGTCACCATGAGAATTAATCATCAATTAATTCTAAGCGAGGCTATAAGTGCACAGATTTAAAACACAAGGGATGCTGGGCGTTATATGAGGAGTGTTACTTTTATATTGTGATGATGTATGTAATGCATTTTATCAATGCTATAAACACGAAAAAGCCGATGTTAGGGTTTAACCCAACATCGGCTTTTTACTCTCGCTATTTTATATCATGCTTTAGTAAGCGCTTTATAAAACGCGTTATAAAGGTTTTTTATAACGATAACTCTTCTTTAGCGCGAGTTAAGTTGTGCGATACCATTGAGCTGTTAGACAATTTTGATGCTTCATATAAATCAGCAAGTGCAGCTGTATCGTTATGCGCTTTTAAACGTGCAACACCACGGTTGCTTAATGCGAATGACGTAAGTTGGCGTACTTTAAATTTAGGGCCATCTGCGTCTTTTAAAAGTGCGATTGCTTTAGTACAAATTGCTTCGGCTTGCGCATAATTTTTTGACTTAACATTTAGTGCGCAGCTATTAAATGATTGCTCAAGTGGCTGTGGCGCTGTTGCAGTTTCAATAACCATTAATTTGTAATCACTTTCATCAGCCATTGCAGCAGCTGAACATGTTAATAGTGAGCTAAGAGCGATAGTTTTGATAAGTGTAAGTTTCATGGTCATATTCCTGATTAGTTAAGCCGTGCTTGTTGCCGACAACTGAACTTTAGTGAATTACCACAACCCCGACAAACGATTAAAACAAACCTAATAAGTGAGAAAAATTAACCTATAGACCTTAGTCTAATACGCTTGAGTTTTTTCTATATATTTAAACAACTTACACACCATATTACGTGCCTAAAATCGCTACTTTGCATTTTAAAATACATATAATTATTTATGCTTTTATTTAGTCGGTTTTATTTTAAGCACCTTGCTTTGGCATAGCTGAGTAACAATCAAACAAATTTATACATTTAATTACATGCAATACTAAGTTATGTATTTATAATTACGCCTCTGGTAACTTTTCATCATTAATGGATTAACTTTTTTGAAACACACACTTCCTCTTTTTGTTTTATTAAGCACGCTTTTATCATTTAGCCAAAATGCTAACGCAAGGCTTTTGCTCGGTAATGACATGCCTAACACCAGTATGTTTATAAAATCAGAATTTAATGGCGATAGCAGCATTACATCTGCGGGTGTAGAAATGATGGTCAAACAAAATTACAGTAACTTTGGTGTTGTTATTACAAGCGCAATTGGCGCGGCAGTAATCAATAATAAACAAGGCGAGCAAGAAGAATTTATAACGTGGGACAATGGCATGAAGCTTGGTTATTTTAATGACTTTTTTATATACGCCGAGCTTGGCTTAGATCTGTTCGAACTCGCCTTTAAAAACGATAGAGGCGATAACACCTACCAAATAGAAAAATCGAACAACGACATAGACGGCTACGCAGGTATAGGTGCGGGTTATCACTTTAAGCCATTTAAAATAGAAGTATTTACTCGAGCACGCCAAATAGATGGCGACTACTGGGAAGCACAAGAACATATTTACAGCGGTGTGCAGCTCAGTTTTACGTTTTAACTCCCTTTTGTTTTATAAGAAAAATAAAAAGCGTGTGAAATACAGCTATTTCACACGCTTTTTAAAAAATTATATTTAACGGATAGTTTTGGCTACTTTACCAATACTCAAACCCTGAATTAAAATAGAAAACACTACAACCGCATAAGTGAGAGCTAATAAAATATCGCGCTCGTTCCCATCAGGTAGTTGCAATACCAGTGCAACCGAAATACCACCACGCAAGCCACCCCAGGTTAAAACTTTCCACGCACCAGATGGCAACTCTAATTGCTTATTAAATGTAGTGGTTGTTATACCCACAACAATTAAACGTGCGAGTAACGCTATTAAAATAGTTAAGCCACCAGCAATAAATAAATTACTCGAAAATGCAATCATGACGACTTCAAGCCCTATGAGTACAAATAAAATGGCATTTAAAATTTCGTCAATCAGCTCCCAAAATAAATCAACGTAATGGCGTGTTTTGTCGCTCATAGCCATACTACGACCATGATTGCCCACCATTAGCCCCATCATTACCATTGCAAGTGGGCCCGACAAATGCCAATGGCTAGCCAGTGCATAACCACCAATAACGCCCGCTAAAGTAAGGAGTACTTCTTCTTGGTAACTATCAATACTTTTAAGTAAGTAATATAAAATACCACCTAATACCAAACCAAAAACAATACCGCCACCGGCTTCAACCGCCAGCGTGTGTGCTACATAATAAGTTGTAGGAATATCACCACTTGATAAAACACCCAATAAAAGCACAAAAATAACCACGCCTATACCATCGTTAAACAACGATTCACCCGCAATCACGGTTTCAATACTTTTAGGCGCACCCGCAGATTGTAAAATACCCATTACCGCAATAGGATCGGTTGGCGAAATTAATGCGCCAAACAGTAAACACCAAATAAACGCTAAATCAAAACCAAGCAAAGGAAGTACTAAATAAAGCGCACCGGCAATAATAACCGTAGATAACAACGTACCAACACAGGCCAAAATACCTATTGGCAATTTATAGCGCCTTAAATCGCTAACATTTACATGTAGCGCCCCAGCAAACAGCAGCATAGAGAGCATGCCATCGAGCAAAACTTCAGTAAAATCTAACTGATCGAGCAAGCTCACTTCGTAATCTATAAGATCATCAAACCCTAAAAAGCCCAAAAATATAGCGCCGATAGATAAAAGCATCGAAATAACCATAACGCCAATGGTTGTTGGCAAGCCAATAAAGCGATGGTTTACATAGGTGAGTAACGCGGTAATTGATAAAAATATCGCACTTATTTCAAGTACGCTTAGGCTGGTTCCTGGTGCCATGGTTTAAATCTCAATATTTATTTAATGATACCTTGCTCAAAATAAGCAAAGCAGAAGGGTTATTATTTTTATACGGTTATCTCGCATTATATTCGTGTAGCCTAAACAAGCATACCCAAAATATTAATTATAAATACACACCCTACTCTGTTAACGTATTTAAAGTATTAACTCACGCGTTAAATAAAACAAAAAAAAACCATGTTAGGAATTAACCTAACATGGTTTTTTTTACTCTCGCTATTTTATAACATGCTTTTGGTAAGCACTTTATAAAAGCGTTTATAAAGTGCTTATAAAGAAAGCTCTTCTTTAGCGCGAGTTAAGTTGTGCGATACCATTGTACTTGTAGACATTTGGTTTGCTTCGTATAAATCAGCAAGGCCAGCAGTGTCGTTGTTCGCTTTTAAACGTGCAACACCACGGTTGCTTAATGCAAACGATGTAAGTTGGCGTACTTTAAATTTAGGGCCATCTGCATCTTTTAAAAGCGCAATTGCTTTAGTACAAATTGCTTCAGCCTCAGCGTAATTTTTTGACTTAACATTCAGTGCGCAGCTATTAAATGATTGCTCAAGTGGCTGTGGCGCTGTTGCAGTTTCAATAACCATTAATTTGTAATCACTTTGCTCAGCCATTGCAGCAGCTGAACATGTAAGTAGTGAGCTAAGAGCGATAGTTTTGATAAGAGTAAGTTTCATGGTCGTAGTCCTGTTGGTTAAGCCGTGCTTGTTGCCGACAACTGAACTTTAGAGAATTAACACAAAACCGACAAACGATTAAAACAAACCTAATAAGTGAATAAATCTAACCTATAGACTTTAGTCTAATGCATTGCATAAAGCTGTTGCTCGCTTTACGCAATACAATCATAACGTCTATGGTTTAACACCAAAGTTGATTACAATATGGACTATTATTCTACCTTCCGTACTTCCATCCATATCAACATAATTGTGCCCCACTTTAAGTACTGACTTATCTGTGTACATACGAGTTAGATCTCTAAAGCCATCAAAATTTTTCTGATATTTGTCCCAAAAACTATCGAAATTATTAACTTTTGCATAGGTGATTAAAAAGTCGAATGGGTTACCTTGTGTATTATAGTTATTTATAAGCTTGTCATAGTGAGTTTTAATTGTCTTTTTTACTACACTGTTCAAGCACATGGCTTCTATAAGTGTAGCTTGTTGACCAAATTGATTCATCATGACTAAATCACGTTCACCCACACCCACTCCACTACCACTGAAACCACCCCTTGACTGATCTTTTATAGAATAACCACTCGAAATAAGAGATTCTCTCAACCTATCATTTATATCGTCTTCTTTTTCATTCATTATTTTAGATCTAAAGTCAGTAAGTCTAAGAAGAACGTTTATAATGACATGACTTAAGCTCTGGATACTGTAAGAAAGCTCAGGTGTTTTATATAACCCAAGTAGTTGAGCTACTTCAACATCAATATCATCAACCTCCCCAGTTTCAGGATAATTGACTTCAACTTCAATAGTCTTTTTTCCTTTTTTATGAGCACGTTCAACTTTTTCGTAAGCCACATAACCTATAGGCGTTATAAAGTTATTACCATAGATCGTTATCTCTTCTTTGTAAGGGAGTGCATTATTCTCATTTGCTTGTATTTGTGAATGTTCTATCTTTTTTAAATTTGATCGCAGCCATTGCAATAATGCTCTCGCATCTTCATCTCTTGTTGATAAATAAACATCGATACATTGATTGGGTTCATCCGAAATAATTACACCTTGGCATTCACCGTGGGCCAAAAATAGTCCATGCCTCCAATACTTAGTTGTGTTCTCGTCAACATATGAATGCATTCGGACTATAAGTTGAGGTAATACATTTGATTTTAATAAACCAACCCTATGGTAATTAAACCTTATATTTAATCCTTGTTTATAACGCATTTTGTCAAATTCAGGCATTACAGAAGGAAGTCTCATTGGTATTAACAAGTCAGAGCTTGATGATAAACGAAAGCCTAATTCGAACTTAATTAATAAATCAATAAGCCATTGCTGCTGGGGATGTGAATAACCTTCTTTTAAAATTTCACTTATGGCTTCCTCGGTATATAGCCCGGGATTTTTGGCGGGGCTTCTGACTATTTTATAAACTGCGTTTGTCACCCATTCAGGCTTTAATATTTGTGTAAGTTTCAGTCTAAAATCATTAGGATACGCAATAACAGTTCCAATGCTATTCAAAATCTTAAGTAACGCCGTTTGTAGAGGAGAACCCAATACACCTGCTTTTTGACACTCATTCTCATAAATGTTTTTTTCAATAACGTTATGTGTTTCTTTAAATGTTTCCATTGCACTTTTTACAATGTGCCAACTTTCAGGTATCTGCCTCTCAATACCAGGTAGTTTTGGTATCTGTCTTGAAATAGACTGATTTAACTTATCTATTGAATCGCCTATTTTGTGTTTAACGTCCTCGGACAGAGAATTTAAATTACACGCACTTGTATAAATTACATCTACCACTTGAAAAGTATTTTGATACCTTTGAAGATCAAACTGATAGTTTAAATTTTGGTCGCAATGATTCACTACTACAATTATCGGGGAGTTTTCACTGTAGCTTTTAATTGTATTAAACCAGTGTAAATCTCTGGCTTGGTTATCTTCTTTTTGAGCATCTATCACATAAATGTATAGGCTGCGTTCGGTCAAAAAAAACTGATGTGTTTGATGGGTAAGCTCTTGCCCTGCAAAATCCCAAATATGAGCTTTGTATTCGTTAAAATCTAAACTTGATATATCAATACCCTGTGTAGAAGTTTGATTCTCATTATGTTGGTTACCAAGCATCCTATTTATAATAGATGTTTTACCCACCCTCTCATCACCAACAACTAAAACCTTTGCCTGTTTCAACGGGGATGATTTACTGTTTTGGATAGCTAATAATGTTTGTATTTTTTCACTAGGTTCAAGGTCGTGAAAAGAAAGATCTGGGATAGGCAATGAGTTATCTTCAATATCAAACATAAACAGACTTTCTAATTTTAATAAACTGTCTGGTAACTTTTCAATCCTATTATTTGAAAAATTTAAAAATTCTAACATCGCATTACTTTTCGTTACTTCGGGTATAAAATTTATACTGTTATGATTAGCCTCTAAAATAATTAATTTTTTTAATTCAAAAACTTCAGTAGGTAATGCTGATAAGCGATTAAAGCTTACATCCAATACAGTCAGATTTTTCAGATAAGCTATATCCGAAGGGATTAATTCAATACAATTAGTATTTAAATTTAATTGTCTTAAGTTTACCAAATTGAAAATTACTTTAGGGAAAATAGAAAATTTGTTTTTTCCTAAAGTTAAACCTTTCAAATTTTTTAGATTTATTAGATTTGGTAATTCAAATATTTCATTATTAGAAACATCTAAAGATTCTAATGACGTTAAATTGCAAATATTTTCTGGTATTTCTTTTATTTGTAGATTAATAAGTCTTAAGTTAGTTAACTCGGTAATGGTTAAAACTTCTTCTGGTACATGACCTAAATTAAAACCCTCTAAATGTAATGCCTGTAGATATTTGCATTTTAAGATAAGCTTCCAGTCTACATTGCTCTCTTCTATGGGTTTTAATACTAAACTAGTAAGTTCCCCTTTATCATTAACTGAAAAGGCACCGCCTTTATCGTTAGGAGAACGATGGTGCCCATAATCAAAGACTTTTACTGAATCACTTAATTGCAGTAAATCTCTTACTAAAGGTAAAAGGTCGTTTTTAATTTTAGGTAGATCTTCTTTGGTATTTGATTTATTGGGCATATCTCTGCTGTCCCTAGTTTTCATATTTTGAATATATCAGAACAAGTAAAAAGAAACTATTAGGCTAAATAATTACTTACTACTTACCCATAAGCTGACACATTTCTCACCCAAACCTATAAACTCCCTCGCCCATATGCCATAATCTAAATAATTCATTATTTTAGTAACTTGGCGCGTATTTAGGCGCTTTTAAGTTAACTACTCAGGGTTTTCAGCATGGCATATCAAGAGCAAAATCAAGCAACAATCTATTGGCACGACTACGAGACTTGGGGGGCGAGCCCTCAAAAGGATAAGCCGAGCCAGTTTGCGGGTATTCGTACCGATCTTGATTTAAATATTATTGGCGAGCCACTTATTGAATATTGTAAGCCGCAAGCGGATTACTTGCCTCACCCTGAGGCGTGTTTAATTACGGGTATTACGCCACAAGTAGCGATGAAAAAAGGCTTGGTTGAGGCTGAGTTTATAGCAAAGATTCATGCCGAATTTAGTGTGCCAAACACCTGTGTTGCAGGTTATAACAGTATTCGGTTTGATGACGAAGTAAGCCGTTATAGTTTTTACCGTAACTTTTACGACCCATACGAGCGCGAATATAAAAATAATAATAGCCGCTGGGATATTATTGATTTAGTGCGTGCTTGTTACGCGCTGCGCCCTGAAGGCATTGAATGGCCGTTAAAAGAAGACGGCAGCCCAAGCTTTAAGCTAGAGCATTTAACGGTAGCCAATGGTATTGAACACGCTGCAGCGCATGATGCACTAAGCGATGTAACCGCCACTATTGCACTAGCTAAACTAATAAAAGAAAAACAGCCAAAGCTATATAACTTCTTTTTTGGGCTGCGTAATAAAAAAGCCCTTGCTGAATTGGTTGATGTATTTAACATGACGCCGCTGGTGCATACCACGTCGCGCATACCTGCAACACAAGGCTGTACAAGCTGGGTTGCACCAATGAGCTTTCATCCAGTAAATAAAAACGCGGTTATTTGTTTTGATTTAACTCAAAACCCGCAAGTACTCATTGATTTAAACGTAGAAGAATTACGCAAACGTTTATACACCAAACGTGTAGATTTAGCCGAGGACGATTTACCTGTTGGATTAAAACTGGTGCATTTAAACAAGTGCCCTATTTTAGCCCCAGCTAAAACGTTATTACCTGAAAACGCCGCCCGCCTTGGAATTGACCGCGAGCAGTGTTTAGCTAACTTAGCTGTTTTAAAAGCCAATACCGACCTTCGCGATAAAGTAACCGAAGTGTTTAACGAGCAAGGCGATTACAGCGCAACCACTAACGTTGACTACTTACTTTACGATGGGTTTACAAGCCATGCCGATAAAGCTAAGTTTGCAATTATTCGTGATGCAAAACCAGATGAATTAGCAGGGTTGAAGTTAGACTTTGAAGATAAAAAGTTTAATACGTTATTGTTTAGGTACCGCGCCCGTAACTGGCCTGAAACGCTAAACCAGCAAGAGCTTGACCAATGGCGCCAGTATTGCCAAAACAAGTTAATGCACGGGGAAGATCAACCATCGATTAACGCGCAAGATTTTATGATCACCCTTGAAAACCTAGCGCATGAACATGACGACAGCGAAAAAAATCTTACAATTTTAAAGGCGCTATATAACTACGCACAAAGCATGTAATTTGCTCTAATTTTGTTTATATAACGCATTAAAAACGCGACACTTTAGCAATAAAGTGTCGCGTTTTTTGTTTATAAATATCTGTACCACTTCAAAAAAAGAAAAATCTATTTCACAAAGAGAAGCGAATGAGGAGTCATAAAAACAATAATTTTTTAGATCTATAACTTCCTCTAAAAGCGCAGCGCCTCATAACCTCTTTGTGAATAAATTACTTTACGGGCTTTGCCCGTCACGCAAGCAAGCTTCGCGTCTACAAGTTAAACACACCGCTATACTTTGGCGGTAAGAGTCGAGCTTGCTCACGTGTAAAGCACAGCTTTTAATTACTTAAATAAAACTCTATTCACAAAGAGAAGCGAATGAGGAGTAAATGCGAAGACATAAGCCAATAAAAGCTTTAAATTAATCACTTCCTCTAAAAGCGCAGCGCCTCATAACCTCTTTGTGAATAAATTACTTTACGGGCTTTGCCCGTCACGCCAGCAAGCTTCGCGTCTACATCGACATACTCAACGTAAACGTTACTTTTTATGCAGCGCTTCAATGCGTGCTAGTAAGCTTGAGGTGTCGTATCTGCCGCCACCAAGTGCTTGTACGTCGGCGTAATATTGATCGACCGTTGCGGTCATTGGTAAAGTAGCGCCGTTGTTTTTAGCTTCATCGAGTGCAATGCCTAAATCTTTACGCATCCAATCTACGGCAAAACCAAACTCATATTCCCCTGCCCACATTGTTTTGTAGCGGTTTTCCATTTGCCACGAACCGGCTGCGCCTTTAGAAATGGTTTCTATTACTTTTTCACCATCAAGCCCTGCTTGTTTGGCAAAATGTAAGCCTTCGGCTAAACCTTGCACTACACCAGCAATACAAATTTGATTAACCATTTTACAAAGCTGTCCCGAGCCAACACCGCCTAACAATTGGCTAAAACGACTAAATGCTGCCATAACTGGCTGCACTTTAGCAAATACGGCTTCACTGCCACCCGCCATAACCGTTAATACGCCGTTTTCGGCGCCAGCTTGTCCGCCTGATACAGGTGCATCTATAAAGTCGATATTTTGCAGAGCCGCTTTTGCAGCCACTTCGCGTGCTACTTCAGCTGAGGTTGTGGTGTGATCAACCAAAACAGTGTGCGGCAGCATGCCCGCTAATACGCCGTCGTCGCCATACACTACTGAGCGTAAGTCGTCATCGTTACCAACACACATAAATACGATGTCGGCATTGTTGGCAGCTTCGCGCGGGGTTGGTGCAAAGCTTCCTGAATGTTCTGCAGTCCACGCTTGTGCTTTAGCTTGAGTGCGGTTATAAACGCATACGCTGTGCCCTGCTTTTGCTAAATGCCCCGCCATTGGGTAACCCATTACGCCTAAACCTATAAATGCGACTTTCATTGACATAAAAATGACCTATTAAACTGATAACTTAGAAACTAGACCTCGATTATGTCAACCGGTCGATAAAAAAGCGAATGAAAGTCTTTATAAAATTTCCTTAGCGGGAAAGGTAAGTAGGTAACCTATGGACAGTATTTATCAATTTAATGCACCACTTTTTAACAGCGAAAATTTTTCTCTTAGCCAGTTACAGGGCAAAACCGTCCTTATTGTTAATACAGCGAGTAAGTGTAATTTTTCGGTGCAATTAAATGCGCTCGAAAAGCTCTATCAGCAATACAAAAGCAATGGTTTTACTGTACTTGCGTTTCCGTGTAACCAGTTTGGCCAAAATGAGCCGCTTGATAATTTAGCCATTAAAGACTTTTACCAAGATCAATTTAATGTCTCATTTGAGGTATTTGGTAAGGTAATGGTAAACGGGCCAGAAACACATCCGTTGTTTAATTATTTAAAGTCGCATACGCGGGGTATTTCGCAAAATCGTGCAATTAAGTGGAATTTCACTAAGTTTTTAATTAACTCACAAGGGCAACTTGTTGCACGCTATGCACCACGTACTAAGCCCGAAACACTTAAACAAGTAATAGAAAGCAACCTACTGCAAGCCGCAAAGTTAAGCGCTGCTAGAGGTGGTAAAAAAGTATCGTCAAAAATACCTTTGTTTACGTCGGCTAAGGCATAAATTAGGGCTTAATTTAAATCAATAAAATGCGTGTTACTAAAGCACAGGTTTATAAAGTAGTTTATTGTATTAGTAATAAATAATACTCCTTAAGCGTCGAGGCTATTACCATGAACATTGCTTTTTTTAGTACTCAAAAGTACGAACTGCCTTTTTTTGAACAAAGTACACGCGGTCACCGCGATATAAAAATAACGTATTTTGAACAAGCCCTGAGCGAACAAACGGCTATTTTAGCAAACGGGTTTGATGCCATATGCGTATTTGTTAACGACACTGTAAACGCCACTGTTATTGAACAATTGGCAAGCCAAGGCATAAATACTATTTTGCTACGTTGTGCAGGATTTAATAATGTTGATTTACCTGCAGCAAAAGCACATAAAATTAAAGTATTACGTGTTCCTGCTTACAGCCCTGAGGCCGTAGCCGAGCATTGTATTGCACTTATGCTAACGCTTAGCCGTAAAACGCATAAAGCGTATAACCGCGTACGCGAAGACAATTTTGATTTAAACGGATTGCTTGGTTTTAACTTGCACAATAAAACCGTGGGTATTGTAGGTTGCGGTAAAATTGGCCTTGCGCTGTGCAACATTTTAAATGGCTTTGGCGCTAAAGTATTAGTGTGCGACCCCTACGCACAACCTGGCAATTATACAATTACCGATATAGACACCTTGCTTAGCCAAAGCGATGTGATTTCTTTGCATTGCCCTCTAACGGAACAAACTCATCATTTAATAGATGATGAGGCATTTAGTAAAATGAAAACCGGCGTTATGCTTATTAACACCTCTCGCGGTGCACTACTTAACAGCAAAGCGTGTATAAACGCACTTAAAACTAAAAAATTAGGCTACTTGGGGCTCGACGTTTACGAGCAAGAGTCGGAGCTATTTTTTAAAAACCACAGTGACGAAATAAACCAAGACGATATATTCTCGCGCTTAGTGAGCTTTAAAAATGTTTTAGTAACGGGGCATCAGGGCTTTTTTACCCAAGAGGCACTCACCGAGATAGCAAACACAACAATACAAAATGCACTTGAAGTAAGTGAAGGTAGGCCTCTGACTAACGAGGTTTTATAAAAATCTAGGCTTTACCTAAATAACCGGTACAAAAAAAGCGAATAAGGTGAGCCCTATTCGCTTTTTTGTTTAAAAATTTACTTTAAGTAGAGCTTAGCCAAACGCGACGTTTGCAAATACTAAGGTCATTAATATTGGGCAAACAAAACGAATATACTGAGCAAACCAGTAATGTACGCCTGTTGTTGCTTGGTGTAATTTATTACCGCGCTGCCACATCCACCCTACTGTAATAAAGTAAAATAAACCCATAAGCGGTAATTGGTATTGAGTAAATAGCATAATTACCAAACCAAATAACCAATCAAAATTTAGTATAATTGCGCTTGCACACACAAGTACAACGGCGCTTACTGCCCACGTTGCTTTGCTGCGACTAACGTTATGGTTTTCGACTAAAAACGCTACCGGAATTTCAGTCGTCGATATAGTTGACGTAACCGATGCGATAGACATTAATACAAAAAATAATAAACCAACTAATAAACCAATTTCGCCCATGGTGCTAAATAGCTCAGGTAAAATAGCAAAAATTAGCTGCCCTTCGCCAATCAATTTACCACCACTAAATACTTCAACACCGTTGTGCTGCGCCACATAAATAGCAGGAATAATAAGTAACCCCGCTAAAAAAGCAACGCCAGTATCAAGTAGTGCAACACCTGCTGTGAGCTTTGGTAAATTAGCATCTGGTTGTAAATACGAGCCGTAAATCATCATACAACCCACACCTAGTGAGAGCGAAAAGAACGCTTGCCCCATTGCGGCAATAATTAAATTAGGGTCGAGTATTTGGCTAAAATCAGGAATTAAATACGCGGCAAAGCCTTCGCTTGCGCCATCGAGTGTTGCAATGTAGGCAATTAAACCAACTAGCAGCACAAGTAACAGTGGCATTAAACGGCGCGACCAGGTTTCGATTCCCGACTTAACCCCTTTTAAAATAATACTGGCTGTTAAAATAAGCATAAGCGGCGTAAATACAAAATTACGCAGCACTGAGTCGCTATGTAAAAACTCGCTTGCGCCTGTGAAACCTAAAAAAGTTGTTATGGGTTCAATAGCGTACGAAAGCATCCACCCTGCCACTATTGAATAAAAACTTAGCATAACAACTGCGCCCGCAAGGCCTATGTAACCAGCTGCAGCACCTACTTTACGGTTAGTGTTTTGCCATGCATCGCCCAATGCTTTTACAGGATTAGCTTGTGCTTTGTGACCTAAATAAAGTTCGGTATACAGCGCAGGAAGCGCAAGTAAAAATATAACAATAAAGTAAACCAGTAAAAATGCACCGCCACCATGGTTGGCCGCTTGCGTAGGAAAACCCCAAATATTACCTAAACCCACTGCTGCGCCAGCAGCGGCTAAAACAAAACCAAGCCGGCTTTGAAACCCATCACGCACTTGTGCCATACATCTACAAATCTGTTATTATTTTGATTATTGTGAATTAAACCATATTTCATGCCAGCTGAGTAATAAAATTGTACCCAGCCTTTATTAGTGGCGTTAACCGCTCACAATATCAGCGACTTCTTTTGCTTTAGGGCTTTTATGACTGAACACTATTTTAAAAACGCCTTGAGTATTACTTCAACTCAATTGGCAAATTTGTCTTTAGCGAGTAACAGTATTTTATTATTTAATGCTAAAACACTTGAGCTTAGTGACTTTAATTTGCCCGATTGCTTAAGCCCATTTGAATTAACTATTATAAACCGCCGTAAAAGCCCGCCAGCTAAGCAAGAGTATTTAGCGACGCGGTTATTGTTAAAACACCTTATTAAAGTAGCGCAGCCGCAACATGCGCACGTGGCGCTTAATAAAATGAGTACCGAATTTGACGAGGCAAGCTCAAAGCTGCAAATACATGTGAGTGGTGATGTTATAAATACCTGTATTTCGCACTCGCATGGTTTAGTTGGGGTCGCGCTAAATTTTGATAAAAGTGAGTTTGGTTTTGATATTGAAAAAGTAAGCCTAAAGCGCCCGTTTGAAAAGCTCGCTAAGCATTTTTATCATAATGATGAAATTACACTTATCACTGAGCCTACTAATACCCAAGCCCAAGCAGATACGTTTTTTAGAATTTGGACATTAAAAGAGTCACTTGCTAAAGCCACCAGCCGCCCTATTGCACAACTACTTAGCCCCAATGTGTTTGACGAATTACATAGTGCAAAGCTGAGTGCTTGCAGTAATAGCGTTACTGTAGCTGATAGCAGTGACAGCAATATTTGTTTTGATGTGAGTGTGGTGCATAAAAAAAGCATCGACTGGCGATGCTTTTTATTAACTGATTTTGTTAAGTAATTTTGTTAAGTAACTTTATTAAGTGACTTTACTAGGTGATTCCCCTTAATAACAGTTACTTACGCAGCAAAATCATTTTCTAATAAACGGCTATGAATAGACTGTACTACGTTATCTGACTCAGTTTGCTCTACTAAAAAGCACAGGTTGTGCTTACTAGCACCGTGGCAAATTAATCGAATGTTAAAGTCTTTTAGTACACTCATTAAGTTCATTTCGTGTTGGCGTAATTGAATCTCAGAGCCAATAAGTGCCACCAATGTTAGGTTGTTTTCTACCGAAACATGGCAAAACTCTGCAAGCTTATCTAGGCATTCTTGATCGAGCTCTGGGCGCGATGCGTTTTGCGCGTTATCAAGGGTTATAGCTACGCTAATTTCTGATGTAGTTACCAAATCTACCGATATATTGTATTCACTTAATAGTGTAAATACGCGTGCTAAAAAGCCGCTTGCTAGTAGCATTTCTGGGCTTTTAAGCGTAAGCAATATTTGGTTTTTACGTTGTGTTACTGCGCGTATACCTGGTTGCTGCGATTTTTCGCGCTCAATCCATGTACCGCCACGCTCTGGCTCGCGGCTAGAACCTACAAACACGTTAATGTGGCTACGGCTTGCTGGTAAAATAGTTGCTGGGTGTAATACTTTTGCGCCAAAGGTTGCCATTTCAGCGGCTTCGTCAAAACTTAAACGTGCAATAGGCGTCGCTTTTGAGCACAAACGCGGGTCGGTGCTAAAAATACCCACTACGTCGGTCCAAATATGCACACTTTTAGCGTTAATTGCTTCAGCTAATAATGCAGCGCTGTAGTCTGAACCACCACGTCCTAGCGTTGTGGTTTGACCGTATTCGTCACTGCCAATAAAGCCCTGAGTCACAATTACTTGAGCGTCTAATAACGGGATTAAATGTTCTTTAGCGGCTTGCGCTGTGGCTGCAACATTAGGCGTTGCTTTACCAAATTGGCTGTCGGTTTTAAGCACCTTGCGCACATCAAAGCGATCGGCATTTAAACCTTGTAAACGCAGCACCTGAGCAAATAAATACGACGACAAACGCTCACCAAAGCTAAGTAGCTCGTCGTGTTGTTTATCGGTTATTAGTGACTCTTGAGCCAATGTTTGAAATGCTTTTAGGGTTTCGTTAAAGCCAACCGCTAAATCGGCATCTAGCGATAACTCATCTAAAATAGTTTGTTGAATAGCAAGCACGCCGTTTATGTGCTCTTGGCGCTCACTAGGAGTAATGCTTGATTTACACAGTGCAACTAAGTGGTTAGTTACGCCGGCACTGGCGCTCACGGCAACAATACGTACGCTTTTATCTGCAACAATAATTTCGCTACAGCGACTCATCGCTTCAAAGTTTGCAACACTTGTTCCGCCAAATTTGGCAACGATGTAATCTGATTTTGCGCTTAACTCTGTTTGAGGCACTGTTTGTGTCGCTGATTGGGTAGTCATTTAGTCTCCTTTCGCGATATCCAAATCGCAATAAAACAAGAAGAACTTGGCAAAGGAATGCTTGAAGATAAGTCCACTGCCAGAAGCTCTCCACCTATATTGGTGACAGTTTTGAGGATTCAGCCCCATAAACCGAAAAACAATGACGACGTACCATTATTTTCCTCGGCGAGTACTTCCCTCCTTAATGATCATCGGCTTTCGTCGCCTAACATTAAGTACCTAAGTATCGCACCTCTTCTGAATGCTTTATTAACCAGTGGCTAATAAAACAAAACCCCACTAAGTAGCGGGGCTTTGAAAGTTATCGTTTAGACGTCTAGCTGTCAAGCATTTAATAATTTATGAGTTAAATAAAACTGCCCATGTAATAAGAGCCCGCATATCCAACCGTGTAACAAATTAATAAATGCAGCGATAAACGCAAGTAGCTCATAAAGGTAAGCGCTTTAACTTTACTCATGGCAATAATACCCGCAGCCGACCCAATGATAAGCATTGAACCGCCCACGCCCGTTGCATAAGTAAACGACAACCAGTGTTGTTGGCTCATTACTATATCGGCTTTTAATAATGCAGCGGTAAGCGGTACGTTATCGACCCCTGCTGATAATATGCCCATTAAGTAGTTTGCGTACTCAGGTGCCATTACCGTGTATAGGTCGGTAAATTTACTCAACATACCAATTTCTTTAAGTGCGCCTACAAGTAAAAGTACACCTACAAAAAACAATAATGTGTCGTATTCTATATCGCGAACAAAATCGATTATGTCTTTGTTAATGTCTTTTTTGCGCATTAAAAATTGCGCTACTAAAAACATCACTGATAAGCCAAACAAGAAGGTTAATAAAGGCGGTACGCTGTAAACTACACTCAGCATAAGTGTGCTCACTACGGTAGATAAAAATATAACAGCAATGGTTATGTCGGTTTTTTCAATGCGGGTTTTACCTGCACTAGCAAACTCAACACGCCCTTTCATACCGATAGACAGTAACGCGGCAAGCAGCATAACGCTTGCAAGTGCTGGCGCTATAAGTAGTAATAAATGAGCAATGGTTACTTTGCCATCTAAAAATATCATTAGTGTGGTTACGTCACCTGTTATAAGCGATACCCCACCTGAGTTAACCCCAAATACAATAAGCGTGGCGTATTTAATAAGCTTTTTAGGTTCAAGTTTTAACGACATAACAACCGCAAGCGATATAAGCGTCGCTGTTACGTTGTCTGAAATCGACGAAAACAAAAACGCAAAACCACCCACCAAAAACATGAGCTTTTTTTCGCTAATACTTTTTGGCATAACGCGGTGCACAATATTTTCTATAAACCCCTTTGAATTTAAATACGCTACAAAGGTCATTGCAGCCATTAAAAACAGCCATAATGAGGCAATTTCTAAAATATTTTCGTTTAGAAGGTGTTGAATCGTATCGGGGCTTTGCCCGTGTAGAGGGTATATAAAAAGAAGAATCCAGCAAAGCGTACCAAAAAACAGCGTGGTTTTAGCTTTATTGACATGGATTATATCTTCTATAACGATCAGTAAAAATGCAATCGCTATCAGGGTTAGAATAATCGAGGAAACCATGGTAGTTAAACAACCTTTGATATAGTTTTAAAGAACACACAAATAACATTCCATTTCATGTGCCTATTTTCGGCGCGAATTTTAGCACTGCCTCTATGCAAAAACTATTATTAAATGGTCTTAAAAACGAATACTATATACAGACAAGGTTAATTAAAAATACGTAATAATGAGTCTTCTAAAAGAACTCAATAATAAAATACTAGGATGTTGTAACCTCTTATGATCCCAGCTAAAAAGCTGCTAAACACCATAACCGAACATTGGGGTGTATTAGAGCTATTATTTAAACGTTTTAAAATGGCTGACTTTAGCCTAAAAGACGTACAAAACGCGATTAAGCAAAAGCAGCCTACGTGGTCAAACGAACGCATTTATAAAGAAACAAATCGCTTGTTAAACCAAGATATTTTAATTCCACTGGCTAAATCTTCTCAGCTTGAAATAAATCGTGCTATTGCCGATTTTGCTACGTTTTTACTGCAAGAAGAGCATTTAGGTTTAGCGCAAGAAATTAGCGTATTAGTCGACGACCTTGCACGTTTAGGTAACCGCCTAGATAACGCTGGCGAAATAGAAGACTTTGACGATTTACGCCGCTACAGCCGCATTATGGATGATCGGGTGCGTAAAATAATGAAGCTATACGCACACAACGAAAACGCAATTTTAAATATTGTTGAACAAGCTAAATCTAATAATGCGGTGCAATCGCTGCAAAAGCGTTATAAAGCGGTAATAGAAGCGTTTGACGAATACATAGAGCCAATGCTTGAAATGGTTGATATTCGCGGTGAATTTCATGCATGTTTTACCCTCATTGAAGAGCAAATAAGTAAGCAAATACTGCACATTGAGCGCTCAGGTAAAGCGTATACCGACAAACGCATGCTGGAGCAATTACGTACCCGTATACTCGAAATGCATTTAGTGGGTCGAGAAAGCTTACGTAAAAGTGCCGACATGCTTATGCCGCTGCGCGAAGAGTTACGCCGTAATAACTTAATTACTCGCCAAGCAGCCAAAGTACTTGGGCTTGTGCGCAAAAATGGCGTAGACAACATGCTAAGTGCGGTGCAGCCACATTTTGTGAGCGACGCGCAGCGATATTCGCTTGGTCAGCAACGTCATATTGTGGCTTACATGGCAAGCTTGGTTGAATTTGAACACGAAGAATATCAATTGCCCGATCAACAAGACGTGCCTGCATTTGTTACGCCTAATATTCCTGACTACAACGATGTTAAAACCAGCTTTGCTAAGCGCTTTAATAAAAAACGCAAAAAGCCGCAGCCCTTGCTGCAATTTTTAGACGAAAGCTACCCAAATCTCGATGCCGACGAAATGCTATTCTTGTATCAAAAATTAGTCAGCGACAGCGATATTAAAATAATTCAAAGCGATGAAAAAGCCCGCGTAAAAATTGCCGGTCAGCACTTTTCTTTATATCCATTTAATTCAGAGCCTCAGCCAGATTCAAAGGCAGGTAAATAAACCATGACACACATAAACTTAGACGAGCTAACCCACCTACAAGCCATTAATAAAAAATTAGTAGCGGGTTATCACATTTGCGAGCAAGACAACGTAATGTGGCAAGAGCTTGACCAACACATAGAAGACTACACCGCCCTATTTACCGCTTTAGGTAACGATTTAAAACGCGACAGCCGTGGCTTTTATTATTTTGGTAGCGACGAAAGCACACCCAATATGGGCAAAATATCTCGCGCTATCGCGCTCACTATTTACATTTTAATTGAGCACTACGCCAATACGGGTAAAGATCCAATGCGCGCATTGTTTGACGACGTAAACGATTTAGAGCTTATGCAAACGCTGGTGCAAATTAACAAACATTTGTTTGATCAGCTTGAGATATTTTCAGGATCTGATTTGCGCAAAGACGTTTACCTGCGCATGGTACGCTTAGGTTTAGCCCGTGAAGTAGAAGGCGGCTTTATGCTACAAGCGCCAATTCACCGCTATATAGATGCACTCATGGAAGTAAACGAAGAAACCTATTTAGGAGAGGACGAGGAATGAAAAATCTATACGGACTAAGTAAACTCGCCCTACTTAACACCGCAGGCTATGCAAAATGTGTGATCCCGCTTGATAAAAGCAGCTCTATTTGCGCGCCCAATAACACAGGTAAAAGCTCGGTTATTAACGCCCTGCAGTTTCCGCTTATTAACGATTTGCGCTTAACAGAATGGGACGGACACGATTTAGATGAAACCCGAAAGTTTTATTTTTCATCCGATCAGTCGTACATTTTACTCGAAGCTAACTTGCCTCATGGCTCGGTAGTGATTGGCGTGGCAGGGCTTGGTAAAATTGCCGGTTACGCGCATCAGTACTTTTGTTACCAAGGAAAGCTTGATTTAGAGCAGTACACGCAAGGTAAAACTATTATTAAATTTACCAAGCTGTTCAACCATTTAAAATCGCTTAACTACAACCCTATTGAGCTTAAAGCACAAGAGCTAAACGCACTACTGACTGGCGGTGCAACGCCTTTTGACGGCGACATTAACCTAAAAATGATCCCGCTTAATAATGTCCAAGACTCCTCTATTTATAAAGAAATATTTAGACGTATTCTTAACTTACACAAATTAGGCGCAAGCGACGTAAAACGCTTTATGCTCCGCGTGTTTGAACGCCATATGTCGAACTCTAAGGTCGACTTTTATGAAGTATGGCGTCGCTCGTTTGATAAAGTAAATCGCTCAAAACGCGAATTAAAAGCCCTTGAGTCAATGCAAGAGCCAATAGCCGCGCTTGAATCAATGCTTGAAAACCAAACCGTGCTTAAAGGTAAATTAGCCGCGTATGCGCCTAAAATTGACCAAGCACTGATTGATTTTGATACCTATCAAGAATCGCAACTTAATGAGTTGGGCATTGCGCTTGAAGATATAGAGCACGAAAAACACGAGTTTGAGCAAAAGCAAAGCCTATACGTACAGCAATCGCGCGACATAGAGCGCAGACAAACTCAAATTGAGCAGTGGTTTTTAGATTACAATGCGCTTAAAAGCGAGTTTGAACTAGTAAATAAAGCCACGCTTAAAACCAGCCTGACTCAGTTAAAACAAGATTACGAGTCACTTTCGCACTCTATAACCAGCGCACAAGGGCAAAGCCTACATACGCTTGACTACCGCATTAGCGAAACACAAAAACAAATTAAGAGCTTAAAGCTGCAACTTAAAAACCTTGAATTTAATTTGTTTACCCGCATGCGCGAAGACCTCTCGTTAAAAGAAGTAGAAGAAATATCGCGGATTTTAAACCCAGATATTCTCTCGTTTGCAACCACCACTAATGGCGATATAACCATTGATGACGAAGATGCGTTTGGTGAATTTTTATCGCTACTTAGCGAAAACGTTAAAGGCGGCGTATTAACGCTGCCAGGTGCGAGCATTAAGCTTAAAAAGCTCTCGCCTGTGCAAATGCAAAGCGGCGAAAACAAAGAGCAATTAACCGCTCAGCTCAGTGCACTTGAGCATTCACTTAAAGAGTTTAAGCAACAGCGCGATGTTGCAGCAAACGTTGCCGACAAGCAAAAAGAAAAAGACGCGTTATACGATGAGCTTATGAGCGCTGAGAGCGCCCTAAAACGCTTAGAGCAGTTTGAAGTAATGCAGCAGTCGGTTGAAGCGCAAGCTATGCTAAAAGAGCAGTTATTAGCTGAGCGCGAACAAGTTGACGACTACCTGCAAGATATTCAAAAAAATAGTGGCTCAATTGCCGATCGTCGCTCGTTAATTAAATCGAAACAAGAGCAAATTAATCGCCAAACTGAGCGCCTGCGCCAAGTTAAGAGCGAGCGAATTGATCACACGCTTGATTTATACAGTGGTAAAGTAACCCCGTATATGATTGATATTACGGTCGACTTTGATAACTTAAGCGACCTTGTTCATCATTTTAATAAAGACTGCCAAGAGCTGCGTAATTTTGACATAAACGTACGCAACACCTATTTGCATGTATATAACGCGGGTATTACTAAATTCGATAACGAAAATGACGAATACACTAAATACCAAAAGCTAATAAGCGCCTTTCATAATATTGATAACGAACGCGACGCTGTTGAGCGCCAAGCACGCGTTGCCCTTACCGAGGTGGCCGCAACTATTAAAGGCTTGCGAGAAGATTTAGACCGCCTTCGCCGCGAAATGAACAGCTTTAATAAAGGCATAAGCCAGCACCGTATTTCAAATCTGCAAGCGTTTAAAATTAACGTCATACCGCGCAAAATGCTGGTTGATAGTATAGATACCATTATCAGCACGTCGCATCAGTTTGAGCAAGGTGACACACTTGATTTACTGAGCCAAGAACCGTACAGCGAAAGTGCGGTAAACGAAGCGAAAGATCACTTAATTAAACTCGCCTCAGATAAAGCGGGTTTAACGCTTACCGATTTATTTGATATTCGATTTGAAGTAGTTAACCGCGCAGGTGAAACAGAGCACTTTGAAAAAATAGATTCGGCGGGTTCAAACGGCACACGTATTACTATTAAGTTATTGTGTGGCATGTTGTTTATTCGTTACTTATTGAGTGACCAGGAACAAAACCTATACCGTATACCTATTTATATAGATGAAGCGGCCGACATTGACCCACAAAATCAAAAAGCAATTATAGAAACCGCACTAAGCTTTGGTTTTGTGCCTATATTTGCTTCAGTTAAGCCACAAATAAGTTGTGACTACATTGTGCCTATTCGCTCGGTAAAAGACGGTGCACAAAACTGGGTAGATGAAAAAGATTGGATTGAAGTTGAACATTAGCTGATGAATCGAGACTAATTAACATAGGTTAATTAGTCGTTCAGCCCTGACAATTAGACTAATATTTAGGACGTTTAAATAATACACATTTAAACTATGTGTGTTATTTTAAATTAATGCATTTTATTGGAGCAAACGTAATGAAAAATATACTTATTGTTGCAGCGCTAGCACTTCTTACAGCCTGTACACAAACCCCAGATTGGGATTACGATAAATCAGCTAACTTTAGTAATTTTAAAACATTTGCTTGGGTAGAAAACGCCAGCCTAACTAAAGACACAAATAACTATCAAATTAATGGCCTAATGGAAAAGCGTGTTCGCACTGCCGTTAATGCAGAATTGAGCCAAACACTAGGTATGAGTTTAGTTGATGCAGCGCAAGCTGATGTACTTGTTAACTATCATGCATCGGTAGATAAAGAGCTTGAAGTAGACAACTTCAATATAAACTACCGCCCGCATTGGGGTTATTGGGGTACTGGTTTTCAACGCGATACAACTGCGCGTGAATACGAAGTAGGCACGCTAATTATTGATATTGTGGATCGTGAATCTAACCAGCTAGTATGGCGCGGCGCAAAAGAAGGTCGATTAAAGAAAAATCAATCGCCAGAAAAGCGTGAAGCATCAATTAACAAAACAGTGAGCGAAATTTTAAGTAACTTCCCGCCGCAAAAGCAGCAGTAAGTTAAAATTAGCTATAATTAAGTTTTGAAAAAGCTCACAGTATGTGAGCTTTTTTGTAGGTGTGTATTTTTGGAACTTTTAAAATAAAGTAATTACGAGCTACGCCCGTCACGTCAGCAAGCTGCACGTCTACAAAATAAACACCGGATTAAACTTTACCTGTAGGCGCTAAGCTTGCTTGCGCGAGAAGCGATAGCTTCTAATCACTTACCTTTACCTAACGCTATATTCAACCTTAAATTACGAGCTGCGCTCGTCACGTCAGCAAGCTGCACGTATGCAAAAAACACCGCGTCAAACTTTACCCGTAGGCGCTAAGCTTGCTTGCGCGAGAAGCGATAGCTTCTAATTACTTATCTTTATGCGCTTACCCTACTCTAAGTTACGATTTATACTTATGCAGTAACTCAAGCGGTATATGACAGTAATCATCAGGGTGATTAGTTAAGCGGTCTTGATGCTCAGGATCGCTTGGCACGTAGTTAGTTAGCAGCTCTACCCCTACCACAATTTTATCGGCATCACTTCGCTGGCTTATATAATTGCTAGCGACCTTTAAATGATCTTGGCTTTTGCTATAAATGGCAGTGCGATATTTAGGGCCTACGTCATCCCCTTGTTTGTTAACGCTATACGGATCAATAATCTCAAAAAAGAAGCCAAACAGCTCGTTTAAGCTAACCGCTTTTGTACTAAATATTACTTTTACACACTCAGCATAACCGTCGTATTCACCTTGTGTATTATCGTTTTTTCCATTAGCCCGCCCTGCTTCAGTACTTATCACACCAGGTAAGTGCTTTAAAAACTCTTGCACGCCCCACAGGCAGCCACCTGCAAAGTAAATAGTATCTTGCTGTTTTATATTCATAATAAATGTGACCAAATTTGTTAGATGCATTAACGTTGCAAATGATTATCAAATGCAGTTTTTAATGAATTAATGTACAATCGCGCCAAAATCGCAGTTGTTTAATTGAATTATTTTATCACGCCTTAAAAGTGTGTTCTGAATTTAATTGTTACCGTAATTGCATATAAAAAATGAGACACACAACATGAAATGGTCACCGCACTTTATACTCCCTGCACTGCTATGCAGCGCGAGCAGTTTTGCCTACGGCGAAGCTATAACTGATAAAACTGAAGCATCACCGGCAATCGAAAAAATAACGGTTGAGGCATCGCCCACTGCAAACACATTACCTGTAGGTACATTTGACTCTCCAGTATCTAATTTAGAGTATGACCCACGTGTTGATTTACAATCACGTAATATGGCTGAAGCGCAAGCCGATGTGACTATACGCGGTGGTATTTTTGAAAATACCGGCTTTAGAGTTGGTAGTGCTACTTTACTTGACCCACAGTCTGGTCATTACTTTGCTGAAATTCCTATTGCACCGCAAATGCTTACCGGCCCTTATATTTTAACAGGCGCAGACAATGCACTTAATGGTGCTAATAGCTCTGTAGGCACTGTATCGTTTGGCTGGAAACCAATTAGCACGGGCGGCAGCGTATCGTTAGGTACTGGTACTAACGATTTTAACTTACAAAGCTTACATGCAGCTGTAAGTATGCCCCTTGAAGGCGCAAAGGATTGGAAGCTTGGTTTTGAAGGTGAGATTTCTCACTCACAAAGCGATGGCACTATTGATAACGGCGATCACGACTTTACGCGTGCATCGGGTCGCGTTCAATTAGCTGGCGCTGATTCTCAAACAGATTTGTTTTTTGGCTCACAAGATAAGTTTTTTGGTTGGCCAAATTTGTACACTCCATTTGGCGTTAACGAAACAGAAGAGCTAGAAACCCGCTTATTAATGCTAAACCATAAGCAAAGTTATGCGCAGGATAGTAACTTTGAAGTGTCGGCTTATTACCGCACACACGACGATCATTATATTTACTCTCGCGAAAATCCAAGCGCTTTTGAAGCGTTTCACAAAAGTGAAGTTAAGTCGTTAGCGCTATCGGGGCATCATGCTCAAAGCGATGTATTTGCTGTAAATTATTCAGCACAGTTTATTGACGACTCAATTGAATCTACCACGCTTGAAAACAACTTTACCTCACGTAAGTATTATAAATTAAGCGTATTGCCTGAATACAATATGGCGCTTGAGGATAATAAACAACTTACATTTCGTTTAGGTGCTGCGTTTGACGATACAAACGGAGACGACTCTGAACTGTCACTTATTGGTGATATAACGCTTAATACACAAAACAGCAAAGGTTTTGAGCGCACGTTTTATTTATCGTACGCAGAGGCAAGCCAAGTAGCAGGCTATACCGCCATTGGCGGAAGTGATTCAGGCGGGTTATTTAGAAGTAATTACACCCTTGAGCGCGAAACGACTAAAAGCCTAGAGCTAGGTTTATTAGTTGATGAGCAAACTTGGCAACTTAATTCGGCTATTTTTTATCGTAAAGATGACAACTTAACCGATTGGACGTTTAATTTTGACTCAAGCTCTGCGCGCTTTGCAAACCCTGTAGATATAAATACAACGGGCATTGAGTTCTTAGCAACTAAACACTTTGAAACAACCGAAATTGTAGCGAGTTACACCTACCTTCATAAATCAGAAAATTACGGTGCGGCAGATATTGACGCTAGTTTTTACGCATTAAACTTTCCTGATCACCGCCTAACACTCGGCGCAGTGTGGAATCCTACTGATATATTGCAGTTTAGAATAGATAACGAGTGG
This sequence comes from Pseudoalteromonas sp. APC 3358, assembly GCF_030408075.1. Classification (NCBI taxonomy): domain Bacteria; kingdom Pseudomonadati; phylum Pseudomonadota; class Gammaproteobacteria; order Alteromonadales; family Pseudoalteromonadaceae; genus Pseudoalteromonas; species Pseudoalteromonas sp. APC 3358. Next base: position 214,061 of record NZ_JASDCE010000004.1, read on the forward strand.
CGCAAACAGCACGAAAATGCGCTGCGCGGTAGTGACGACGATGCTTTATTTACCCATTTAACGTTAAAAATTACGCCGCCAATGCTAAAAAACTTATTTATTACTTTAGCAGCAGATAACTTATGGGGTGAATCATTTGAAGAGATACCTGGTACACCAGGGCGAGGTGAGCAATATACGTTAAGCGCAACGTATAGTTGGTAGAATTGAGCTATCACATTCAAAGACCTGTTTATTTAAAACAGGTCTTTGAATAAATATTTAGCAAAGAATAAACGGCCTACTAAATATTAAGAGCTTTTATTACTCAGCTTATATTGAACCAGAACGACATTGTCTTTTTCTTAGCTCATTATCAATTTGTAAAGGGCGACTAAGCTCATCTGTAAGAACCTGCGAAACAACCGTACCGGTTTCAACTTCTTGTATCCAGATTGATATTTTATCCCCTTCCCTTTTTCTATTTAGCATGTAGCTTTTATCAGAATCTAAATTAACGTTAAAATTAACAAAAGCTTCTTTTTGACTATTTAAAACATCAGGGTTTGAAACACTCGCCTTTACCCATAAATCATGCTCACCACTGATATACTGCTTTGGTTCAGCCCATTGTGTAGGTTTTTTGTTAAAGCACATCAAGTGGACATATTCTAGATCTACTCCCTGCTCTCTTTTAAAGTTTTCGAGTCTAAAATGGTCTTCTTTAATATCGGTTTTAATGGGTAAGTTTGAACAACCTAATAAAGTCACACCTAATGTAAATGCTGTAAGTAAATTTTTCATTTTTCTTTCCTTTTAAAAATTAAGATTGAACGAAATCACCTATAAATGAGATTTATAAAAAGTATCTTACAATTTCCTATATTAGCAACAAAATTAAATATGTCTAATATTTCGCCATCAAATAAATTAACGACTGCTTTTAATAACCTTGTGAAGATTTTTATTAATAATATATTGTAAATAGATGTGTATTAAAAACGAGGATTAAGTTAGCTCTTCGAGTTCTGTAATAAGTGCTAAAGCTTGTGCATTTGTTGACCCGCACACATCAAATGTGGCGCTAAAATCACTACATACTTTAGGTCGGCTTGAATCACCAAATAACTTAGATAAATTACGTTCGTCCAGCTGAATACAGCGCTCTCCGGCCTTTTTACCATTTGGCATACCTGGAATAGGCGAACTAATACTTGGCGCAATACAACATGCGCCGCAGCCTAGCCTGCAACTCATCGATTCGGTTTTCATAATATCCTCTGAATAAAACACACTTACTTTAATTCCTTTTTAGGAACGTAATTAGCCGCATGTTCAGTTGTAATGTACATATGTAATGCTTTGTTACATCTTAAAACGCCTTGTAAACACTTTATTGCGTATTATTGCTCTGTCACCACCAATTATGAAGGAATGCCTTGTGGCTACTACAAAACAAATAATACTTCCAATTGCTGTTTTAGCAGGCGGTATTGCTTTAGCTTTCGCCTTTATGGCAATGAAAAAACCACCCGAAGAAAAGCCAGAGCAAGATTTACGCCCTTTAGTTGCAACACAAAGCATACTTTTAGATTCTATAACGCTCGATGTTAAATCGTACGGCATTGTTAAACCAAAGGACCGTACCGAGCTGATAGCACAAGTTAGTGGGCAAGTTATTTCGGTATCAGATCAATTTGTTGAAGGCGCGTTTGTAAAGCAAGGCGATATTTTAGCACGAATTGATGCAAATGATTACGAGGCAGACTTTATTGAAGCGCAAGCCGGTTTAGCACAAGCAAGCTCAGCACTTGAAATAGAACGCGCGCAAGCACATGTAGCAAAAGCTGAATGGGAGCGTATCAAATCGGACTCAAGCGAAGCTATTGCCTCAGAACTTTATTTACGTAAACCACAACTGGCCGAAAAACTAGCTCGTTACCGCTCTGCTCAAGCAAGTGTTAAACGTGCTAGCCGTAATCTTGAACGTACTTATATTAAAGCTCCATATGATGCCATTATTAATGAACGCACAATTAGCTTGGGTTCAGTAGTAAACCCAGGTAATAGTTTTGGTGCATTGAGTGCAACCTCAGTTGCAGAGGTACGTTTACCGGTTGCCGATCAAGAACTGCAATATTTAAAAAATGGCGGCGTAGGCTCAAATGTTACATTTAACGCAGAATACGCGGGTAAGCAAACAATGTGGCAAGCCAAAGTAATTCGCACCGAAGGTGTGGTTGATCAAACAAGCCGTATGAGCTATTTGGTTGCACAGCTTGCAACACCTTATGGCGATAAAACACGCCCCCTTCGTTTTGGTTCATACATTAACGCTACCATTGAAGGTCGCCCGCTTGATAACGCAATTATTGTTGCGCATCATTTAGTTAAAGATAATAAAATTGTAATTTTAAATGACGATTTAACATTATCGTTTAAAACTCTCAATATTATACGCGAACAAAACGGCATGATTATAGCCAGCCAAGGGCTAAAAAATGGCGAGCAAATTGTTACCTCAGCGCTTGAGTATCCAACTGAAGGTATGGCAGTAAAAGTTGAAGATATTGCGCCTGATAAAACTGATGTAACTCAACTTGCGCTGAAAGAGGAATAATCATGAACACTCGTGAAACAGGGTTAATAGCATGGTTTGCCCGAAATCCCGTTGCTGCCAACCTACTAATGATATTTATATTAGTGGGCGGTATTTTAATGGCGATGACCATTCGCAAACAAATGTTCCCACAGTTTGAAAGTAACTGGATAAGCGTACAAGCGGTTTACCCAGGTGCAGCCCCGCAAGAAGTTGAAGAAGGCATAACCATAAAAGTTGAGGAAAACCTCGAAGGTATTGAAGGCATTAAACGCCTAATTACTTACTCTAACCGAGGTTTTTCACAAGCGTGGATTGAAATAGAAGAACAATACAATCCACAAGAAGTACTTGATGAAATTAAAGTACAAGTTGATTCAATAAACACCTTTCCTGCGGGAATGGAGCGCCCTGTTGTTCGCCGCGATAAGTTTGAGCAAGAGGTAATGATACTCGCGCTTTATGGCGACATGAGTAACTACCAGTTAAAAGAGCTTGGCAACGATATAAAAGACGAGTTACAAGCACTGCCTCACGTGAATCTTGTTAATTTTAACGGCGGTTTAGAATACGAAATTGGTATAGAAGTTAGCCCCGATAAACTACGCGAGTACGGCTTAACATTTAGAGATATTGCAGGCGCTGTACAAAACTTTTCGGCCAATATGTCGGCGGGGCAAATACGCTCTGAAAACGGTTATATTTCGATGCGTGTTGAAAAACAAGCCTACCGTGGCTTTGAGTTTGAAAAACTCCCCCTTATTACCCTTGCTGATGGCGCACAAATTTATTTAGGCGATGTAGCAACCATTAACGACGGCTTTGAAGAAGGTCTACAATATTCAAAATACAATGGTAAAAATTCACTCTCGTTTGAAGTAAACGCATCAAAAGATCAAGATATTACCGATGTAGCAAAAGTTCTTAAAAGCTACATGGCGGCTAAAGAGCCGCTTTTACCTGCAGGTGTTAAGCTATCTCCTATTGTTGATTTAACTTACTACCTTGAAGGTCGACTCGATATGATGGTCGATAACATGATTTGGGGTGGCTTGTTAGTAATGATAGTACTGGCACTATTTTTACCGCTACGCTTGGCATTTTGGGTAATGATGGGCTTACCGGTGTCTTTTCTAGGTGCCTTTTTGTTTATGCCCATTGGCTTTTTAGACGTAACAATTAACCTAGCCTCTCTTTTTGCCTTTATACTTGTGCTCGGAATTGTTGTTGATGACGCCATTGTTGTGGGCGAGTCAGCCAGTGCCGAAATAGAAAAATACGGCCATACACTTGATAACGTAGTACGCGGCGTAAAACGTGTTGCGATGCCAGCAACCTTTGGTGTACTAACAACTATTGCGGCATTTTTACCACAAACACTCGCAACCGGCCCTGGTGCTGCTTTTTCTAAGGCAATTGGTGGCGTTATTATTTTATGTTTGATTTTTTCACTCATTGAATCAAAACTTATTTTACCTGCGCACATTGCAGCAATGAACCCGCGTAAACCAAACCCTAAAAACCTATTACATCGCTTACGTATGGTAATTGATAGTGGTTTAAAAGGCTTTGTGAATAACTACTACCTTCCTTTTGTTAGCCGCTGTATTCACTACCGCTATACCGTAATTGTTGGCTTTATGTGTTTGCTTATTGTAAGCGCAGGTATGTTTGCAGGTGGTTTAGTTAAGTTTGTACCAAACCCTAAAATACCGCACGACTTTCCACGTATTGATATAGAAATGAACCTTGCTTCATCTGAGCAAGCAACGCTTGAAACTGCACGTAAAATAGAAAGCGTGTTGTTAAAGGTCGATCAGCAACTACAAGAGCAATACGGTAAACCGATGATCCGCGATTTATCGGTAAGCCTGCGCGGACGAACGCAAGCAAATATTATGGCCATTTTGGTAGAGCCTGACTTACGCCCTATCGACACCTTTGCCCTAAGTGCATTATGGCGTGAGCAAATGCCCGCTTTACCAGGCATTAAAACCATGACCATTCAAGACAGTATAATGAATGGCGGTCGAGATGATGGCGACGTTAGCTTTAAACTTGAAGGCAAAAATGCTGACGAGCTAAAAGAAGTGGCTGGTAAATTAAAAGCCAAATTACAAACAATGGAAGGCGTTGGCGACGTAAACGATTCAATGCAAAGCGCTACCGACGAAGTGCAACTTGATTTAAAACCACTCGCTTACAGCATGGGTTTAACGCTTGCTGATGTCGCATCGCAAGTTAGCTTTAGTTACTACGGCTTAGAAGCGCAGCGAATATTGCGTGAAGGCGAAGAAATTAAAGTCATGATCCGCTATCCAGAAGACGAACGTAACTCAATTAGTGACATCGCAAGTGTGCGTATTATTACACCTACTGGCGCTGAAGTACCGCTAAGTGAAGTAGCCGAAGTTAAGCTTGTTGACGGTGTTAACCGTATTCGCCGCGAAAACTCTAAACGTACTGTAAACGTATGGGCTGCGGTAAATACTGACCAAGCCGAACCATTTGCAATTGCAGAAGAAATTCGTGATGAATACTTACCAACATTACTTAAAAGCTACCCTGGCGTTACAAGTGATGTAGCTGGGCGCATTCAAGAAGAGATGGATAGCGCTTCAGAGCAGCTTCGTGATTTTGGTATATCAATGATGATTATATTTGCCTTGTTAGCCATTCCGCTTAGATCTTACTCGCAGCCACTTATTATAATGTCGGTTATTCCGTTTGGTGTAGTGGGCGCTATGTTTGGCCATATGATTTTAGGTATGACCATGAGTAGCTTATCGATGTTTGGCATTATTGCTGTAGCGGGTGTGGTCGTAAATGATTCCCTCGTTATGGTTGATTTTGTAAACAAAGCCCGCGCTGAAGGTGTTTCGATTAAGGATGCTGTAATGCAAGCCGGTGCTCGTCGCTTTAGAGCAATATTACTCACCTCAATCACTACCTTTATTGGTGTAATGCCAATTATTTTTGAAACGAGTTTACAAGCTAAAATTGTTATCCCGATGGCTGTATCACTTGCTTTTGGTGTGTTATTTGCCACAGTAATTACACTGATACTTATACCGTGCCAGTATGTTGCACTAGAAGATGCTAAACGATTAGTACGTAAAATGCGTGGCAAGCCACCACTAGTAGATGCCCAACCAGCGCCTACTCACAGCTAAATTAAGTAACATCCCAACCAAAAAAGCTCGGCATATTATGCCGAGCTTTTTATTTTTAGCTTAAAAATGATATTCACCTATTTGCCAAGTCTTTATCTTACTGATAGTTTGACTCTATAAATATAACCCTCAAAAGGAATAATAATGGGCACACTTCAACTTATTTTATTTATTGTATTTGCTGTACTAACCACAATTGGCTACAAAAAGAATAACCGTAACTTAATGCTATTAGGCGCCGTTGCAATATCGTTTGCGTTTGTAGGGCTCGACTTTTTAATCGGCGTAGATGAAGGGATATCAGGCATTAATTAATCAATAAAAATTTTAGCTGAAAATTAAAGGGACTTTAATGCGCTTATACATACTGATTATTTCTTTAGTTATTTTTTTAAGTGGTTGCCAGAGCTATATCACTTATCAAATAACTAAGCCTCCTGAGAGAGTTCTCCCTAAAGAATTTGAGAGCTCTATCGCTTTATCTGGAGCACAAACCCATTACTATAGCAGCGAAATAGATTGTCTTGATTTTAGGGTTATTTCACCTAAGGATATTGATAATTATCTACTAAGTGGCAATACGTTAACATTAACTTTAATTAGTAAAAGAAGCACTGAAGACGATACTTTTGAATATCAACTCAATGCTGATAACTTACCGAGTAAGTCAAACGATGGGCTTTTAATTATTTTTCCGGGATATGGCGTAAATAGTTTGGTTTATACCATGCAAGCCCGATGGCTTAGCCATATCACTGGAAAGAATGTAATAGTGATGCCTGCAAGTAATCAATACGATGAATTTAAGTATGGCTTAAACTCCCTTGATTTATTAGTAAAATATATAAATGAACACCAATACACCGACATTTCATTGCTTAGTTACTCAATGGGTGCAGTTGCAAGCATCGACCTCACAACCAAACTCAATATTAATAAGCATATACTTTTTGCTCCAATGATTAATTTTGAAGCCGCACTAAGAACAATTGCTAAGTTATCATACCCTGTTTATAGCAAACTGTTAGGTGATGATTATATAAACGAAGTCGCGGCTAAGGTAATTGAAAAAAGTAAAGTACCTCTTAATAAACTCGACATATTAAGTAATCTAAATAAGACCCCTCATGCAAGGCAAACTTACATCTTTTCAAGTAATGCAGACAAAGTGAGTCCATATAATGGGTTGCTTACTCTTAGTAACCCAAAAGTGAGCATTTATGAGGTAAAAGATTTAAATCAACTTGAAATGGTTTCTTTAATATCCGCACAACAAAGGAATGTGCTCCTTTCCTTGCTTGATGGATAACTTTGGCAACAGTCCTAATAATTGAGAGAAATATTGCTCGTTTTTTATCCCTAATACGTTATGGTATTTAAATAATAAATAGACATAATAAAGTTAAGGAACAGCCATGAATACATCTCCCTCTGATCACATTCCTCAAGAAGCCTTTGATTGGTATGACGAATACGCCCACGGTTTAATGGACCGACGTACTTTTATGAAAAAACTCGGTGGCCTTGCTGCTCTTGGCTTTTCGATGGCTGTACTTACATCAGCATTATTACCTAACTATGCACTTGCTGAACAAGTGTCGTTTAATGACGATGATATTAAAGCAACATACGAAGAATTCGATTCGCCAGACGGGCACGGTAAAGGCAAAGGTTACTTAGCAACCCCTAAAAACATAGAAGGTAAGCTTCCTGTTGTACTTGTGGTACACGAAAACCGTGGTTTAAATCCTTACGTAAAAGACGTAGCAAGGCGCTTAGCTAAGGTCGGTTTTATTGCGTTTGCACCCGACGCGCTCTTTCCACTGGGTGGCTACCCTGGTAATGATGATGAAGGACGCGCTATGCAAAAAAACATGGATCGCGCTAAAATTCAAAACGATTTTGTTGCCGCAGCGCACTTTTTAAAATCGCATGCTAACAGTAACGGTAAGTTAGGCGCTGTCGGTTTTTGTTTTGGCGGCTACATTGTTAATTATTTAGCGGCAGTAGATAGCAACTTAATCAGCGCCGGAGTGCCTTTTTACGGTACTCCAGCCAGCGAAAGTTTACGTAAAAATATTAAAGCACCTTTAATGATTCAATTGGGCGAGCTAGATAAACGTGTAAACGCGTCTTGGCCACAGTACGAACAAGACTTAAAAGCCAATAAGGTTGAATACACTATGCATATGTATAAAGGGGCAAATCATGGATTTCATAACGACTCTACAGGTCGTTATGATAAAGACAATGCCGAGCTTGCATGGCAACGTACCGTTGAGTTTTTTGATAAAAAGTTAAGCTAAGTTAGCGAATAAAAAATAATGCCACCAGCTCTAAGCCGGTGGCACTATTAAAAATACTTGGTTTTTTATCAACTTTAATTTTTTTTGCTACGCATAACTAATAACGACAACAAGATGAGTAAATAAATACTCAAAGAGCCACCGCTACTAGAGCCATCTTTATTTTCGACTTTTGCAATTTTTTCTTCTTTAACACGTGTTTTAAACCTTGCTAGTTCTGCATCTAAATTAGTACTCATATCACTAACCGCTAGATTAAAACCTTCAGCCGACTTTTCAGATAACGTTTCATCAATACCTATTGCTGTTGTTCTTTTTTCAAGCTTACTTATACCAGGTGCTCTAAATAGCATTTTTCTACTTTTAATATCAAAAACAGCTGTATCCACAAAGGTTTGTATTGTATTTTCATTACCTGGAATAACGTACATACCCACTATTGTCCAATAAAGTAAGGCTGCATTATTTTCATAAGATTGCGTAACTTGATCATATGAAACCAGTGCCATTACATCTACATCGTAAAGCCTCCCGACTTGCTCCAGTGTTGCAAAACCTTCACCTCCTTTTAAATAGGTACTTGGTATAACTTCAATGCGGTCAATGTAATCATATTGTAGAAATGACTTTTTTACTTTTTCGAGTAACTCAACTTGATTTTGGGTCTCTAACCCGTCTGGCTGCCAGTTTTTAGACGGTACAAATGCAATTCCAACAGTAACAGGAAGTTTTAAAACAGGTATTTCAGGTTTATAGGTAGAGCGACTTTGTTGATCAGGATATAAGAAGTCCATTAAGCTACTAGATTGCGTATTTTTACCTGTATTGTTGCTCACAAACGAACTACAAGAAGCAAGTAAGGTCGCCATAAAAATGATTATATATTTATTAAATCCCACATTTATTCCTTTTTATTTTTAATTTAATTCAGTTACGTGCCAAAGCTCACCCGATGGTCCCCATAAGTAAATAACGCTACCCCAGGGTTCTTGTTTTATACCCTCAAAGCGGATATCAAAACCGTTTAAATTACTAATGAGTTCGTATGCTTCATCTATATTTAACACACAAAGTTGCAGCATTAAGTTTTCAGCAAACGTTTTATTATAATAACGCTGTAAAAAGAACGTACATTCGCCAAAGGTACACACACATAAATCATTTGAGGCATCTTCAATCTTAAATCCAAGCGCTTTATAAAAGCGCTGAGATTGCTCATAATTTTTACAGGGAATAAAAATTCTAATATCATCAACTTGCATAACTCTTCCTTAATTAGCTCAGTACGCTTTTATCAATAATTCCTTTATTGACCAACTGCTGCAAAATAGCTTGGGATTTTGCTCTGCATGCATCACGTAGTAAACGCACCGCAGGGGTTATTGACTGCCTACTTGGGCAAATAAGCCAAAGTTCACCATTAACATGTTGATAATTTGGCATAACAGTAACCACCCTGTCATTGAGTAAATCGTCGGCTATATCAAGTGCCGACTTTACAGCTAAGCCCTTACCCGCAACGCACCAGCGCCTGACTAAATCGCCATCGTTTGAGGCGCGCCTGCCATCCATTTTAACTTTATATTTTGATTCACCATCGGTGAATTCCCATGTATTATTTATAATATCCTGCAACTGATAAAACAAACCTTGATGCGACGCTAAATCATCAGGATGCACGGGAGCCCCGTTTTGTAAGAGGTATTCGTGAGTTGCACATAATAAGCGCGGTACGTTACAAATTTTAAAACCATAAACGCTAGCATCATTAGGCGAGCCATAACGAAGCGCTATATCAACTGAGTCACGGTAAAAGTCGATATTGCTATCACTTATATGGGTTCTTAAACTTAGCTTTGGATAAGTGTCCATGAGTTCATCAATCCATGGGATCACCAAGTTACGCCCTAAGTCAGATGAAAGTGCAACACGCAATTCGCCTTCTATTTCGTCGTGTTCACCTTTAAGGTTTTGTTTTGCGAGCTCAAGCACTGCCAAAGCCTGTTCACATTGTGGTATGTAGCGCTCCCCAGCAGCCGACAACCTCAAATGACGTGTGGTACGAACAAACAGCTCGCTACCAAGCGCTGACTCCACGCGTTTAATAGCGGCGCTTGCTGTGGCTGTACGCATATCTAACTTAGCAGCTGCTAGCGTAATACTTCTAAACTCAGCGACTTTTAAAATAAGTTTTAAATCTTCTATGTTCATATTATCTATTTATATTTGATAATGATTCAACGATTATGCGGTTTATCTACATTAAAGCAAGGTCTACTATATATCCATCAGCTAGCCAAAGCATGGCTTGCATCTTATACGTAAACAAATTAGGACATTTATTATGAAAGCCATTGGTTATAAAAAATCTCTTCCTGTTACTAATCCTGAATCGTTAATTGATGTTGAGCTACCACAGCCAGTTGCAACAGGTCGCGACTTATTAATTAAAGTTAAAGCAATTGCAGTTAACCCAGCAGATTACAAAGTGCGTGCATCTATACCCCCTGCTGAGGGTGAAGTAAAAGTTATTGGTTGGGATGCAGTTGGTGAAGTTGTTGCAATCGGCGATGCTGTAACGGCATTTAAACTCGGTGATGCGGTTTATTACGCAGGTGACATTACTCGCCCAGGTAGTAATGCAGAATTTCAATTAGTGGATGAGCGCATTGTAGGATTTAAACCGCAGAGCTTAAACGATGCTGAAGCGGCTGCATTACCCCTTACTGCAATAACAGCGTACGAATTATTATTTGAGCATTTAAACATTGTAAAACAAGCTGCTGATGCAACAACAAAATCAGAAGAGGTTATTTTAGTAACAGATGCCGCAGGCGGCGTTGGCTCTATTTTTATTCAACTTGCTAAAGCGATTACTGGCGCAACGGTGATTGCCACTGCATCGCGCGAAAGCTCTCAAGCATGGGTTAAAAAACTAGGCGCAGATTATGTCGTTGACCATACAAAACCATTACCTGCTCAAATTGACGCGTTAAACATTGGCTCGGTAACACATGTAGCAAGCCTGCATAGTACTGATACTTACTTTGAAGCGTATACAGAGGTACTTGCACCATTTGGTAAAATTGCAATGATTGACGATCCTGAGTCATTAGATGTTAGCAAATTAAAAATGAAGAGTTTATCTCTACATTGGGAATTTATGTTTGCCCGTTCAATGTTTAATGCCAAAGATTTAATTGAGCAAAGTAAGTTATTAAATCATGTTGCCGATTTGATTGACCAAGGCTACATTCAAACCACAATTGGTAAAAACTTAGGCACTATAAATGCGGCTAACCTGCGTATTGCACACACAGAACTTGAAGAAGGTCGCTCTATTGGCAAAATAGTGTTGGAAGGTTTTTAATTCTATAAATATTACACGCCTTATTTATACCTGAATTGATTAAAGGCGCCAATGCAATTGGCGTCTCCAGCCAATATTTCGGGGTGGCTTTTGCTGTATTTATATTTATTAAAGAAACTATTACCTAATAATATTTGATAATGATTCAACCATATACCTGTTTATCATATTGTAATAATCCTCTACTATCCGCACATAGCTATATTGATAAGCCTTACGTTACGTAGATATATCGATTGTATAAAGTAAGTAGAGTGATTTAAAAGCACGATATTATTTTTGTAATAAATTTTTAAAAGGGTTTGTTTTTACTAAAACTGACTCAACATAGTAAATACTGGTAAAACACCTACTCAATGGAAAAACTAATGACTCACCCTATTATTAATGACTTAAAAAAGCGCTACACAGCAAAACGTTATGATGCAACGAAACGTGTATCTCAAGACGATTTAGCCGTTATTTACGAAGCTATGCGCCTGTCTCCTTCATCTATTAACTCGCAGCCTTGGAAATTCATCGTAATTGAATCAGATGAGGCTAAAGAGCGTATGCATAGTACATTTGCTAATAAATTTGCGTTTAACCAGCCACACATTAAAACAGCTTCGCATATAATATTATTTGCTCACAACCCTAAATATACCCGCGATGATTACGCACAAATCATTGATGCAGATATTAAAAATGGTCGTACTAAAGCAGAAAATCGCGAACAAGCTTTTGGTGCTTACGCGTTTGTTGATATGAATACTGATGAGCAAGGCAATAATGAAGAGTGGACTAAAGCACAAACTTACATTGCACTGGGTAACACTATGCATGCAGCTGCACGCTTAGGTATTGACTCTACTCCAATGGAAGGCGTAGATGCCGAGCTGATTGGCGAAGTTTTTGAAAAAGAACTTGATGGTTACGTGTGCGACGTAGCATTAGTACTTGGCTATCACGATAGCGCAGAAGACTATAATGCTAAATTACCTAAATCTCGCTTGGCAAAAGAGCAAGTTATTCAGGTTTTATAAGTAATACGTTATAAACTTAAATGATAACAATATTAAAAAACCACTTATTTAAATAAGTGGTTTTTTGCTTTAAAGCAGTTTAACTTACTTGAAGCTGCGCAGCCTGAATGTATTGCACTAAATCCTCAATAGAAACCACAGTCATATTGTGTTTATTAGCATAATCACTCACCTCAGGTAAGCGCGCCATTGAACCATCTGGATTTGTTAGTTCGCAAATTACGCCAAATGGTTTTAAGCCGGCAAGCTGCATTAAATCAACGGATGCTTCGGTATGACCACGACGAACTAATACTCCGCCCGTTTGTGCTTTTAAACCAAATACATGCCCAGGGCGCGATAAATCACTTGGTTTAGCGTTATCGCCTGTCGCTGCTTTTATAGTAGTTACTCTATCAGCAGCAGACACGCCTGTTGTAACGCCATGCTTAGCTTCAATAGTGACTGTATAAGCGGTGTTATTTTGACTGGTGTTGTGGGTTACCATTTGCGGTAAGTCGAGCTGTTTAATGCGCTCCTCCCCCATGCATAAGCAAACAATACCGCTGCCTTCGCGGATCATTTCGGCCATTTGAGAAGTCGTTAAATGCTCAGCTGAAAATACAAAGTCGCCTTCATTTTCACGGTTTTCATCATCAACAACAAGTACGCCTTGCCCTTGCTGTAGTGCAGTAATTGCGCTTTGTACGCGGATATGGCTTTCGCCGAATTGAGTAAGTAGAGACTGAATCATCATTATATTCCAAATAAAAAAATAATAGATTCAGGACTGTGAAAGGATCAGTAATATATCGCTTTAAATTTAAAACGATCACTACCAAAATAGCTTAAATAAAATAACAAAAAGCACGCAGCAAAAAGCAGCGCACACTGTTATACCAACGGCATTAAATTAGTGACCTATTATAACGCTAGAAAAATAGCTCACTTAACGCGATACAATGATCGTGTCTATAATAAAATTGATATTAGTATAATAAGCCATATTCTCTTTCATCCGGACTGTAACCGTCGGCTCTGGCATCTCACCAGATCTGCTTGACCTTTACTTAACCTAGTTAAAAAATAAGTTAAATAAAGCGCTCGCGGGCTCGTTTAAGTTATAAATAACATTAAACATACCGCCGGTGGGGAATTTCGCCCCGCCCTGAGAATGTACTTTTATAACTAAAGCGCTATAAAAGCGGGCTTATTATACCCTTTAACTTAATTACTTATCAAAGGTAAGTGAATAAACTTCTAACAAAGCTCGGTATTTAATGAGGCTTTGACTACTTTACCTTCATTTATATCAGCGGTGATTGTACAAGTAGCGCCGTTTACTAAATTTAAGTTAGGTGGAGCATGACCAATATCGGCATCAATAATCACAGGAAATAAACACCCACCTAGTGCAACATCAAGCGCGTGGCGGTAATCAAAAGAAGCATCTTGACCTTGAGTGATCACGCTGCGACCAATAATAATACCGTTTATATCGTCAAATATACCTGCTAATTTTAATGAAAGTAAAAACCGTGCAACGGTTGTTGGCGTCAACTCTGAGTTTTCTAGGTATAAAATAAGCCCTTCGGGTGCACTGTGTTTTTTAAATTCATGTAGTGCCAAAAATGGAGAGTCGAGTAATAAGCCGACTGTATCTAAACAGCCACCAAATAAGCGACCCGACATTTCAATAGTGCGTGCATCAAAGTAATTTAAACACTGCCACTGAGTAACTTCTGTGTGTTCAAACAATGCATTTGGGTTTTGTACGTAATCAGGTCTATTTTTTTGATAATGAGATGACGGTGCTTGCTCAAATTTGCTACCTGCTTCATAACTTAGTGTTTCAAATATTTGCAGGCAATAAGGACTTTTTTCGTCAGGATGTAACTGCATAAGATTAGCGCTGTGTAGTGTTGCCCATTGGCATTTTGCCGTGAGTGCGCATGCAATGGTGCTTACATCAGAGAACCCAACTAACCATTTAGGCTTTGCTTCTTTAATTGCGTTAAAATCAAGTAGGGGCAGTATTTCCATTGCAAGCTCGCCACCAAATGGAGGCATAATTGCATCTATCTCATCATCTAATAAAAAACCCATTAACTGCTGAGCGTGCGCTTTGGCGTTAAGCTGTCCAAGCGGTTTGCTTTGACGTAAAAACTCTCCTTCAACAACATCATACCCTCGATGTTTTAATCCATTAATAACAATGTCTAACCGTGCATGGTACTTTTCTTTAAGGCCTGATGAAAGTGAACAAATTGCTATTTTTGATCCTACTTTTAAAGGCTCTGGGTAAAGTATATTAGGCATATATTTTCCTTTTTAGAGAATACGTTAATACCAATTACATTAAATCAGCGAGTTATTTGATGCGCTAAATGCTCATGTTTTTAGTAAATTGATATAAGTACCTACTATACCAACATAGACCATATTTATAGAACATGAATACTGTACAAACGCGCCTACCATTAAAGGTTAAATTACAGACATAAAAAAACCGATGTAATTACATCGGTTTTTATTTAAAAACGTTAAAGTGAGTTATGCGTTAAAGATACTCAACTTCAATGATTTCGAACTCAACAATACCTTTTGGCGTTTGAATAGACACTGCATCGTCCATTTGTTTACCAATTAAGCCACGTGCAATCGGTGAGTTAACAGATATTAAGTTGTTTTTAATATTTGCTTCGTCATCGCCCACAATACGGTATTTTACTTCAGCATCGGTTTCTATATTTACAATAGTTACCGTAGTGCCAAAAATAACTCTACCGGTATTTGGCATTTTAGTTACGTCGATAATTTGAACATTTGAAAGTTTAGCTTCAATTTCTTGAATACGCCCTTCACAAAAACCCTGTTGCTCACGCGCAGCGTGGTATTCAGCGTTTTCTTTTAAGTCACCATGTTCACGTGCAACCGCAATATCACTTACGATTTTAGGACGGGTAACTGTTTTTAATTCGTTAAGCTCTTTACGCAGTAAATCTGCGCCACGAACTGTCATCGGAATTGATTGCATACTTTTCTCACTTAACACCAAGGCCCTAGTTGGCCTTGGCACATTTCCTTAGTTCAATCGCAGATGTAGCTCTTGAACTGACGTCACTTTGCTGCGGTCATCTGCTTTATTAGCAGTACAGTTAGCGAATGCCGCGTTCAAGGTTGTCGTATAGTTGGTTTTATTTTGCAATGCACCACGACGTAACACCTTCGAATCTTCGATCGCTTGGCGACCTTCGGTGGTATTAACGATATAGCTGTACTCTTTATTCTTGATATAATCAAGAATATGCGGGCGGCCTTCATATACTTTGTTTACACGTCGTACTTCAATGCCAGCTTCTTCAAGAGCTTGTGCCGTGCCACCAGTTGCGTCAAGTTCAAAACCTAAGTCGGTCATGATTTTGGCTAATTCAACAATACGTGGCTTATCGCTATTACGAACAGATAATAGCGCGCGACCACCGCGTGGTAAAGTGTTGCTTGCACCTAATTGTGCTTTTGCGAATGCTTCGGCGAAAGTATCACCAACACCCATCACTTCACCTGTTGAACGCATCTCAGGACCACGGATTGGATCCACACCCTGAAACTTAGCAAATGGTAAAACAACTTCTTTAACGCTGTAGTAAGGAGGGATCACTTCTTTAGTAATACCTTGGCTCGCTAAAGACTGCCCAGCCATACAACGTGCAGCTACTTTTGCAAGCGCCACACCGGTTGCTTTTGATACAAACGGTACAGTACGTGCAGCACGCGGGTTAACTTCGATTAAGTACACTTTGTCTTCTTTTACTGCAAACTGTGTATTCATCAAGCCAACAACACCAAGTTCAAGCGCCATGTCGGTTACTTGCTTGCGCATTACGTCTTGCACTTCTTGTGATAAAGAATGTGCTGGTAATGAACAGGCTGAGTCACCCGAGTGAACACCCGCTTGCTCAATGTGCTCCATAATACCGCCGATAATTACTTGCTCGCCGTCACAAATTGCGTCAACGTCAACTTCAATCGCGTTATCTAAGAAACGATCCAGTAATACAGGTGCTTCGTTTGATGCTTGTACAGCTTCGGTCATGTAGCGACGTAAATCATCTTCGTCGTATACAATTTCCATCGCACGACCGCCTAGTACATACGACGGGCGTACTACTAACGGGAAGCCAATTTCAACTGATTTAAGTAAGGCTTCTTCGGTTGAAGTTACTGTTGCATTTTCTGGCTGAAGTAAGTTTAAACGCTCAACAAGTTGTTGGAAGCGTTCGCGGTCTTCTGCACGGTCAATCGCATCAGGTGAAGTACCAATCACTGGTACACCATTCGCTTCAAGCTCACGCGCTAGTTTAAGTGGTGTTTGACCACCGTACTGTACGATAACGCCTTTTGGCTTTTCAACACGTACGATTTCGAGTACGTCTTCAAGCGTAATTGGTTCAAAGTATAACCTGTCAGATGTATCGTAATCGGTAGATACCGTTTCAGGGTTACAGTTAACCATAATTGTTTCGTAACCGTCTTCGCGAAGCGCAAGCGAGGCATGTACACAACAGTAATCAAACTCAATACCTTGACCGATACGGTTTGGACCACCACCAATAACCATGATTTTATCACGATCTGTTGGGTTAGCTTCACACTCTTCATCGTAAGTTGAGTACATGTAAGCAGTGTCTGAGCTAAATTCTGCAGCGCACGTATCAACACGTTTGTATACTGGCACGATGTTTAATAAATGACGTTTTTTACGAATTTCAGCTTCAGATACACCTGCAATTTCTGCTATACGCGGATCTGCAAAGCCTTTGCGTTTAAGTTTACGTAGGAAGTCAGCATTTAAACCCGCCATGCCTACTTTCGCTATTTTTGCTTCGTCTTTTAAAATGTCTTCTATTTGTACTAAGAACCAGCGGTTAACTTTAGTCAGTTCGTAAACATCATCAACGCTCATACCATGGCGCATTGCATCGGCAATGTACCAAATACGCTCAGCGCCTGGCTCGCGTAGTTCACGAATTATTTTTTCTTTTGCTTTAGGATCATCAAGCGCAACTATCGGGTTAAATCCCGTTGCACCCACTTCAAGACCACGTAATGCTTTGTGTAATGATTCTTGTTGGTTACGACCAATTGCCATTACTTCGCCAACTGATTTCATTTGCGTAGTTAAACGGTCGTTTGCACCGGCAAATTTTTCAAAGTTAAAGCGAGGAATTTTTGTAACAACGTAATCGATTGAAGGCTCAAAAGACGCGGGAGTTTTGCCACCAGTAATGTCGTTTTGAAGCTCGTCAAGCGTATAACCTACGGCTAGTTTTGCTGCAATTTTAGCAATTGGGAAACCCGTTGCTTTTGATGCTAATGCAGATGAACGTGATACACGTGGGTTCATCTCAATGATAACCATACGGCCATCTTCAGGATTAATACCAAACTGCACGTTAGATCCGCCAGTTTCTACACCAATTTCACGTAATACTGCCATAGAGGCGTTACGCATAATTTGGTATTCTTTGTCGGTTAGCGTTTGCGCTGGTGCAACGGTGATTGAATCGCCAGTGTGAACACCCATAGGGTCAAAGTTTTCAATGGTACAAACAATAATACAGTTGTCGTTTTTATCACGTACAACTTCTGTTTCGTACTCTTTCCAACCAATCAGTGATTCATCAATTAGTAATTCGTTCGTTGGCGATAAATCTAAGCCTCGTTCACAAATTTCTTCAAACTCTTCTAAGTTATACGCCACACCGCCGCCGGTGCCGCCCATAGTAAAAGAAGGCCTGATAATACATGGTAAACCAATGCGCGTTATGATGTCTTTGGCTTCATCCATAGAGTGAGCAATCTCAGCACGAGGACATTCAAGACCAATATTTTTCATTGCTACGTCAAAGCGTTCACGGTTTTCTGCTTTGTCGATTGCATCAGCCGTTGCACCAATTAGTTCAACACCATGTTTAGCCAATACACCGTGCTTGTCTAGTTCAAGCGCACAGTTTAATGCCGTTTGACCACCCATTGTAGGCAGTACTGCATCTGGCTTTTCTTTTTCAATAATTTTTTCTACCACTTCCCAGTGAATTGGTTCGATGTATGTTGCATCAGCCATATCAGGGTCGGTCATGATAGTTGCAGGGTTTGAGTTAACTAATATAACTCTGTAGCCTTCTTCTCTAAGTGCTTTACACGCTTGAGCACCAGAGTAGTCAAATTCACAAGCTTGACCAATTACAATTGGGCCTGCGCCTAAGATAAGAATGCTTTTTATGTCGGTACGTTTTGGCATTATTACTCCAGTTAAATTAGTGTTTACGCGCTTGCATCAAATCGATGAAGTGGTCAAATAATGGGGCTGCATCGTGCGGACCAGGGCTTGCTTCAGGGTGACCCTGAAAGCTAAACGCAGGTTTATCTGTACGATGAATACCTTGAAGCGTTCCGTCAAATAACGATTTGTGCGTGGCACGAAGCGTACTTGGCAGGCTTGACTCTTGCGCAGCAAAACCATGGTTTTGAGCTGTGATCATAACTACATCGCGGTCTAGGTCTTTAACTGGGTGGTTAGCGCCGTGGTGGCCAAATTTCATTTTTTCTGTTTTAGCGCCTGAGGCAAGGGCTAATAACTGATGACCTAAACAGATACCAAAAATTGGTGTGTCGGTTTCTAAAAAGGTTTTAATTGCATCAATAGCGTAAGTACATGGCTCAGGATCGCCAGGGCCATTAGATAGGAAGATACCATCAGGGTTTAAAGCCAGTACGTCAGCGGCAGAGGTTTGCGCTGGTACTACTGTAAGTTTACAACCACGGTCTACAAGCATACGTAAAATATTACGCTTTACACCGAAGTCGTAGGCAACAACATGAAACTTTTCATCAGCAGCATCAAGGGTTTTAAATCCTTCGCCTAATGTCCAGCTTGATTCGCGCCACTCAAAATTTTCCTTGGTTGAGACAACTTTTGCTAAATCCATACCTTTTAAACCTGGGAAGGCTTGCGCGGCTTGTAACGCTTTATTTTCGTCTAGCTCGTCGCCAGCAATAATACACCCGTTTTGTGCGCCTTTATCACGCAAAATTCGAGTTAACTTTCTGGTGTCGATGTCCGCAATACCTAAAATATTACGTTCTTTTAAGTAATCATCTAACGATTGCTCGTTACGAAAATTACTTGCTAGCAGTGGCAAATCACGGATCACTAGGCCTTTAGCCCAAATTTGATTCGCTTCTTCGTCTTCGCTGTTGGTACCCGTATTACCGATATGTGGGTACGTCAAAGTTACGATTTGTTCCGCGTATGATGGATCAGTCAAAATTTCTTGATAACCAGTCATAGACGTATTGAATACTACTTCACCGACTGACATGCCGTCAGCGCCGATTGCAGTACCGCGAAACACTGTGCCGTCTTCTAGGACTAACAGAGCGGATTTAGTCAAGTTAAACCTCCTAACAGTAAAAAACGGGAGTAAGCAATTGCTTAACACCCCGCCAATACCCAGAGGGATCGTCAAAACCAGATTTCTGTGAGCTTAAATTGTTTTACGCAGTCTTAAATGATGCAGATGTAAAGCATTCAACCTTCAATCATTTTTTCTTGCCTAAAACTATTTTTATTCCCACTGAAACCCCGGATTTACTAGCCACTTGGGTATAATTGGAAACACGCATTTAGTAATTTTTGGCAAATTGGCTGCATATTACATTAAGTTAGCTTTTAGGTCTAATATTATTTAGTAAATTGTTACAAACAAGTCACTGTAGGCAAAATTAGACCCAAACAGTTAAAAAAGTAACTAAACTACTTCAGATCTAGTACATCTTGCATATCATAAAGTCCTACAGGTTTATTTTTCAACCAGCTTGCAGCCCTTACAGCACCTAGAGCGAATGTCATTCTTGAACTTGCTTTATGGGTTAATTCGAGTCTTTCGCCCATTGTGGCGAAGTATGCGGTGTGTTCACCTACTATATCGCCCCCTCTTAGTACCGAATAACCAATTTCATTTTGCGATTTAGCGGTCTCCACTTGGCTGCGGTCATATACAGCAACCTCGTCGTGGTCCCAGCCTTTAGCCTGTGCAATTGATTCGCCAATGGCTAATGCTGTGCCCGATGGCGCATCGATTTTATGACGATGATGCGCTTCAAATATTTCAATATCTAAATCGTCACCAAATTTGGTCGCTGCGGTTTGCACAAGGTTCAGTAATACATTGACTCCTACACTGTAGTTTCGCGCAAATACAATAGGAATATGCTTAGCGGCATCGTGTAAAAGTGCCATATCGTCGCTTGTTAAGCCCGTTGTACCAATAACCATAGGAATTTTTTGTGCTACAGCGGTTTTTAAATGGTTTTTCATACCAGCGGGAAGCGTAAAGTCGATTAAAACATCTACATTATCTATTGTGGTTTCTTCGCTAAAGCTAACACTGTTATCGGCTGCGCTATTTACTTGATTTACATTAATACCTAATAACGATGAACTGCTACGAACGTATGCACCTGTAAGTTGTGTTTGCTCTTTAATTGTCGCTGCTTCTAATAGAGCTAAGCCCATTCTGCCATTAGCACCAAAAACGCCTATTCGATTTGTAGTCATTGTTTTTACCTAATTTAAATTTGGATCCGTTTTTTACTAATCTGAGTATATATCCGGTGCATTACAAATACGCGCTTGGGCATTTTTATGCAGTTGGACAAATATTAATCGCTGAAAATAGCGTTACTTTGTAGATATTATCTAAAAGTCATGCAATAGTCAGGTGACCTTTTAATTTAATAATAATAACAATACCAGTTTACTTTAGCCATCTATACATTTAAACTTCTCTTTCGCGTCGATTTGGTCTTTGGCTTGCGGGCGCTGCACTCTCCTAATTTTGTTAATGATTAACATAGTAGGTAGATTTGCTAAATTCAGCTAAAAGAGGAATTTTTGGCTGTTGTAAATTAACTGGTTTCGAGGATTATGATGCAGCCATCATTTAACAAAAATAAAGCAATACTTTCTTTACTACCCCTTTTAACCTTTGTAGCACTATTTTTGGGCTCTGGTTTATATTTACAATCGCAAGGGGTTGACTACGCTTTTTATCAACTTCCTGCTCCAGTTGCTATATTACCCGCCATTATGCTTGCGTTTATATTAAATAAAGGCACAGTAAACGAGTGTGTAGAAACCTTTATAAAAGGTGCCGGCCACAACAATATTATTACCATGTGTTTAATCTACTTACTTGCAGGTGCGTTTTCTGCCGTTGCCAGTGCAACCGGTGGTGTAGATGCGGTAGTAAATGCTGGCTTATCACTTATTCCACCTGCGTTATTGCTCCCTGGCTTATTTTTAATTGCAGCGGTTGTATCTACTGCAATGGGTACGTCGATGGGAACGATTGGTGCGATTGGTCCTATTGCTTATGCGGTATCAATTAAAACAGGTATAGATCCAGCATTAATGGCAGGTACGATTGTATCTGGTGCTATGTTTGGCGATAACCTATCAATTATTTCCGACACCACTATTGCAGCTACGCGAACGCAGGGCTGTGAAATGAAAGACAAGTTTAAAGAGAATCTTAAAATTGCAGTCCCTGCTGCAATACTAACTATTGGCTTGTTGTTTTATTTAACACCTGCGGCGCAAGTTGTTGAAACCAAAGATTACGATATTTGGTTAGTACTTCCTTATGCCTTTATTTTAGTGTTAGCAGTTGCTGGCTTGAACGTATTTGTTGTGTTATTTAGCGGTATTATTTTTGCTGCATTAATGGGCTTTACAGGAAGTTATGAAGGCGCAAGCTTTGTAAAAGACATTTACAAAGGCTTTACCGATATGCAGGAAATATTTTTACTATCAATGTTTATTGGTGGCTTATCTGAATTTATTCGTATTAACGGTGGCCTTGATTTCATTGCTCAAAAAATTCAAGCCATAACTAAAATCATCGCAAAATGGCACCGTAAAGTGGCTGACCAATTAGGTATTGCTGCATTAGTTATGACTAGCAACATGTGTATTGCTAATAATACCGTATCAATTATTGTTGCTGGCCCTATTGCTAAAAAGCTGGCAGATGATGGTGAAATAAGCGGTAAACGCTCTGCAAGTTTGCTTGATATATTTGCTTGTGTAACGCAAGGCTCACTTCCTTATGGCGCACAAGCGCTACTGTTAGGTGCTACGTTTAAAATTAGCCCGTGGGAAGTATCAACGTCTTCTTATTACTGTTTTATTTTAGCATTTACGGCGATTACTATTATTTGTTTGCGCCGTAATAAAGCGTAATAAATTGAGTCATTACATGTTGCAGCTTATTAAGTAGGCTGCAACATGTGTTAAATTAGCGATCAACAAATCAATCTCTTCTGCTATAATTGCCGCTTCCGCGTGTCACTAAAATTATAGTTATAAACAGTTATGAAATTTAAAAAATTACTCCCTTTTATTACCCTTACTTCTCTCGCTTTATCATCGTCGGCTTTCGCTGCCAATTGGAGCAGTACAGCAGTACATATAAATAATGGCAGCCAAAAAAATCCATTTTCTAAGCAAGAGTCAGACACCACTGTTTACTCGCTTCAACATGCATCGGGCTATGACTACGGCGATAATTTCTTTTTTATTGATTACAGTAAAGACGATATAGATGACGGTTACCAAGATGCTGATTTTTATGGTGAGTGGTACTCAACGGTTAGCTTATCTGCCATCACTGGTAAGCAAATTGGCTCTGGCGCATTATTAGATGTTGGCCTAACGGGCGGTATTAACGTTGCTGGTGATGCAAAAGTAATGAAGTATCTACCAGGTGTTAAATTAAGCTGGGATGTACCTGGGTTTAACTTTTTTCAAACGCTGTTCACAGCCTACATTGACGATAGTGAAGGTGTAGCAAAAGGCGGCGCACCTATTGAAACTAATAGTTGGATGCTTGATGTTGCCTTTGAATACCCTTTTAATATTGGCTCACAAAAATTTAGCTTTAAAGGCCACGCTGAATACATTGCAGAGCGTGAAGATGAATTTGGTAACGATGTAGAGGCGTGGATACTCGCACAGCCTATTTTAGTGTGGGATATGGGTCACGCCCTTCAAATGAAAGAAAACACACTACTGCTGGGAATGGAATTACAATACTGGCACAACAAATTAGGTACTGAAGTCACTGAATCGGTACCACAAATCCATATTGAGTGGACATTTTAAGCTTCAACAATCAGCTCTTTACTCAGTAATAATAAGCGAAGCACTATTTTAGCTTCGCTTTTTTTCGTCCACGTAAAACATTTAATTGAACAGGTTTAAATACTTAGTTATTGTTGTACTTCTTTTTAAGCCAAGCGCTCGCCTTTAATAGGAGTAACTGAATGTCGTCGATTAAAGTTATTTGTTTCTCTACTTTATTAGTACTAACAAACAATGCCTTAGCTGGCCCTTCTCAAGATACATCCGCCCTTTCTTATGATGCACTATTAAGCAATTACGAATACGATTTTAAGGTAAATTACTTTGCACTTGAGTCGCAAAAACAATCATTAAAAATGGCTTATATTTACTTAAAGCCAACTAAAGCCGATATGCCTACAGTTACACTTATGCATGGCAAAAATTTTAACGCCGACTACTGGACTACAACCGCTCAGTATCTGCAATCTTTAGGTTATGGGGTATTAATCCCTGATCAAATTGGTTTTGGCAAGTCATCTAAACCAACGGATTACCAGTATTCGTTTGCGACGCTTGCTCATCATACTCACGCGTTAATAGATTCACTTAATATTAAAGAGTCGATTGTACTTGGGCACTCTATGGGTGGGATGCTAGCGAGTCGTTTTGCATTAATGTACCCAAACGCCACTAAAAAGCTAATTTTATTAAACCCTATTGGGCTTGAAAACTACTTGCAGTATGTTGATTACAAAGATACTAATTTTTTCTATAAAAACGAGCTTTCAAAAACACCGGAAGGCGTTAAACGTTATCAGCAAAAAAATTACTACGATGGTAAGTGGAATACAACATATTCAGCTTTAACTGACTTTATAACAGGGCAAATACAAGGCCCAGATAAAGAACAAATGGCATGGGTGAATGCAAAAACATACGATATGATTTTCACTCAACCTGTAATAACCGAATTTAAAGATTTAACTGTGCCAGTTAAATTAATTATTGGTACACGCGATAGAACCGGTCCAGGCCGTAACTGGAAAAAAGAGGATGTTGATTACGAGCTTGGTCGATACGATAAATTAGGCAAACACGCTGCAACACTTATTCCTGACGCACAATTATTCGAACTAGATAACTTAGGGCACCTGCCGCACATTGAAGATTTTGAACGCTTTAAAAATGTATTACAAAAAGCGCTTACAACTAAATAAAGGTGAGTACTGAATACAAAAACCCCTGTAAGTAATTACTCACAGGGGTTTTTATTTAGTAATTAAACTAGATTACAGCTTACATTGTGGGTTTTTACCCTGTGCTTTAGCTGTACTTTGCTCACTAAGTGCTTTACTCATTTGTGCTTGTAAGTCTTTAATACGACTGCTTGGCGCTGGGTGAGTTGATAAAAACTCAGGTGTTGTACCACTACCTGCTGCACTCATATTTTGCCAAAGGGTTACTGATTCTTGTGGATTAAAGCCTGCTTCAGCCATTAAATCCAAGCCAATTTCATCAGCTTCTGACTCGTGCGAACGGCTAAATGGCAAAACAACACCATACTGTGCGCCTAAGCCTAGACCCTGCATAATTTCATTACGGTATTGAATGTTACCCATTTCAAGTGCTGCACTACCAAGTTGCATACCGGTATCTAAAATAGAGCTTTGTGAAACACGCTCATTAGAATGCTCAGCAATTACGTGCCCTACTTCGTGCCCTAGCACTGTTGCTAGTTGGTCTTGATTGGTGGCTATTTTTAATAAGCCCGTATGAACCCCAATGTAACCACCAGGTAGTGCAAAAGCGTTAGCAGATTCATCTTCAAATACAACTACTTCCCAATTTTGCGACGCGTATTCTTTTGGTAATACAGCCACTACTTTTTCAGCAATGCAATTTACATATGCATTTGTTTTTGCATCTTTATTAATTGGTTGGCTTTTTTTCATATCTGCAAAACTAGCAGTGCCCATTTCACTCATTTGTTGATCTGAGTAAAGCGCTATTTGAGTGCGTCCTGTTGGTGACGTTTTACAACCGACTAAAACGGCTGTCGCTAATACTGCAAGTACTAGTTTTTTCATGATAATTCTCTTTAGTAATGAATTTTTTATTGCTTGTAGAATAGCAAACACAGTACCAATTTAAAATATTTGCTTTATATACCTTTATATTAAAAGGATGCGATAAGACGATAAACTTAGCAGGCAAACTAAGTTTATCCAAATACAATGCCCTGTTACACTATAGCCCTTGTTTTTAGTGATTGTTGAGTTTACACATGGACGCCTCAGCCTCGTCTTTTAATACCCGTATTTTATTGCCTTTATTAGCCAGTATCGTGGCGATTACTCCTTTGGCTATTGATATGTATTTGCCTGCCATGCTAGTAATTGCAAGCGATTTACAAACTAATATGCCAAATGTACAAATATCGTTGAGTATTTACTTAGCGGGTTATTCATTGGGGATGTTATTTTTTGGCCCTATTGCCGATCAAATTGGCCGCCGTAAGCTCGCACGTATTGGCTTAACCCTATTTGGCGCAAGCTCACTTGCACTCGCATTTACAACCGAAATCCATGCGTTTTGGACTCTTAGAGCAGTGCAAGCATTTACGGGAGCGGCAGCTACCGTAGTCGTACCGGGTATTATTCGCCATATTTATCAGCAAAATACAGCTAAGGGAATGTCGTATGTGTCGATGATCATGATGGTAGCACCGTTAGTAGCCCCCTCTGTTGGTTCGTTTATTTTAGGATTTTCTGTTTGGTCAACCATATTTTTGGTTCTTGCTGGATATAGCTTTTTAATATTAGCGTTTGTACAAGTGTATTTAATAGATATACCTATTCATAAAAATGAGAAAAAAGGCCTCGCTCTATTTTTTGATAGCTATAAAACAGTACTTAGTAATAAAGACGCACGTGCGGATATACTCAGTTCTATGTTTGTATCGTTTGGATTTTTTTGCTTTTTGACCTCAGTACCATTTATTTATTTAGATTTATATGAAGTGTCAGAACAGTTATTTGGTGTGTTATTTGCGTTTAATGTAATGGCGCTTATGTTTGGTAACTTTTTAAATACGCGAATTGTACCAAGGCTGGGTTCTCGAAAAATGCTCTATATTGGGCTTGTATGTGGGTTTGTATCGGGGCTTGCGCTGTTAACATTTAGCTTATTGCACTTATCACTTTATTATATTGTGGCTGCTATTGCGCCATTAATGATGAGTTTAGGTGTCACTGCAAGTAATGCTGATTCGCTAATATTAATGAAGTTTGAAAGAAACACAGGTACGGCAACGGCCGTAATTGGCACACTTCGTTTTGGTAGTGGTGCATTAGTTGGCCCGCTACTCGCCATTATGCATGCAAAAAGCGCAGTGCCATTTTCAAGTTTAATGTTTAGTGCTGTGTTACTCACTATGCTCGTACAGCTAATTCACTATAAAAAAGACAAAAAAAATGCCTCAATATGAGGCATTTTTATCAAAGCTAATAATCTTAAATTAATTAAGCGTCAACAGCTTTAGAAACCATAACCATTGCAGGGCGTAATAAACGACCATTCAATGTGTAACCTTTTTGCATAACAGCAAGTACTGTATTAGGTGTTACATCGTTACTTGGTTGAATTGACATTGCTTGATGAAAATCTGGATTAAACTGCTCACCTTGTGGGTTTACAATTTCAACACCAAATTTAGAAACAGCGTCATTAAAGCTCTTAACCGTCATATCGATACCTTCAAGCAACGGCTTTAGTGTCTCATTTTCTTTATCAGAAAATTCAATAGCACGTTCAAGGTTATCAATTACAGGTAGTAATTCGTTAGCAAATTTTTCTAGTGCAAATTTATGCGCTTTTTCTACATCTTGTGCTGCACGACGACGAATATTATCTACATCTGCTGCGGCACGAACAACACCGTCTTTTTGATCAGCAATTGTTTGCTTTGCAGCTTCAAGCTCTGCATATAACATCGCAATTTCTGCTTCAGGGCTTTGTTCTTGTTCTGCATGCTGATCAGCGGCTTCTACTGCTGCTTCTACATCAGCCTGCATTTTAGAAATTTCTTCGTTTAATTCTACTTCTTGCTCAGGGTTTTGTGTCTGCTCAGACATAAAATACGTGCTCCAATTCTTTACAACTGCGGTAATTATGGGGATTGAATAAAAAGATTCAAGAGTTAGATGCCTCAATTAATTTAAATTCTTGAATTATTTCTTCAATCTGCGCTGATTTAGGACAAATTATACAAAAACGGCTTTGATATTCTTGATTTTTAAAGTACGGCACGCTTATTACAATTAATTCATCGCACTCAGTAAAAGGTAATTTTTCGCTATTAAGTACCGATACACCATTTTTAAAAGCGAGTTTATCTTCTACATAATTTAAAAACGAAACACCAATATTTAAACTTTGTTCGCAGTCTATTTGTTTGTAGAGGTAATTTTCACCAACAACAATACTATTATCTGAGCCTAATTTTTGGCTTAGTTGTCGCGTCCATTGATTAAGCGAATCATGGCAATTTCGAGGCGCTGTATTTGCCATAGCTTGCATACGGTACAAACCTTCCATTAAGGTTTGTTGGCTAAATACAGTGTTCAACCAAGTGGCAAATTGATAACGAACAGAGTCTGACGAATCATGAGGTTTATCAATACAAATATTGTGACTCTGCCCTGCCCTATCTATTAATAAAATAAGCCAGTCGGTAGAATCAAAATCAAGCACTTCTACTCTAAACACTTGCTGTGAACTGGCTTGAGGTAAACCAACACAACAACATACTTGGTATTTTTGGCTCAAACCATGCGCTAGCTCAACGAGTTGTGACTGCTGTGGTTGCCAATAATTAGCAATATCAGCAAGCACAAAAAATTCGTCAAACCAATAATCAAACCCTTCATTTGTCGGCACTCGCCCTGCGGATGTATGAGGTGAATACAATAAGCCCACTTTTTCTAAGCGAGCCATAGCATTACGAACCGTAGCCGAACACACTGCCATGCCTTTGAGCTTGGCAATTTTTGTTGATGGAACAGGCAAGCCTTCACCATTACAGTACATGTTCATAACAGCTGAAAAAATTTGCTGATCTCGTGGGTTTAGTTTCATGGTATCTACATCTTGTTGCATGAAAGAGATATCGGGGCGTTTAGTTCTTTTTCAAGTCGTGCAGCTAACTCACTGCGAATAAAATTGAAGGTTTATAATATTGCTATAATCTGTATTTTCAAACACTTCTGTTTTGAGTTACTCTACTATTATTAAATCTCTTTGTGCGTACATTATGGACTCTCCTTTTAACACCATAGGCCTAATTGGCAAACCTAATCACCCGGGAGCCGCTGCTACCCTTCAGCGTTTACATACCTTTTTACTTGCGCTTGGCTTTGAGGTAATAGTAGAAAAACGCACAGGGAGTCAGTTAGACGATATTCCGCATGACAAACTTGTTAAGTTAGTCGACTTAGGTGAACAAGCCGATTTAGCCATTGTTGTAGGCGGTGACGGTAACATGCTTGGCGCAGCTCGCGTACTTGCGCGCTTTAACATTGCTGTAATTGGTGTAAATAGAGGCAACCTTGGCTTTTTAACTGATTTAAACCCCGAAGGGTTTGAAGCGAGCTTAGAGCAAGTACTCAGTGGTGAGTATCTTGAAGAAAAACGTTTTTTATTAGAAGTAGAAGTATATCGCCACAACGAATTAAAAAGTGCAAACTCAGCCGTTAACGAAGCGGTACTTCATGCCGATAAAGTAGCGCACATGATTGAATTTGAAGCTTTTATAAATAATGACTTTGTGTTTTCTCAGCGCTCCGATGGTTTAATAGTATCAACCCCGACAGGCTCTACGGCGTATTCACTTTCAGGTGGCGGTCCAATATTAACGCCAGAACTAAATGCTATATCGTTAGTACCTATGTTTCCTCATACCTTATCTAGCAGACCTTTAGTGGTAGATGCCGATAATGAAGTTCGTTTAAAGCTAAGCCTAGAAAATACAGATAGCCTACAGGTAAGCTGCGACAGCCACGTAGTGCTAGCCGTATTGCCCGGCGATGAGGTAGTAATTAAAAAAGCCGATAAACAATTGCGCTTAATTCATCCAAAAAATTACTCTTACTACAACGTTTTACGTACAAAACTGAATTGGGGTAGTCGTTTGTACTAATTTTATTGCCAAATTTAGTACTATAAAGCAAAATGGCGACTTAAAATAATAATCAACTAATTTAGGAACGAGTAGCAATGACTTATGTAGTATTCTTTGCTTTACTGCTATTAATTACACTTTTATACAGTTACCTCAAAATTGAGAGTAACCGTAAAAAAGCGATAGAAGCTAGAAAAAAGCTATTTAATGAACGTGTTTCGCATGTAAATACGCGCCTTAAAGCAAAGCTTAATGATCTACTTGATGCTAAAATAATTCGCCCAAAATACGTTCCTCGCATTCAAGCTATTGTAAATAATTTTTTTGTTGTTCAATCACATACAGACGAGAACTTGCAACAGCTTGAAGATACCGCCGACCTACTAATTAATACGTTGTCCAACGAGTTAATTAAAACCAATCAAACAAATATAATTCAACCATTGATTGATAATATACAGTACTTTGTATCTGAGTTGCCCCAGCAAGGAATTTTGTACAATAAGAGTTTTTATATTAATACATTACCTCCCCTCATTGCTCTGCTTAAAACCGAAGAGAGTATACAACCTACTGATATTGTTGATGATCAAATTGATACATCTTCCCAAACTTCCGATACACAGTTTACTCAAGATGTAAGTGTTGCTTAAATAATAAAAAATTAATTTGCAAAAAAACAAAACACTGTATAAATTAACAGTTAATTGACTGGATGGATAAACAGTATGTTAATTGGTTTAGAAGTTAAAAATTTTGCAATCGTAAGTAATTTAAGCACCGAATGGCGCAGCGGTATGACTGCGATCACAGGTGAGACAGGTGCTGGTAAATCTATTGCTATTGATGCCCTATCGCTATGCTTAGGTGAGCGCGCTGAAGCATCAGCAGTTCGCCCAAGCTCTGATAAAGCAGAAGTATGTGCACAATTTGACTTAACAGATCTACCGCTTGCTCAAGCATTTTTAGAGCAACATATGCTAAGCACTTCTGACAACGAGTGCTTATTACGTCGTGTTGTTTGTAAAAATGGCCGTAGTAAAAGCTATATTAATGGTAGTGCAGTTACCGCTTCACAATTAAAAGAACTTGGTCAATATTTAATATCTATTCATGGACAACATGCCCACCAATATTTATTAAAAGCTGAGCATCAGTTACAGCTTTTAGATGCCTATGCAGGGCATCACCACTTAGTAAACTCAGTAAATAAAAACTATAAACAGTTTGCTAACTTACAAAAAGAATTTAAACACTTAGAACAACAACAGCAGCAACAAGCAGCGCAAAAACAATTGTTAGAGTATCAAGTTGCTGAGCTTGATGAATTTGCATTACAAGAAAATGAGTTTGATTTAATTGAGGCTGAGCATTACAAACTAAGCAATAGCCAAACAATATTAGAATCGTGCCAACGTGAGTTACAACACTTATATGAAAGTGATGAGCAAAACGCTTGCTCATTACTACAGCACAGCGCTCAACAATTTACCGAACTGGCTCAATATGACGAAAGTTTAGCAAGCGTAGCTGCTATGCTTAGCGAAGCCGCTGTACAAGTTGAAGAAGCAAGCCGCGAAGTGCGCAATTACACTGAGCAAGCAGATTTAGACCCGGCACGCTTAGTTGAAGTAGAAAATAGGCTAAGTGGAGCGATGGATTTAGCGCGTAAGCATCATATAAAACCACAGCAGTTAGTTGAGTTTCATCAATCGATTGCTCAAGAACTTGAGTCAATAAGTAATAATAGTAATCGTCTGGAGCAGCTTGAGTCAGAAATAGAAAGCGCGTTACTTAGTTACAAGCAAACTGCTGATGAATTAAGTAAAAGCCGCTGCGAGTATGCTAATACACTTAACACACTAATAAGTGAAAGCATGGCTAATTTATCAATGGAAAACGGTGTTTTTGAAATAGCCTTAACTCAAGAGAGTAATCGTACACCAAACAGCCTAGGCTTTGATAATGTCTCGTTTTTAGTATCAACTAATCCGGGGCAACCACTTCAGCCATTAGCTAAAGTAGCATCAGGTGGTGAGCTTTCTCGTATAAGTCTTGCTATACAGGTAATTATTGCCCAAAAAGTAACAACCCCAACGCTTATTTTTGATGAAGTTGATGTAGGTATTTCTGGCCCAACGGCATCTGCTGTAGGTAAGTTATTACGCCAATTAGGTAAATCAACTCAAGTAATTTGTGTTACTCATTTACCGCAAGTTGCCAGTAGTGCACATCAGCAATTTTTTGTAGCTAAAGAAATAGCACAAGGCGAAACGTTTACTCATATGCTGCCTTTAAATAAAGATGGCCGTATTAATGAAATAGCCCGTTTACTTGGCGGCGATAACATAAGCAAAACAGCTAAAGCAAATGCTAAAGAACTAATAATGGCTCACGCCTAATGTGTTAGTAAATAACGTCTTCAAGGATTAAATAATGCACAGTACTTTAGTTGATTTTTGTATAATTTTAAGTTGGTTGTTATTAGTACTAAGCACCTGTTTAATTATATTTAGTAAATATAAACATACTTGTTTTAAACAACGTTTATTTAAGTTTTTAAATAGCTTTTTAGTTTTTCAACTAATCGTTGTGGCCTATTACTTTACTAGCGAAAAAATAAATGGACTAAGTGATTTAGGTGTTAGTTATTGGGTTTTAATTACAATGCAGATTGCGTGTATTGTAATATGCTACATGAGCTTAAAACGCAGAAAGGCTAAAATAAGGCCATCCCTTGATTCGTTTTCAATGGACTAAAGTAAATAAACATTTAAAAAGAGCACGTTCTGTTTTTACCTTGCTCTTTTGCTTTATAAAGTAGTTCATCAGCATGCTTAATATCTAGGTCAATTGAGCGCTCAGCGTTTGCAGCTGTGATGCCAATACTTAGCGTTATATTTACACTATCTGAAAATAAGCTTACAGCTGAAGCTTTAAGGGCATTATGGATTTTTTCTGCAACGAGCTCGCCCTCATCAACGGTTACATTTGGAATCACAATTAAAAATTCCTCACCGCCCCAACGTGAAGCAATCGCATTTTGCGGAATATTATTTTCAAACGTTTTTGCTAAATGGATAAGAGCTTCATCGCCAAAATCATGGCCGAATTGATCATTAATTTTTTTAAAATTATCTACATCAGCTAATAATATTACAAACGGGATATTATTATTTTTAAGCTCATTTTTAAAAGCTATAAGCTTATTCATAGTGAAACGGCGGTTTGGCAGATTAGTGAGTGGATCTATAGTTGCTAAAAATTCATTTTTTTTGCTTAAAGCAATTAATTTACTGCTGTATTTTTCTCTTGAAAATTCGTAATAACCACTCAGCGATGCAACAATTATAAAAGCGAGTATGATTCTGACTGGAAACTGCTCAGGATTGTAGTCATATATATTAAATGTTTCAGCGCAATAAAAACCGAGAACAATCGCCGATAAAAATAAAACAATATCAAACGTCCCTCGTTTAAGCCCTCGAATTGAATAAGTAACAGGAGACACTATAAATATCCATATAGGCCCTGTACCTTGTGCTCCTCCTGTAAGTACAAGATAAAACATCAGTGCATACAGGTTATATAAAATTACAGTTGCAGACTTCTCTACACCTCTACCTATATTAAACGCAGATAAGTAAACAAACGAAGAAACAACCAAAGTAAATGCTAATAAATAGCTGCTGTTAATAAATGCTAAGCTAGCCATCGAAAACGTTGCTATAAAGCCTATTGAGGAAAAGAACCGAACAATGAGCTTCCTTTCTAAATTGTTTGAATATTCGTACATAATTTCTATTTATTTATTAATGTATAAAAGCAAACTTATAGATATAAAGTAAGCAAACCGTAAACAGCGTGCAATAATGAACCTACTTTATATTTAAATCAACTATTAAGGTTAGTAATTAGCACTGACAATTGTGCACATATTTTTAGCCTCTTGCATTTATCTCAGGTAAGTACATTTTTACGATATTAAATTGCTTGGCACTAATACCATTTGCTAAATTATATAAGTACGCCCTTTTATTCCTGCAATAATCGAACTGACTGGTAGTCAAAAAATAATTTAAACCTGCATAGTTAAAGATGGTAGTAACTATTCTATGAATTGTGCCTGGACCGAGTAAACAACACATTAATCAATAAAAGTGCCGTTACAAAAAAAATACACGCATTATACCAATCCGCGATATTACTCAATCAATTTCAAGGATTGAACTTGGCGCTAACTGCGTTAAAACTTTCGAAATACGACTGCATGAATACAAAGCAATGTAGAGGTAATTGCCGAGAACACCTAAGTAGCAAAACTTTAGCCCCATTATCGACATAATTTTGTTATCTCAAAATAGATCACTTAATTAACCGAATTGGTATTAGAGTATATAAACGACATAGAAGAAAGAAGTGTCGATAACGTTTATATATATGAAACGAGCCCTGAAAGCCGCTTAGTAGATACCCAAAGAAATCGCATTTGGCTTATAAAGAACAACCCATAATAACAAAGCAGTTTCTTTGAAAGTTACTATATAAGGTTACTACATGAAGTTACTAACAAAAGGTGTTGCTCAAGAAAGCCATACAAGAGATGGTATAAATATAGCACCATTTGTCACTAATTACGTTGACATTACATTTGGATAAAACAAATAAAAAAGCAAGCCACTTGGCTTGCTTTAAATATCGTTATTTTAAAACGAAAAATTAAACTTTTAAGTAATCCATAATACCTTCTGCAGCGTTACGTCCTTCAAAAATAGCAGTTACCACTAAATCTGAACCACGTACAATGTCGCCACCAGCAAATATTTTAGGGTTAGTAGTTTGATGTGTAAACTCACCTTGCTCTGGTGCGTTAATACCGCCCCAGTTGTTTATTTCTACATCGTATTTTTCTAACCAATCCATTTTGTGAGGCTGGAAACCAAACGCCATAATAACTTGATCTGCTTCAATAACATGTTCTGAACCAGGTACTTCTTCAGCACGGCTTCTGCCTTTTGCGTCAGGTTCACCTAATTTAGTTTTAACCATTTTAACGCCGGTCACTTTACCTTTATCGTTCAGTACAATGCCTTTAGGCTGAACGTTATACGTAAATATAACGCCTTCTTCTTTCGCATTTTTAACTTCACGTTTAGAGCCTGGCATATTTTCTTTATCACGACGATAAGCACACGTTACTTTTGCAGCATTTTGTCGAATAGACGTACGCACACAGTCCATCGCTGTATCACCACCGCCAAGTACAACTACTTTTTGATTAGCCATATCAATACACGGTTGTTTTGTCTCGTCGTAGCCCATTACACGGTTCGTGTTACCAATCAAAAACGGCAATGCATCGTGAACACCCGGTGCATCTTCATTTTCAAGACCTGCACGCATACTCTGATACGTACCAACCCCTAAAAACACAGCGTCGTAATCAGCTAAAATTTGATCAAGTGTAATATCAACACCTACTTCAACATTTAACTTAAATTCTACGCCCATTTCAGTGAAAATTTCACGGCGCTTTTGCATTACTGATTTTTCAAGTTTAAAAGAAGGAATACCAAATGTGAGTAGTCCACCTATTTCTGGGTGACGATCAAACACCACTGGTTTAACGCCGTTACGCACTAAAATATCAGCACACCCTAAACCTGCAGGGCCCGCACCAATAATGGCTACTTTTTTGTCAGTCCATGTTACATAAGACATATCAGGCTTCCAGCCCATTTTAAATGCCTCATCAGTAATGTATTTTTCAATATTACCAATTGTAACCGCACCAAACTCTTCATCGAGCGTACACGAGCCTTCACACAAGCGGTCTTGTGGGCAAACACGCCCACAAACCTCTGGTAAACTATTTGTACGATGAGAAAGCTCAGCCGCCTCTATAATACGGCCCGTGCGTATTAACTTTAACCATTGTGGAATGTAGTTATGTACTGGACATTTCCACTCACAGTATGGGTTACCACAATCTAAACAACGGTCAGCTTGTGAGTTAACCTGATTCTCTGAAAAGGGTTCGTAAATTTCTACGAAAGATTTTTTACGTGACGAGATTGGTTTTTTGCGTGGGTCTACACGCTGCACGTCTATAAATTGATATACATTTTCGCTCATACTGCCCCCTTATTGCGCCTGAACACGTAGTTCGGCACTACTGCGAGCGCGATGCCCGAGTAAACTTTTTACGTCACTTGATATTGGTTTTACTAATTTGAACATAGGTAAGTACAATTCAAAGTTAGCCAAAATACTTTCTGCTCTGCACGAACCCGTAAGCTCTAAATGCTCAGCAATTAAGCCGCGTAAATGTTCTTGATGCGACGTTAATTCGTCTAGTGTTACTATTTCGACAAGCTCTGGATTAATGCGTTTTTCAAAATCATTTCGCTCATCTAAAATATAAGCAAAACCACCTGTCATACCCGCACCAAAGTTAACGCCTACATTGCCCAGTACACATACAACGCCGCCCGTCATGTATTCACAACAGTTGTCACCTACACCTTCAACAACCGCTTGCACACCTGAGTTACGAACTGCAAAGCGCTCGCCTGCACAACCTGCAGCAAACAGTTTGCCGCCTGTTGCACCGTATAAACATGTGTTGCCTGCAATTGTGGCTTTGTGACTTTCGAACGACGAGCCAAGTGGTGGACGAATAACTAACTTGCCACCCGCCATGCCTTTACCTACGTAATCGTTTGCATCGCCAACCAGTGTCATTTCAAGGCCGCCGGCATTCCACACACCAAATGATTGACCCGCAGTACCGTGTAGCTCAATTGCTACAGGATCTGCCGCCATTCCTTGGTTGCCATATTTATCGGCAATATAGCCAGAAAGCATTGCACCCACCGATCTGTCGGTATTACAAATACGACTTACTAGTGAGATACCGCTTGAAGCATCAATTGCTTCTTGCGCCTTAGCAAGTAGGCTCTCATTAAGTTTTCCTAAATAATGTGAGCTATTAGGCGCACTACAATAAAGTGTTTCGCCAGTTGGGTTATTAGGCTGAGCAATTACGGAAGATAAATCAATTTTCTTCTGTTTTGCTGTTTTGCCTTCAATGGCTTCAAGCAAATCTAAACGACCGATTAAATCAGTTAAGTTTACAACCCCCAAGCTTGCCATGATTTCACGTGCTTCTTGCGCTATAAACTTAAAGTAGTTCATCGCCATTTCTGGTAAGCCGTGGTAATGCTTTTGACGAAGTGTTTCGTCTTGTGTTGCAACACCGGTTGCACAGTTGTTTAAGTGGCAAATTCGTAAGTATTTACAACCAAGCGCAACCATTGGGCCGGTACCAAAGCCAAAGCTTTCTGCACCTAAAATTGCCGCTTTAATTATATCTAAACCTGTTTTTAAGCCACCATCTGTTTGCAAACGAATGCGATGACGCAGTCCATTTTCAACAAGGGCTTGCTGCGTTTCAGCAAGTCCTAGCTCCCATGGGCTACCTGCATATTTAACTGAAGTAAGTGGGCTTGCGCCTGTACCGCCATCATAGCCAGAAATAGTAATTAAATCGGCATACGCTTTAGCAACACCTGTCGCAATGGTTCCTACGCCTGGTTCTGAAACCAGTTTTACAGAAATAAGTGCTTTAGGGTTTACTTGTTTCAAATCGAAAATTAGCTGTGCTAAATCTTCAATTGAGTAAATATCGTGATGTGGTGGTGGCGAAATTAATGTAACACCTGGAACAGAATAACGAAGCTTAGCAATATATGGGGTTACTTTTTCACCCGGTAATTGACCGCCTTCGCCTGGTTTTGCACCTTGCGCTACTTTAATTTGAATAACGTCAGCACTGCGTAAGTAATGCGGCGTTACGCCAAATCGACCTGAAGCAACTTGCTTAATACGCGAGTTTTTCTCGGTACCATAACGCAGCTTATCTTCACCGCCTTCACCAGAGTTTGAACAACCACCTAAGCGGTTCATTGCAATTGCTAGAGCCTCATGCGCTTCTGGCGATAATGCACCAATACTCATTGCTGCTGAATCGAAACGCTTGTATAGGTTTTCTGCAGGCTCTACATCATCGATGCTAATGCCTTGCTCTGGAATTTTAAGCGCAAGCATGTCACGTAAAGTGGCAATAGGACGCGTATTAACAAGTTTTGCATATTCACTGTAATCACTATATTCACCAGAACGAACTGCTTTTTGCAGGGTTTGGATTACATCAGGATTATAAGCATGATACTCGCCGCCATGTACGTACTTAAACAAGCCGCCGTGGCTTAATAATTTACGCTTACTTAGAGCGAGTTTGTGTAAGCTTTGCTGATCGTCATCAAAGTCGGTAAAGCATGCGCCCTGTATGCGACTTGCCACACCTTTAAAGCACATTTGTACAATAGCGTCAGATAAACCAACCGCTTCAAACAACATTGAGCAGCGATATGACGCAACCGTACTTATGCCCATTTTAGACATGATTTTGTATAAGCCCTTGTTAATGGCTTTACGGTAAGCAAGAGTTACTTCGCAATACGACTTATTAATAATTTTGCTGTCGCTCATCGCAACTAACGATTCATACGCAAGGTATGGATAAATTGCCGTAGCACCAAAGCCTAATAACACAGCAAACTGATGCGCATCACGCACGCTACCGGTTTCAATGATAATGTTTGATTCACAGCGAAGATTGTTATCAACTAATCGTTTTTGTACCGCACCTACAGCCATAGCTGCTGGAATTGGTAAATTTATTTCATCAAAGTTACGGTCAGTTAAAATAAGCATGATACAACCAGCGGCTGCTTTTTCTTGTGCTTGGTCACAAATACGCGTTACCGCATTTTCTAAACCTTCTTCAACTGTGTAGGTAATATCAATTTTACAGTAGCTGTAATGCGCTTCATCAGCATTTAATAGCTGCTGCATGTCTGCGTACATTAAAATTGGCGTATCAAACTGTAGGCGCTTAGCATGGCCTGTTGTTTCGTTAAATACGTTTTGCTCACTACCAATACATGTCGCAAGTGACATTACATGATTTTCACGCAGTGGATCGATAGGTGGATTTGTTACTTGCGCAAATTTTTGGCGGAAGTAATCATAAAGCGAACGATGCCCTTCACTAAGCACTGCAAATGGCGTGTCATCACCCATTGAGCCGGTTGCTTCTTGGCCGTTTTCACCCATTACACGAATAACACTATCAAGTTCTTCGTTGGTATAACCAAACATTTTTTGATATTTAGCTAGCGTTTCGTCATCAAATGAGCGATTACCCGCGTCTTGTTCAGTAAGCTCTTCAAATGGAACTAAACGTTTAACGTTCTCTTCAAGCCATGACTTGTAAGGATGGCGAGACTTTAAATCTTGATCGATTTCATCTGAGTGCCAAATTTTGCCAAGCTTAGTATCAATAACTAATAATTCACCTGGACCAACACGGCCTTTTTCAACTACTTCATCGGCAGTGTAATCCCAAATACCCACTTCTGATGCAAGCGTAATAAAGCCATCTTGTGTAATTACATAGCGCGCTGGGCGAAGTCCATTACGGTCAAGGTTACAAGCCGCAAAACGACCATCCGACATAACAATACCTGCCGGGCCATCCCATGGTTCCATATGCATAGAGTTAAAGTCGTAAAATGCACGTAAATCGTCGTCCATTGCACGGTTTTTCTGCCATGCAGGTGGTACGAGCATACGCATAGCGCGGAATAAATCCATGCCACCAGCTAAAAATAGCTCAAGCATATTATCTAGGCTTGATGAATCAGAGCCGGTTTCGTTTACAAACGGCGCTGCGCTTTGTAAATCAGGAATAAGCGGTGACGCAAACTTATATGAACGTGCGCGTGCCCACTGGCGGTTACCTTCAATAGTATTAATTTCACCATTGTGTGCTAAATAGCGGAAAGGTTGAGCTAAAGGCCAACGCGGCTGAGTATTAGTAGAGAAGCGCTGATGGAAAACACAAATCGCACTCGTCATACGAATATCAGCTAAATCTAGGTAAAAATTTGGTAAATCTGCAGGCATCATTAAGCCTTTATAGATAGTTACCAAACCAGATAGACTTGCGATATAGAAAGCTTCGTCATCAACAATGCGCTTCTCAGCGCGGCGGCGTGCTACATATAAGCGACGCTCTAAGTCTTTAGAACGCCAACCTTCTGGCGCGCTAACAAAAATTTGTTCAAAACCTGGTAATTGCTGTACAGCAATAGGACCCAACATAGATGGGTCAGTTGGCACAACGCGCCAACCTAAAATATTTAACGTTTCTTTTTCTAATTCTTCGCTAAGTATTTGTTTTGCAGCTTGCGCTAAAACAGGGTCTGAATTTAAAAATATCATACCCACTGCGTAGTTTTTGCCTAAGTGCCAGTTATGTTCACTAGCAATAGCACGGAAAAAGCTATCTGGTTTTTGTAATAATAAACCACAGCCATCACCTGTTTTACCATCGGCAGATATACCACCACGGTGCTGCATGCGATCAAGCCCCGTAATAGCAGTACGAATAAGCCTATGACTAGCTTGACCATTAACTTGGGCTATTAAGCCAAAGCCACAATTTTCTTTTTCTAACTTTGAGTCGTATAACATAGACCCCTCCCCTTGCTGCACTGTTAGCGTGGATGAACTGCTCGACGATTTGCTAACAGACGGACAAAACTAGCCTCTATCTTAAATAGAGTCAATAGCACTTTGAATACATATTCACATTCTTGAATATTTCTCACTTCATAGCAAGATTTCTTTTTATCATTATTTTTAACATTTAGCGTTATTTTAACCACTATTTTTTCATGACACTGGTGTCAAGTTTAACATATTGTAAAAAACACGAGCCTTCATCGTGACAGCTTACGTAAACGTAAAGGCAACCGAAAGTGAATAAGTATTCAGCGCTAGAGGGGCTATTCAGTTAACATTTAGATAGTTTTATGCTATTTCATTACTTTAATGGCTTAACATCCCCGATTATTGCTGCTCATTAGTATAGTTATGAAAGTTCATGTCATTTTTTGTACGTTAATAGTGAATTTTTATTTAAAACTATGTCCGATGCGGACACATAAACTGTCCGCGGACATAAATTTCAATAACAAAAAAATAAAATTACTTAAATATCAATAAGATAATAGTTGGCATATTAATCGTATAGCTTTATATATAATCGCTAATTGGAATTACTATGTTTACTCTAAGCTTATTTTTACTCTCTCCTATTGCCGCTATTTGCACAGCAGCTTTATTACTGCTGTGCGAAAAATACATAAAAGCAATTTAGGGGAAATTAAATGATTAAAGATACCAGCGCACAAGACGTACAGGTAAAGGCACCTATAAGCTATAAAAAATACGCGATGATCACTGCGATTGTTTTCATTGTGGTCTCTGCAATTGCTTATATTTTTTTAACTAACCATAGCGCTAAAAGCTCTATTAGCCGCTCAAAAGTACAGATTGCAAAAGTACATGTTAAAGCGCTCATTCGAGACATTGCCGCCAGTGGTAAAATTGTTGCTGCTAATGCCCCTAAAATCTACAGTCCAGAACGGGGATTTATAGATTTAAAAGTAAAGGCCGGCGATACAGTAAAGCAAGGCAACACACTTGCCCTGCTGCAAAGCCCTGAGTTAACTAATGAATTAAAGCAACAGGAGTCTGTACTTAAAAGACTTGAAGGCGAACAGCAAAGGCAGCATTTGCAAGCAAGACGCCAAACACTCACCTTAAATAAAACACTCGATATGGCACAAGTCGAGCTTAACGCCGCTGAGCGCGAAAATCGTCGCGCACAGTTATCAATACAAAAGCACTTAATTAGCCAAATTGATCTAGAAAAAGCAGTTGATGATTTATCCCGAGCTAAGCTCTCCTATAAGCATGCGCAGCAAGAGGTATTGCTTGCCAAAGACACGCTCACTTTTGAACTACAAGCTGCTAAAAGTGATGTGACCCGCCAACAACTTATTGTTGATGACTTAATCCGAAAAGTAAGCAACCTATCTATTAAAGCTACCGTTACAGGGATCGTGGGTAACCTATTAGTGCAACAAAAAGCCGCAGTGACGCAAAGCCAACCTCTTATGACTCTCGTCGACTTAAGTAATTTTGAAG
This sequence comes from Pseudoalteromonas sp. APC 3358, assembly GCF_030408075.1. Lineage (NCBI taxonomy): Bacteria > Pseudomonadati > Pseudomonadota > Gammaproteobacteria > Alteromonadales > Pseudoalteromonadaceae > Pseudoalteromonas > Pseudoalteromonas sp. APC 3358. Next base: position 255,984 of record NZ_JASDCE010000004.1, read on the forward strand.
CCGAACTCCAAGTTCCTGAAAGTTACGCAAACGAATTAGGGCTCGGTATGGAAGTAGAGCTTAAGTTAGGCAATGAAACAGTGATGGGGAATTTATCCGCCATATCACCAGAAGTTAATAATCGTGAAGTAACAGCACGCGTCCGGTTTAAAGGTGTTACTAACAACATTCGTCAGAACCAACGCTTAACTGCACGTATTTTACTCGACAACCGAGAAGGTGTAATGCAAGTAAAGCGTGGTGCATTTATGCAGCAAGGCGGAATTATAGCTTATAAAGTCGATGGCAATATCGCAAAGCGTATACCTATTACAATAGGCGCCACCAGCATTAATGCGGTTGAGCTTTTAAGCGGACTAAAAGAAAACGATGAAATTATTATTTCAAGCTACAGCGACTTTAAGCAAGCCAACACGATTTTATTAAATTAAACAGACGTTCTCAACCAACGCTAAAAATAATTAGGAACAACCATGTTACAAATGAACAATGTAAGTAAAGTATACCAAACAGAAATGGTACAAACCCATGCGCTTCGAGATTTTAATCTGCAAGTAAACGAAGGCGAATTTATTGCTGTTACCGGTCCTAGCGGCTCAGGAAAAACAACCTTTTTAAATATTGCAGGTATGCTCGAGCCTTTTAACGAAGGTGAATACCTGTTGGATGGCGTTAATGTTGGCAGCCTAAACGATAACCAACGTGCTGATTTACGTAATCAAAAAATTGGCTTTATATTTCAAGGCTTTAATTTGATCCCCGATTTAAATTTATATGAAAACATAGAAGTTCCTCTTCGCTACAGAGGGATTAAAGCAAATGAGCGAAAACGTCGAATTGAGCAATGCCTTGAACAAGTTGGTTTAGCATCTCGCGCTAAACACTTACCTCAACAACTCTCTGGTGGCCAGCAACAACGTGTGGCAATAGCCCGTGCGCTTGCTGGTGAACCTCGTTTTTTACTTGCCGATGAGCCAACAGGTAACCTTGACAGCTTAATGGCTCGCCAAGTTATGGAGTTACTTGAACAAATCAATCGCGACGGTGCCACTATTGTAATGGTAACGCATGATAGCGAATTAGCCCGCCGTGCTCCGCGTAATATTCAAGTAGTTGATGGACAACTTGCCGACTTTACGCTTTATCAGGGCGCGCAAACTATAAAAACAGCATCGGGGGTTTAACTAATGTTTATTCATTATTTAGATTTAAGTTGGCGCAGCTTCAAGCGCACCCCACTGGTTAGCTTTTTAATGGTACTTGCCATTGCGATAGGTATAGGCATAACAATGACCAGCCTTAGTGTTTATCACATGATGTCGGCCGATCCTATCCCAGAAAAAAGCAGCCAACTTTACAGTGTGCAATTACAAACAATGGACGATGGTAGTACGTGGTGGACAGAAGATAACATGCCACTGCAACTGACCTATCAAGATGCTGAGAACTTATTAAACGCACCCACGTCAGAGAAAAAAGTGGCTATGATGCGTACCGGCTTTTCAGTTTATTTAGACTCCGACAAAATAAAACCTTTTATAGGTAATGCTCGCATGACAACGCCTGACTTTTTTAGCATGTTTAATTTGTCATTTCTATACGGAGGGGCTTGGAGCAAAGAGCAAGAAAACTCAGCCGCACCTGTGGTTGTTATTACCCAAGAGATAAACGATAAACTATTTGCAGGACAAAACTCCGTCGGAGAACTGATTTACTTAGATGATGCAAGCTATCAAGTAGTTGGTGTTATTAACCATTGGCCTCTCAATATTAAATATTATGATTTAAATAACGGTGCATTTAATCAAGTAGAAGAGTTATTTATGCCCTTTAGCTTAATAAAGGCAAAAGAGCTCGTAAGTTGGGGCAATAGCAATGGATGGAAACACGAAAACACACCAACCTTTGCAGATAAACTGCAATCTGAGCAAGTATGGATCCAGTTTTGGGCAGAGCTAAATACGCTTGAACAAAAACAAGCCTATCAAAATTACTTATTAGCCTATATGCAAGAACAACAAAAACGTGGTCGATTTAATCGTAAAGAACTTGAGTATAAACTTCGCGATGTAAACCAATGGATGCAATACAACAACGTCGTCACCGAAGACAATAAAATTTTAGTGGGCCTGAGCTTTATGTTCTTAGGTGTCTGCTTAGCCAATATTTTAGGTTTACTTTTAGCTAAGTTTTTACGCAGAGCGCCAGAAGTAGGTGTAAGGCGCGCATTAGGTGCTAGTAAAAGGCAAATATTTTTACAGCACTTAGTTGAGGTCGCCATGCTTGGCTTTGTAGGTGGCATGCTAGGAATTGTACTAGCACAACTTGGCTTAATGGGCGTAGTGCAAAGCTACGACTACTATGAAAACTTAGCGACAATGGATTTGACCATGCTATTGAGCGCCCCATTGATTGCAATTACAACCTGCATTTTGGCTGGTTTGTACCCAGCTTGGTTAGTGTGTAAAACCAATCCTGCTATTTATCTTAAGAGCCAATAAGGAATTTAACAATGTTAGAAATAAAACCTATATTTAACGCCTTATGCCGCTCAAAGGTGGGCGCTGTATTACTGCTAATTCAAATTGCAATTACCACAGCTATAGTCAGTAATGCTGCATTTATCATTCAAGACAGAATTAGCTATTTAAACCAAGAAACGGGCTACCCTGAGCAAGATATATTTAAGTTTAATGTAATGACCTTTGGTACTGATATTAACTTAAGCCAGCAGTTTGAGCTTGATGAAAGCATGCTTAGAAAAATGCCAGGCGTAGTTGATGCCGCATTAAGCAGTAGTATCCCGCTATCAGGCAGTGGCAGCGCTTCGAGCTTTAATTTACAACCCGCTCCACAAGAAGGCCTAAGTGTAAGAACTGCTTATTTTTTTATAGATGACCACGCAATTAATACCTACGGCGTTAACTTAATTGCAGGGCGAAACTTTACCGAAGATGAAGTGCTAGTTACAAACGAAATTACACAAAAGCGCACCAACGTCACTATAGTCACTAAAGCCTTACTTGATGAGCTCTACCCTGATGGAGATGGTTTAGGAAAAATAGTTTATTTTGGTGACCTACCACTTAAAGTTATTGGCGTGATCGGAAACATGAAAGGCCCGTGGCTCAAAGACAGTAAACCCGATAATCTTGCGTTTATTCCTTATATTAAAGCAGCAAGTTATGCACAAGTTGCCGTTCGTACAGAGCCTGGTCAGCGAGCAGCTGTAATGAAAGAAATAGAAAATGCCATGCTCGAAAATTACAGCAAACGCGTTATTAATAACATTAAAGGACTTGATGAATTAAAAAATGAGTATACCGCTAAAGACCGCCTCATGATGCGCATGCTCATAGTATTAATCACTATTTTAGTGCTTATAACCGCTCTCGGTATTTTTGGCTTAACCTTATTTAATATTAGCAAACGTACTAAGCAAATTGGCACACGCAGAGCACTTGGTGCAAGAAAGTCAGCTATTGTTAGCTACTTTTTAGTAGAAAATGCATTAATTTGTAGCCTAGGTTTAGCCTTAGGTGTGGTAACAGCAATACTACTTGGGAAAATGTTAATGCAGTATTTTTCTGTAGCCGCACTACCGCCAAGCTATATAGCCGTTACCGCCATTGTCGTATTATTAATGAGCTTACTTGCGGTATTAGGGCCGGCTAAACGCGCTGCTAATATTTCGCCCAGTATCGCAACTCGCACAATTTAACCTAGAATCCGCTTGAGGTAGATTTATTATCCAGAGTTTAGGTTACTAAATCATGTAAAAATCACTATGCTACACTGATTAGTAAGGCAGTGTAGCCATTAAAAAATTATAAAAATAACCTATGACTCATAAAATACTCATTGTTGATGATAACCAAGCAGTACTCGATGCACTTTCATTGTTGCTCGAGATCCACGACTTTTCGGTAGTCACTGCAACAAATCCGTTTGATGCTATGCAAATAGTTCGCTATCAGCGAATTGAGCTTGTAATTCAAGACATGAACTTTACCAGTGACACGACCTCTGGCGAAGAAGGTAAAGCCTTGTTTTATGAAGTACGAGAAATAAACCCACACCTCCCTATTATACTTATTACAGCCTGGACCGAACTTGCCACCGCCATTGAGCTTGTAAAAGCCGGTGCTGCTGATTACTTACCAAAACCCTGGGATGATGCAAAACTACTAGTTTGTATCAGTAATTTAATAGAGCTAGGCAGTGCTAAAAAAATAATGGCGACACTTAATCGCCATCAACAAGAACGTGAAGGTACATTTAAAAATGCAGACCTTGCTGGGCTAATATTTAAAAGCACGGCTATGGAACGACTGGTCACTATGGCGCTACAAGTAGCTAAATCTGATATATCTGCATTAATTACAGGCCCTAATGGAAGTGGCAAAGAGTGTATTGCGCATATTATTCAAAAAAACTCCCCACTTGTATCGCAACCTTTTATTAAGGTAAACGCAGGCGCACTACCACAAGAACTTATAGAAGCCGAACTTTTTGGCGCTGAAGCTGGCGCATACACGGGGATAACTAAACAACGTATTGGTCGATTTGAAGCAGCTGATGGCGGTACGTTATTTTTAGATGAAATTGGTAATTTACCACTTTCAGGACAAATAAAATTACTACGCGTAGTACAAACCGGCGAGTTTGAACGTTTAGGCTCAACACAAACACAAAAAGTAAATGTGCGAGTAATATCGGCTACTAACGAAAACTTACTACAAGCAATTGAACAAGGTCGATTTAGGGAAGACTTATATTATCGCCTTAATGTAATTGAACTCAATGTGCCTGCCCTTAGCGAAAGGCAAGATGATGTTTTAGCACTCATTAGCCACTTCTTACCTCACCGAGAGCTGACTATAAACACAGAGCAAGCACTTCAACATTATAAATGGCCAGGTAACGTTCGAGAGCTAGAAAATGCTTGTAAACGTGTAGCGGTACTAAAACCAACAGGTGCGCTTACAGTCGATGACTTTGCACTTTCGTCATCGGTTACTGCTCAACAAGAAGCAAAAGCAGAACCGACCAAACAGGAAATAGAACACGCAATGCGCGCTCATCAAGGTGTTATAGCCAAAGTGGCCCGTGAATTTGGTTTAAGCCGACAAGCTCTTTATCGTCGATTACAAAAAATGGGTATTGATTATTAATGCCAAACATTATTAGCCACTTTACCCTAAGCCAAAAGGTTGTGTTAATTTGCGCACTTTGTAGCGCGCTGCCTGTTTTTATTATTGCCGCACTTAGTGGTTTTGATATGTACTACACTCTGTTTTTAATATTACTAACGCTTGCATTTAGCACCTTGCTTTCAAGAGCTCTCACCAAACCAATAAAGCTTGGCATGCAATCGCTTGAAACCGGGTTGCTTAATTTTAAAGATGGTGAGCTCTCCAGCTTACTAGCGTATAAAAGTAATGATGAACTTGGAAAACTATGCCGACTTTATAATCAAACCGCTAAACAGCTTCGCCAAGAAAAACAATGGATTTACCAGCGCGAGTTAATGCTTGATAAAGTATTGCAAAGCTCGCCGCAAGCGTTATTACTGGTCAATGATAATAATACGGTGGTATTTAGTAATTTAATTAGCCGTAGTTTATTTAATAGCGCAACCCGCCTTGAAGGTATGCAGCTAAGTAAATTACTCGAAAATTCGCCCCTGCAATTAATAGCAGCTATAGAGCACGGTGTTGATGGCCTCTTTAATATAGAAATAGAGAATCAAGACTCGCAAACTTGGCATTTAGCCACCGGGGAGTTTTTACTCAATAACCAAAAGCATCATTTATATATATTTAAACAGTTAACCCGTGAGCTTAGTCGCCAAGAAGTTGCCGTGTGGAAAAAGGTAATACGCATTATCAGCCACGAATTGAATAATTCACTCGGCCCTATGTCGTCCATGTTACACAGCGCACAATTGCTCGCAAATAAAGTTGATGAGCCCCGCCTTGCCCGTGTATTTGCAACTATTGATGAGCGAATTAGTCATTTAACTGAATTTGTACAAGGCTATGGCAAGTTTGCTAAATTACCTCAGCCACAAAAAACACGGATTAACTGGCAAAACACACTCAATAATTTAAAAAATCACTGGCAATTTAGCTACGAAATAAAAAATTCACACAATGAATTACAAGCTGATCAAGCCCAACTCGAGCAGCTGCTCATAAACCTATTAAAAAATTCACACGAGTCAGGCTCCAACGCCAATGAAATACATATTCAGGTCGAATTTGTACCCCAAGCTTGTGTTATAAATGTGAGCGACTGCGGCAAAGGAATGAGCGAGCAAGTAATGGCAAATGCTTTAGTGCCCTTTTATTCTACAAAAAGTACGGGGAGTGGTTTAGGGCTAGCCTTATGCAGAGAAATAGCAGAAGCGCACCAGGGGCATATAAGTTTACATAACAAAATAGAGGGCGGCTTAAACGTACAAGTGAGCCTTCCTTATTCGTAAATTCACAAAAATTAAAAACAACAAAGCCACTTAAAAAGTGGCTTTGTGTTTAAAGAGCTTAATAACCTGATAGCAGGTTGAGTAATAAATTACTCTGCGTCAGCTTCTTTATATTTAGCAGCAGTTTCTGTAATTAACGGCTGTAATTCACCGCGTTGAAACATTTCGATAATAATGTCACAACCACCAACTAATTCGCCATCTACCCATAATTGCGGGAATGTTGGCCAATTTGCGTATGCTGGAAGCTCAGCACGAATGTCTGGATTAAGTAAAATATCAACGTATGCAAATGGTTCACCACATGACATTAACGCTTGCGATGCTTGTGAAGAAAAACCACAATTTGGTAATTTTGGTGACCCTTTCATAAAAAGGATTATTGGGTTTTCTGAAATTTGCTGTTTAATTTTATCAATGGTTTCCATCTACAACCTCAAAGTAACGATAGCTAAATATATTTAGGTCTTGAAAATAACTCATCGTGACCACAAATATATAACTTAAAATGGGCAAATAAAGCCGCAATTGAAATAGTCTTTCGCAATAGCATTGCTGTTTGCTTAAACTTGAGTAAAATACTCAACAATTATAGTAACACTATATTACCGCTTGGTATAGGTAACTGGTCTGTTTCAACAGGCATTACGTATTACCAAATGGACTATCAACCAAAGAAGATGGAGATAAAAAAATGGCATTTGAACTACCGTCACTACCATATGCAATCGACGCACTTGAGCCACATATTTCAAAAGAAACACTAGAGTTTCACCATGGCAAACACCACAACACTTACGTGGTTAAGCTTAATGGTTTAATCCCTGGTACTGAGTTTGAAAACAAATCTCTAGAAGAGATCGTATGTTCATCAGAAGGCGGCGTATTTAACAACGCAGCACAAATCTGGAACCATACTTTTTACTGGAACAGCTTATCTCCAAACGGCGGCGGCGAGCCTACTGGCGCAGTTGCTGATGCAATCAACGCTAAATGGGGTTCTTTTGATGCGTTTAAAGATGCATTAAATGACAAAGCAGTAAATAACTTTGGTTCAAGCTGGACGTGGTTAGTTAAGCTTGCTGATGGTTCACTAGACATCGTTAATACATCTAACGCTGCTACACCATTAACTGATGATGGCGTTACTCCAATCCTTACAGTGGATTTATGGGAACACGCTTACTACATTGATTACCGTAACGTTCGTCCAGATTACCTTAAAGGTTTTTGGTCGCTTGTTAACTGGGAATTCGCGAACGCTAACTTCGCTTAATTAGCCTTTAAACGCTAATGTAAAAAAGACGCTTAGGCGTCTTTTTTTGTTTCTTGTTTATCACACCCAAGCGCCTCATCATTTAATAAAACACTTTTAGTAACATGATCTTTTTTCACTTAAATTTTTAATTTTATTGCACAAAAATACAGATTCGTGACTAGACTTTAAAAGGTAAGCACCTTTTTACAGCGGGTTTCGGAGGTTATTATGACGATTTTTGAGCATTACCAAGCACGATACGAAGCGGCACAGGAAGAAGAATACAGTATCGCTGAATTTCTTGAGATTTGTAAAACCGATAAGTCTGCCTACGCCAGCGCACCAGAACGCCTACTCATGGCAATTGGCGAACCAAACATGGTAGATACCGCAACGGATGCACGACTAAGCCGGTTATTTTCTAATAGAGTAGTTGCACGCTACCCTGCCTTTGCTGATTTTTATGGTATGGAAGACGCCATTGAGCAAATAGTCTCTTATTTAAAACACGCAGCCCAAGGGCTTGAAGAATGCAAACAAGTGCTTTATTTACTTGGACCTGTTGGTGGGGGTAAATCATCCATTGCTGAAAAACTAAAATATTTAATGCAACAAGTGCCTATTTATTCAATTAAAGGTTCTCCGGTAAACGACCATCCTCTTGCATTATTTGACCCAATAGAGGACGCCGACGTACTTAAGCAAGAATACGGTATTAAACCGCGCTACTTAAAAACCATTATGTCGCCTTGGGCTGGCAAACGCTTAAAAGAGTTCAATGGTGATATTAGCCAGTTTAGAGTGGTTAAACGCTACCCTTCTATTTTAAACCAAATAGGCATTGCCAAAACCGAACCAGGAGATGAAAACAACCAAGATATTTCGGCGCTAGTGGGTAAGGTCGATATTCGCCAGCTTGAGCACTTTGCCCAAAACGATCCTGATGCATACGCCTACTCGGGCTCTTTATGTTTAGCTAACCAAGGGCTGATGGAATTTGTAGAAATGTTTAAAGCGCCTATTAAAGTGCTGCACCCTTTACTTACCGCAACCCAAGAAGGTAACTACAACGGCACAGAAGGCATTAGTGCCCTGCCTTTTAATGGCATGATCCTCGCTCACTCTAATGAATCTGAGTGGCAAACTTTTAAAAACAATAAAAACAACGAAGCATTTTTAGACCGTGTTTATATTGTAAAAGTACCTTATTGCTTACGTGTAACCGAAGAAATTAAAATTTACGACAAATTACTTGAGCACAGCGAGCTATACAACGCACCATGCGCACCAGGTACACTTAAAACATTGGCGCAATTTACGACGCTATCACGTTTAAAAGATCCAGAAAATTCAAGTATCTATTCAAAAATGCGGGTATACGATGGCGAGACTCTAAAAGACACCGACCCTAAAGCAAAATCGTATCAAGAGTATCGTGATTACGCAGGTGTTGATGAAGGCATGACGGGGCTCTCTACTCGCTTTGCGTTTAAAATTTTATCCCGCGTGTTTAACTTTGATACCACTGAGGTTGCTGCAAATCCGGTGCACTTATTTTATGTACTTGAGCAACAAATAGAGCGCGAACAATTTTCAAGCGAAATAGAAGAGCGTTATTTAAGCTTTTTAAAAGGCTATTTAATTCCGCAATATGTAGAGTTTATAGGTAAAGAACTGCAAACCGCCTATTTAGAATCGTATTCAGAATACGGACAAAACATTTTTGACCGTTATGTTATTTATGCAGACTTTTGGATACAAGACCAAGAATATCGCGACCCTGATACGGGACAACTATTTGACCGAGCCGCGCTTAACGCCGAACTTGAAAAAATAGAAAAGCCAGCAGGTATTTCTAACCCTAAAGATTTCCGTAATGAAATAGTGAACTTTGTATTGCGTGCCCGTGCGCATAACAACGGTAAAAACCCACTATGGACAAGCTACGAAAAACTACGCACGGTGATTGAGAAAAAAATGTTCTCTAATACCGAAGATTTGCTCCCTGTTATTTCGTTTAATACTAAAACGTCTGCAGAGGATCAGCAAAAGCACGAAGACTTTGTGAACCGTATGGTCGAAAAAGGCTATACACAAAAACAAGTTCGCTTGCTTTCTGAGTGGTATTTACGGGTTAGAAAATCGCAATAACCTTCATAGTCGTAGTATATAGGAGGTCAATATGGCGCATTTTATAGATAGGCGTTTAAACGGAAAAAATAAAAGTACGCTTAATCGCCAGCGCTTTATTAGGCGCTATAAAAAACAAATTAAAGAAGCGGTTTCAGATGCGATTAACAAACGCAGCGTTACAGATTCAAGCTCTGGTGAGAGTATTTCTATTCCACAACGCGATATCAGCGAACCTACATTTCATCAAGGGCAAGGCGGGAATAGAGAACAAATTCACCCAGGCAACGATCAGTTTTCTACTGGTGATAAAATTGAACGCCCTAAAGGCGGACAAAGCGGCGGTGCCGGTGAAGGTGACGCCAGCGATTCGGGCGAAGGGCAAGATGAGTTTGTATTTTCGATATCAAAAGATGAATACCTTGATTTACTGTTTGAAGATTTAGAACTTCCTAACTTACAAGAGAACCAGCTTGATAAGTTAGTGCAAATGAAAACCCATCGCGCAGGTTTTTGTAGCGACGGCATGCCAAGTAATATTGATATTGTCCGCTCATTACAAGGCTCGCTTGCACGGCGTGTTGCCATGAGTGCAGGTAAAAAACGCCGTTTAAAAGAGCTCGAAGAACAACTTGCTCTGCTGCTTGCTGGTCCACATAACGATAAAGCGGCAATTGCTTTATTACAAAAAGAAATTGCAGCATTAAAACTACAAATTAAATCGGTCCCGTTTATTGATAACTACGATTTACGTTTTCGTAATTACGAAAAGCGCCCTCACCCCACCAGCAAAGCGGTAATGTTTTGTATTATGGATGTGTCAGGCTCAATGGATCAGCCAACAAAAGACATGGCAAAGCGCTTTTATATTTTGCTCTATCAATTTTTAACACGCAGCTATAAAGACATAGACGTTGTTTATATTCGCCACCACACACAAGCAAAAGAAGTAGACGAGCAAGAGTTTTTTTATTCCCAAGAAACTGGCGGCACTATTGTTTCAAGCGCACTTAAATTAATGAACGAAATAATAAAAGAGCGTTATCACGCAAACGAGTGGAATGTATACGCCGCACAAGCCTCTGATGGCGATAACTGGGCGGACGACACCCCGCAGTGTGGTGAAATTTTACGTAATAAGCTCTTAAGCGCAGTACGCTATTTTGCTTATATTGAAATAACCACTCGTGCTCATCAAAGCCTATGGCGCGAATATGAATCTATAACACACAGCCATAATAATTTCGCCATACAGCATATTCAAAGCGTTGAAGATATTTACCCAATTTTTAGGGAGCTATTTAAAAAAGGTCGTCAACAGCAAAACTCTGCATAGCCAAAAGCGAGGTAGCATTATGAATGATAAACGATTGAGTGATGGCCCAGATTGGACCTTTGATTTATTAGATGAGTATCAAGGTGAAATTGCCCGTGTTGCAGCTCACTACAGGTTAGACACCTACCCTAATCAAATTGAAGTGATAACCGCAGAGCAAATGATGGATGCTTATTCAAGCGTTGGTATGCCTATTGGCTACAGTCATTGGTCGTACGGTAAAAAGTTCATTCAAACAGAGCAAAATTATAAGCGCGGACAAATGGGTCTCGCTTACGAAATAGTGATAAATTCAGACCCTTGTATTGCGTACTTAATGGAAGAAAATACCCTACCTATGCAAGCGCTTGTTATGGCACATGCATGTTACGGACATAACTCATTTTTTAAAGGTAACTACTTATTTAAAACCTGGACCGATGCTGGCTCAATTATTGATTACTTGGTATTTGCTAAAAACTACATAAGTCGCTGTGAAGAAAAGCACGGTATTACACAAGTAGAAGCCCTACTCGACTCATGTCATGCATTAATGAATTACGGAGTCGATCGCTACAAACGTCCACAACAAATATCGCTATTTGAAGAGCAAAAACGCCAACAAGAGCGTGAAGACTACCTTCAATCGCAAGTAAACGAATTATGGCGAACTATTCCTGAGCAACAGCAAGAAACCAAAAAGAAAGTACGTCACTTTCCTTCTGAACCACAAGAAAATATTTTGTATTTTATTGAAAAAAATGCCCCATTACTCGACTCTTGGCAACGTGAAGTGATACGTATTGTTCGTAAAATTTCGCAATACTTTTACCCACAAAAACAAACTCAAGTAATGAATGAAGGTTGGGCAACTTTTTGGCATTACACCATCCTTAATCACTTATATGATGAGGGAAAAATCACCGACTCGTTTATGTTAGAATTTTTACAAAGCCACACCAACGTAGTTTATCAGCCACCTTATAACAGTAAGTATTATTCAGGCATTAACCCATATGCTTTAGGCTTTAATATGATGGTTGATATTCGCAGAATATGTGAGCACCCAACTGAAGAAGATAAACGCTGGTTTCCTGAATATGCAGGCAGTAATTGGCTAGATACACTGCATTTTGCAATGGAAAACTTTAAAGATGAGAGTTTTATTAGCCAGTTTTTATCGCCTAAGTTAATTCGTGATTTTAAATTATTTACTATTATTGATCATACTAATAATCCCCATTTAGAAATTGGCGCAATACATAACGACAATGGTTATAAAGCTGTAAGAGAAGCGCTCTCAGCGCAGTACAACTTGAGTAATCATGAGCCCAACATTCAAGTATATGACGTTGATATTAGAGGTGACCGTTCACTAACCCTACGCTATGTACCTCATAACAACATTCCTTTAGCAAACTCGCACGAGGAAGTACTTAAGCATCTTTACAGATTATGGGGCTTTAAAGTAAAACTAGAGCAAGAGTCAAATTCTGGTGAGGTTTCAATGATTGGTCAATGCCCAATAGATGACTCTCGACACACAACACAATAATGAAGGGCAATAAAATTTTCATACTGATTGGGTTTGCTCAGCAGATTGTAAAAAACACCCTATTATTAACCCTAAATTCTGGATATAAAAAATGACGCTTAAGCGTCATTTTTTATATCTTCGTAGGCTATTACTTTATTTCGCCCTGTATTTTTAGATTGGTACAGTGCTTTATCTGCAGCCTCTATCCAGCGCTCATGATTTTTAAAATCATTACTGCTACCAGCCAGCCCTATACTTACCGTCATTGTTATTTCAAAGTGTTTATACTTAACAGGGTTAGTTTCAATCAATACCCTTAAACGCTCAGCAAATACAAAAGCGCCTTCTTTATCTGTATCAAGTAATGTTACTGCAAACTCTTCACCGCCATAGCGCCCTGCAACATCAGTTTCGCGCAGCGTCGTACGTAGTAAGTTAGATAAATGACGAAGCGATTCATCACCACAGCTATGGCCATATTCATCATTTATTTTTTTAAAGTGGTCAATATCAAACATTAATAATGTACTACAGCCACCACTTCGCTTAACTCTCAAAAACTCTTGGCGTAGCGTACCTTCCCAGTGTCCACGGTTTGCAAGCTGCGTTAAGCTATCTGTTTGACTTACTTGTTCTAATTTTTTGTTTAACTCTTCAAGCTCTTTTTTATTTACCGCGACATCTGTTACATCATACAAAATAATACAAATATGGCTAACTTCGCCCATCGTATTTGTAAGAGGGATAAATGTCGCATTTTGATACATATAATCAGCTTTACCAGTAATAGGTCGATAATTTTTAAACCTAAAAATGTATGGCTGCTGCTCCCAAATCGTAAAAGAGCGGTTTTTTAAAACAAAAACCGATTCTGATTTACTTCTAAACCATTTTTCGTCTATTGCTGGAAATAAATCAAATAGGTCTTTATCTTTTACTGCGCTTGGTAGAAGCCCTGAATGGTTTTCCATAAAACCATTCCATACACACACCTTATAATCTCTATCAAGTACTACAAGGCCTACATCAACGGTATTAAACATATCCATAAGCCAATGGATCTCATTCATTTCTAAATCTGCAGCCATAACTTAATCTTCTAATAGGTAAGCAACTTTATACTTCAAAGTTTTAAGTGAATCTTCAGTAAATAACAGCATGAGGTCGCAATTTATATCATGGTTTTCAATACCGTAACTAATCTCTATAGCAAGGGTGCGTTGCCAACGTGACTTGTTTGATTTAACCAGCTCAGACACATCTCGGTGTTGGCCAAGTACTATTGGGTGCCCTTGGCTAAATGACATATCGAGCTGTTTTGAAAGACCCGTTAAAATAGCGCCTATCAAAATATTACTAATATCCATAAGCAGCTCAAGTTCAATTTTATCGTTTAACTCGCCGTCATAATTCATTAAAGAAGCTATTTCTTTAAAGCTTGAATCATTTAAAAGTAATAGCGCCTCGCCCGAAATGCCACCGCCAATAAAGCCCTGGCACACACCCGATGTAGCTGCATTATTATCTATAGACTGCAGCGCCATATCGAGTTCATTAACTTCCAAAATATTCACATTAGGAATTGGTAGCTCTACAAACACATTAAGAAGACGTGCAAGTAAATCCCCAGCCTGTCCCATAGCAACGTTAGTGAGTTCTTGGTATATATCCCGAACATCAGGGTCGACCTGCTCTCCAAGCGAATGAGAGAGACGCTCACGCATGGCTTTATCTTTAATCCCATGGTGTTCAATTATGCTGGCTAGTTTTTCGGGGGAACATGGTTTTTGAATGAAATCGATAGCACCCAGTTCAAGCACTCTTTGATGTGCACTTGGCTGTATATCACCAGAGACAACAACAGTGAGTATGTTTAGCCCCTGTTCTTTCATAGCGATTAATACTTCATACCCATCCATTTCAGGCATATTTAAATCGAGAAAAAGTATTTCTGGTTCAATTAACTTTATTTGCTTTATGCAATCAACGCCGTCGAGTGCAAATTCAACTTTAATATCCCAATCTTCAGGTAATGAACGAGCTAGCTGACGCCTAGCTAATTTTGAGTCATCACATATTAGTACCGATGTTGACATATTATCTCTCTGTTTCTAAACCAGTAATGAGCATTAAAATCATTTTATGATGGTTTTTATTTTTATTATTGAAGATATATTTTGTAACTTCATGTTAATCAAAGTTTAGCATAGTTACAATTTTTATATTGCAGAACTAATCCCAACTTCATTAGGGCGGTATAATCTCTTGGTTACTATAGCGCAGTATAATACACTGACGCCCATTGCGTTAATTTAAAAGGAAATACCTTATGTTACGTTCACTTACCTTTGCTTTGAGCGCATTTTGCTCTGTGGCTATTGCAGCCGATTACCCAGAAAACACGCTAGACATAGGAAAAGTATCTGCACAAGGCAAACCAGTCACTTTATTAGGCAAAGGGATCTCTGTTGGAGATAGCGCGCCAAATTTCAAAGTAGTTGATGACAACTTCATCCCTGTAACGCTTGAGGATTACAAAGGCCAAGCTGTATTGATAAGTGTAGTGCCAAGTCTTGATACAGGTATTTGTAGCCTGCAAACTAAGCATTTCAATGAAAAAGTAGCCTCGCAATTTCCAAGTGTTGTAATGCTAACAATTAGTGCTGATTTACCATTTGCTCAAAAGCGTTTTTGCAAAGCTGAAAATATCGATAAAATCACTACGTTATCAGATTCTGTTTGGCGCGATTTTGGCCAAAAATACGGATTGATTATTAAAGATATGGGCTTATTAACGCGAACGGTATTTATTTTAGATGAAAGACATAACGTCATTTATAAACAATTAGTTAGTAGCCTTTCAACTGAACCAGAATACAACAGCGTAATTGAGAAACTTAAAACGCTTTAAAGCCGATTAAATAGCACTGATTAAGCAATGCTAAACAACCTTAAAACAAAAAACCGCCAATTGGCGGTTTTTTAATGTGCTTTTATAATTAACCTAAAAGCTCACCAAGTTGTGAACTTACAGCTTCAACAGCTTGTGTACCATCTAGTTTGTGGTATTGAGTATTACCAGCAGCAGCTTCTGCTTGGTAGTAATCAACTAATGGCATAGTTTGCTCGTGATAAATACCTAAACGTTTACGTACTGTTTCTTCAGTATCATCAGCGCGAACAATTAAGTCTTCCCCAGTTTCGTTGTCTTTACCTTCCACTTTTGGTGGATTATATACAATATGGTAAACACGACCAGAACCAGGATGAACGCGACGTCCGCCCATACGTTCAACAATCACTTCGTCAGCCACGTCAAATTCAATAACGTGATCAACCACTACGCCATTTTCTTTCATCGCATCAGCTTGAGGAATTGTGCGTGGGAAGCCATCAAGTAAAAAACCTTTCTCACAATCAGCTTTAGTAATACGCTCTTTTACTAAACCAATAATAATATCGTCAGAAATTAGTTGACCAGCATCCATTACTTTTTTTGCTTCTAAGCCTAATGGCGTGCCCTCTTTAATTGCTGCACGTAACATGTCGCCAGTAGAAATTTGTGGAATACCGTATTTGTCCATTAAAAACTGAGCTTGAGTACCTTTACCTGCACCCGGCGCGCCCAAAAGAATAATGCGCATATTATTGTCCCCTAGTATGGATATTTATTTTAAAGCCTGAATTCTTCCACAAGCGCCGCCGATACTCAAGCAACTTATACTAATTGATGAGTTGTTGATGTATTTACAGCGCATTAAAAAAGGGAACATACGTTCCCTTTTATTTAAAGTATATAATTTATACTTTTATTAACTAAATAGTTAACTGACTACTTGCTTAGTTCAAGCATTAGTTTGTTTAGGCGAGTAACAAATCCTGTTGGATCTTTAAGTGTACCGCGCTCTGCAAGTAATGCTTGGTCTAATAAAACATGTGACCACTGTGAAAATTTATCTTCATCTTGTTCGTCATTCAAATGCTTAACAAGTTGATGCTCTGGGTTTAGCTCAAACACAGGTTTTGCTTCTGGTGCTGCTTGACCAACAGATTCCATTAGCTTTTGCATTTGTGAGCTCATGTCGTTGTCGTCACTTACAACACATGCTGGAGAATCTGTTAAGCGGTGCGTAAAGCGTACTTCTTTAACGTCATCACCTAGTGCTGTTTTAATACGCTCAACAAGGCCAGCCATCTCTTTTTCAGACTCTTCTTGCGCTTTTTTAGTCTCTTCGTCGTCCAGCTTACCTAAATCTAAATCACCACGTGTGATTGACTGTAGTTGCTTATCAGCAAATTCAGTTAAGTGGCTCATCATCCATTCGTCAACACGGTCACTTAGTAACAATACTTCAATCCCTTTTTTGCGGAAAATCTCTAAATGAGGGGAATTTTTCGCAGAAGTAAATGTATCAGCTACTACATAGTAAATTTTGTCTTGGCCTTCGTTCATACGCTCAACATATTGCTCAAGCGACACATCTTGCGTTTCTGAATCAGTATGAGTAGACGAAAAACGTAGTAGCTTACATACGGCTTCTTTATTTGCCGCATCTTCAGCTGGGCCTTCTTTCATTACTTGGCCAAACTCATTCCAAAATACTTGGTAATCGTCAGCTTTGTTTTTAGCCATACGCTCAAGCATTTTAATAATGCGCGATGTACACCCTTTACGAATAGCTTGCGTTACTTTGTTGTCTTGTAGAATTTCGCGAGATACGTTTAGAGGTAAATCGTTTGAATCTAGTAAACCTTTCACAAAACGAAGGTAGCTTGGCATGAACTGCTCAGCATCATCCATTACAAATACACGTTGTACGTAAAGCTTTAAGCCACTTTGACGTTCACGGTTCCATAAATCGAAAGGTGCTTTTTTAGGGATGTATAAAAGGCTCGTGTATTCAGTTTTACCTTCAACCTTATTATGTGCCCAGCTAAGTGGATCTTCCCAGTCGTGGCTTACGTGCTTATAAAACTCTTTGTATTCTTCATCAGAAAGCTCTGACTTATCACGCGTCCACAATGCAGTTGCGCGGTTAATACTTTCCCACTCACCTGGTACTGCTGGAATTTTTTCGCCGTCTTCGCCTTCAGACTCTGGTACTTCTGCTTTAAACATTTGTACCGGTGTTGAAATATGGTCTGAGTATTTAGTAACAATGCCGCGCAGGCGGTAATCGTCAGCAAATTCTTTTTCTTCATCACGAAGATGTAAAATAATGTCGGTACCACGGCCTTCTTTTTCAATTTCTTGAAGCGTGTATTCGCCTTCACCTTGAGATTCCCACTCGTAAGCGGTTGTTTCACCGGCTTTACGTGTACGAACAGTTACTAAATCGGCAACAATAAATGCTGAGTAAAAACCAACACCAAATTGACCAATTAATTGTGAATCTTTACTTTGATCACCCGTTAAGTTTTTAAAAAACTCAGCAGTACCCGACTTTGCAATAGTACCCAATGAGCTTATTACTTCATCACGTGTCATACCAATACCATTATCAGAAATGGTAATTGTATTTGCTTCTTTATCTGCGCTAATACGAACACGTAAATCGGCATCACCTTGGTAAAGGTCGCCTTGAGATAGCGCTAAAAAGCGTAACTTGTCTGCCGCATCTGATGCGTTTGACACAAGTTCGCGTAAAAATATTTCTTTATTAGAATAAAGAGAATGAATCATTAAGTTTAATAATTGTTTTACTTCTGTTTGAAAGCCTAATGTTTCTTTTTGTGCTGCAGTCATTTATATATCTCCAATTTGCAAAGTGTCTGCGTTATGCACTTAATATGGGGTGAGGTGTTAGAACTTCAAGGGAAAAATCAAAAAAAGGTGAAACGAAAAAATAGAATATCTCGTTTATCTAAAATGGGTGCGGACAATTAATATGAATCTTTTCACCTGTTGTTGGATGTTCAAAATATAAATCGCTGGCATGTAATTGTAAGCGTCCTGCCATGTACTCACTTTGCGCACTTTTATATAAATCACAGCCTAAAATTGGGTGCCCTATAAACTGGCTGTGTATTCGTAATTGATGGGTACGTCCGGTAACGGGCGTAAATTGCACTGAGGTTCTGCACGGTTGTTTAAGCCGCTCAAGCACACTGTATTCACTCACCGCTACTTTGCCCGTCGTTTGGCAAATTTTAACTCGCGGAAAAAGCAGTTTATCTTTTGCTATTGGTGCAGTAATTTCCCCCTCATCAACAGCTAAGCTACCCTCTAACATGGCTACATAACGCTTTTGGATAGTACGCGCCTGAAACTGTTTATTAAGATGCTTTGATGCTTTGGCGTTTAATCCAACAATCATAATGCCCGATGTACCCAAATCTAACCGATGCGGTAACTTAGCCTCAGCAAATGCGGCTGTTAACCCTTTTTGACCATGTACTAAACGGTAATGTACTGAGTCCCAGTTAAGCGGATTCTTACCAGACAAACTTAATAACCCACTGGGTTTATTGATCAGTAAAATATCGTCATCTTGATATAATATTTCAATAAACCCGTCGCACTTAGGCGCTACAAAGTCATCAACAATCATGTGTGGTGCTGAAGGTGTTTGCGATGTTGAGTTAGCCATTAAATTAGTCAATATCTTTTGAATGAAGCGCTTTTAAAGCCAATACTTGCTCACGTAAATCGTCTGCTACTACTTTGTCAGCGGCAATCGGGGTACCTACTGCAACCGACACCAAAGACCATTTTAATCGTGGTAGTTGCCACTTAGCTTTTCGGCTAAACATACTTCCCCACAGGCCCCCTAAATGCACAGGGATAACGGGCACAGGTGAGCGCTCAATAATGCGCTCGATTCCACGGCGAAAAATATCGATAGAGCCGTCACTGGTTAGTTTTCCTTCAGGGAAAATACCAACAAGTTCGCCTTTATTAAGCGCAGCAGCCACTTCGCCAAACGCTTTTTTAAACGCTTCCGGATTGGTTTTTTCACTGTTAATGGGAATAGCTTTGGCCATTTTAAATAACCAATGTAGGGCTGGCGAATAATAAATAGGGGCAAATACCATAAATCGGATAGGCCTTGGTGATGCTGCTAAAATAAACATCCAATCGACAAAGCTCACGTGATTACACACTATAACGGCAGCGCCTTCATCTGGAATATTACTTTCACCTTTTGTACGCACTCTGTACATACAAATAGCTAAAATATATATAATAAATCGTAAAAAGAACTCTGGTACTTTGGTATAAATATAAACAGATATAAGCAAGTTTAGCCCAGCAAGTAACAGTAGCAACTCTGAAATACTCCACTGAAAAACAGACAGCGTTACAATACTTAAAACAGCACTGCCCACCATAAACAGTGCATTTAATACATTGTTAGCCGCTATAACTCGTGAGCGACTCGACTCTTCAGTACGCTGTTGAATAAGCGCATACAGAGGTACAGTATAAAAACCAGAGCCAATACCAATGCCTGCCATCCATACAAAATGCCACAACATGTCGCCTGTTTTTAATAACTGATCAAGCGTCAATAATTCAAGGTTTTGAGGTAAATAAGAGCTAATAGCGCTCTCTTGGCTCAGTAAGTATAAAAACAAGGTAATTAAAATAGCGCCAAAAGGCACAATTCCTAATTCTATTCGAGAGCGAGAAAGCTTTTCACACAGTAATGAACCAATAGCAATACTTAGTGAAAACACAACAAGCGCGCTAGTTACAACCAGTTCATCGCCGCCCATTGTGTGTTTTACATAATTTGGTAGGGACGTTAAAATAATTGCGCCAATTAACCAAAACCAACTAATCCCAAGCACTGACTTACCAACCGATTCTGTTTGCGAATTAAGTGCTGAAAATACGTTTTTCGTGGATGAAAATATATTATAGGTAAATTTTAAGTTAGGCTCGTTTGCCTCACTAATGGGTATAAAGCGACTGCTCACATAACCCATAACAGCCAGTACTAATACGGCAATACTTATAAGCGTAGGCCCTACTGATTGAGTAATATAATAGGTGCCAAAAATTGTACCAATTAATATTGCTACAAACGTGCCTGATTCAACCAAGCCATTCGCTTTTGTTAATTCGTTAGGGGCTACGTGCTGCGGTAAAATAGAGTATTTTAATGGACCAAAAAACGTACTTTGTACGCCCATTAAAAATACGGTGGCTAACATCAGCCAAAGATACTGCGTTAAAATAGAGACTGCCCCTACAACCATAATAGGGATTTCACATAGCTTTACGATTCTGATTAGTTTGGATTTTTCTGTTTTTTCAGCTAGCTGCCCCGCCATCCCTGAAAATAAAAAGAAAGGTAGGATAAATAACCCAGCAGCAATATTTGAATAAAGTGCGCCATCAGCAAGCGTTGCAGCCTGGAATATCAATAAAATAAGCACTGATTGCTTATACACGTTATCGTTTATCGCTGAGAAAAACTGCGTAATAAAAAGCGGTAAAAAACGCTTACTACCCAGTAATGTACCTTGGTAGGGGTGATTATCTTTCATTGTATTCCTTACTAATTAGAGACATAGCCCAAAAATATATTATACCAATTCGTTTAATTAAATGATCTATTTTGAGGGCGGGAAAACGTGTTGATAGTTAGGCAAAAAACTCGCTATTTAGTTGTTCTAAATGAGAATTTTTTAACGCAGGTAGCGACACGTTTAGCCCCGCAAAATGATTAAGTATTATTGCGGATTGGTATTAGATTGCTTCTAAGCTTACCTTAAAAACAAAAAAGCCTACATAATTTAATCATGTAGGCTTTTATAATATCTTTTCAAATAGTAACTTAGAGTTAGTCTTGTGTAACTAAACGCCTGCCGCTAAAAGCATGCATAAGCGTTCTACCATCTACTAAATCAAGCTCGCCCCCCACAGGAATACCGTGAGCGATACGCGAAGCACCTACTTTATATTTATGACAAAGCTGAGCAATATAATGAGCTGTAGTATCGCCTTCAACGGTAGGGTTAGTCGCTAAAATAACCTCATTAATACCGCCTTGAGCAAGTTTTTGCTCTAAAACGTCTAAGCCAATTTCTTTAGGGCCGATACCGTCAATTGGCGATAAATGACCCATTAAAACAAAGTATAGCCCTAAATACTGACCTGTTTGCTCAATGGCAAGCACATCAGTAGGCGATTCAACAACACATAATATGCCGCTGTCTTGGCGTTTTGTACTTAAACAAATATCGCACTGAGCTTGTTCGCAAAAAGTACGACAAGACTGACAATGCCCTATGGCTGTCATTGCTTTAGTCAATGCATTGCCAAGCTGAGTGCCTCCTTTTCGGTCGCGCTCAAGCAAGTGAAAAGCAATACGTTGCGCTGACTTTGGACCAATGCCCGGTTGACAGCGCAGTGCTTCTATAAGCTGATTTAAACTATCTGAAAGTTGCATTATTTACTTAAAACGGCATTTTCATACCTGGTGGTAATTGCATACCGCCAGTTACTTTACCCATGCGCTCTTGTGTTTCTTCTGCAACACGGCGTACAGCATCGTTACATGCTGCTGCAAGTAAATCTTCAATCATGTCTTTGTCGTCTTCCATAAGGCTTTCATCAAGCTGAACACGACGTACATTGTGGTTACCAAGCATGGTTACTTTAACTAAACCGGCACCGGCTTCGCCAACAACTTCTAATGTTGCGATTTCGTCTTGGGCTTTTTGCATGCGATCTTGCATTTGCTGCGCTTGCTTCATCATGTTGCCCATTCCACCTTTAAACATAACTTTCTCTCTTTCTTTTAATACATTAATTAACATGAACATAAGGGCGATTGTAAGTAATTACAATGCCTGAATACTGTTTTCGTCAATTTCGGCGCTAAATACTTGCTGAAATTGTACTATGTTTTCATCAGATGTGATCACATCGATTGCTTGTTGATGACGACCTGCATCAATTTTTTGCTGAATAAGATAAGGAGAGTCAATAACTCCCTTAGCAAAATTAATACTTAACGACACGTTATGCTCATAAATACTCGACAATGCGGCATCTAATCTTTGGCGAAGCATCGGTGTATCTAAATGCTTTTGTGATTCATCAACGTCTATATGTAAACTGTTGCCTTGCTTGGTAAATATTGAATGCAATGCAAATTGGCGCATACGACCACCCAGTCCCATACGTTTAATTAAATAAGCCCATTCATCTTGTTGATGTGCAAATCTAATTTCACTAATTGGGCTTTGAAAATCATCAGGGGCAGGAATACTTACTTCCTCTGGCACTATTTCAGGCGCTTTTTGAGGGTTTATTTGCTCAAGTAATTCTGGCGCAAGATTTTCAGTAATTGTTTGGTGCTTTGCTTTAAAATCAATCTTACTAGCTGGCTTTATGTGGGAGTGATTATGTGCCTGGGTTTGGCCCCCTGTTACTGGGAGCTCATGCTTTTTTTCACTCTCACCTTCGCTATCAGTTGCCCAAGGAGGGATATCGCCAGACCCTGTACTTGAAGGGCTATTAAGCTCACTTGAACTTGTATCTGCACTACCTTGATGAACACTTTGGGCTTTAGGCATTCTTGGATGCTGTTCTGGCTTTTTAGCAGGCGCTTGGCTTGGCTGCACTGCTACATTATTTGCAGATGTACTTGTACTCTTGCCTGATAACCTACCCGCACCCGATATGTTTCTGTCACGTAAAATACGAGCAATGGCAGATTGCGCCTGCGCTTCTTGTTCAGCTATTGGCGTACTTGCATTGTGATTTGTTAAGGGCTCTGGTGAAGACTCTGAGTTTGCAGTAGGTGCAGGTTTAAAACCCTGATCTACAGCGCTACTCATTATATCGTCAAACTGCGAAGCTAACGTTTGCTCAGCATCACTATGTTGCATGTAAGCTTCATCTTCACTTTGGCGCTGGGCTTGAGCATCCGAAACAACATTGGTTTGTGGTTGCTCATTAGCTGAAGCCTGTTGTTCAATAGCGTTTTCACTTTGTTGAACCGGTTGCTCTACTGCAACTTGGGCAGGCTCATTATTACTTTGTACGACATCATTATTCAATGTCTGAGCGGCAACATTTGGTAAAGGCTCTATCTCAAGGGATTTAGGCTGCTCTGTATTGCTAACTGGCTTAGTATTATTTACAGGGACACTACTTTGGCTAGCTACAGTGTTTTGCGATGTTTTATTTTTATTTAATATATCTCGCAGTGCATTTGCGCGGCCTTGTTTATTTGGGGCCGGCTCTTCGTTTACTGTGTGTACAGTTTGTTGAGTGTCTGTAGGCTTAAATGCTAATAATCTTAGCATTATCATTTCAAAACCTAAGCGAGGTTCTGGTGCCCATTGTAAATCTTTTTTACCATTTAACAGTAACTGATAATAAACTTGAATTTGTTGTGGGCTCGTATGCTGTGCAACATGAGCAATATAATCTACATTTTTTTCATCTAGCCCTGCCGCTTCTGGCACTAACTGGGTTAGTTGAGTCAAATGCGTAAGTGCAATTAAATCATCAAGTAATGCCACATAATTAGGATTACGACTTGCCACCTGCGCAATCTCATCCATTAGCGCAGCGCCATCTTGTGCAAGTAATGCTGCAAGCAAGCTTTGGCTATAATGAGTATCCATTAAACCAAGCATAGTTTGTACTGCTTGATTATTAATATCACCATTTGTTTGTGCGATAGCTTGGTCGGTTAAGCTAA
Source organism: Pseudoalteromonas sp. APC 3358 (assembly GCF_030408075.1). NCBI lineage: Bacteria > Pseudomonadati > Pseudomonadota > Gammaproteobacteria > Alteromonadales > Pseudoalteromonadaceae > Pseudoalteromonas > Pseudoalteromonas sp. APC 3358. The sequence continues at coordinate 280,380 of NZ_JASDCE010000004.1, forward strand.
GCGCATCACGCATACTGCCATCAGCGGCTTTTGAAATAATGCTAAGTGCATCGGTATCAAAGCTAAGCTGCTCTTGAGTAAGTACGTGTTCAAGCTGTGTTTTAATTTCACTTTGCGATAACGCATTTAAGTTAAATTGCAAACAGCGAGATAAAATAGTAACTGGTAGTTTTTGAGGATCGGTCGTCGCCAATAAAAATTTCACATGCTCTGGTGGCTCTTCAAGCGTTTTCAAAAGCGCATTAAAGCTGTGCTTAGAAAGCATGTGAACTTCATCGATTAGGTATACTTTATAACGTCCACGTGTTGGTGCATATTGAACGTTATCGAGTATTTCGCGGGTGTCTTCTACTTTTGTACGAGAAGCCGCATCTATTTCGAGTAAGTCAATGTAGCGCCCTGCTTCTATATCTAAACAGCTGCTACATTGGCCACACGGATTTGCAGATATACCTTCGTCGCAATTTAAGCTTTTAGCAAAAATACGCGCAATAGTAGTTTTACCTACACCGCGGGTTCCAGTGAATAAATAAGCGTGATGCAGTCTATTTTGTGTAAGCGCATTTACAAGCGCTTGCTTAACATGAGACTGCCCAACCAATTCATGAAAGGTTTGAGGACGCCATTTTCTCGCTAGAACCTGATAACTCATCGATTACTCGCCTTCGAATTCAACCAATTTTAGGATTTTAATACCCATTTTTTTGATGCGCTGCTCGCCACCAAGTTCTGGTAGTGATACAACAAATGCAGCATCTGTGGCTTCGCCACCTAGTTTATGAACTAATTTAGCTGTGGCTTCAATTGTGCCGCCAGTTGCTAATAAGTCATCAACTAATAATACTTTATCGCCAGGTACAATTGCATCAACATGCAGCTCTAGCGTGTCTTCACCGTACTCAAGTAAGTAATCTTGACGAATAACTTCGCGTGGTAACTTACCTGGTTTACGAACTGGAATAAACGGAATGCCTAATGCGTAAGACAGTGGCGCACCAAAAATAAAGCCACGTGATTCTGTGCCAATTATTTTAGTAAAACCCTGATCTTTATATTCTGCGATAAACGCGTCAATAGTTGCTTTAAAGGCTTCTGGATTTGCCATTAAAGTGGTTACATCGCGAAACATGATGCCCGGCTTTGGATAATCAGCAATTGTAGTTATGCTGTTTTTGATAATTGCTGGTGTTACTTGAGTCATAATTTTAACTGCTCAATTGTTTATATTACAAAGCAGGTGATTATAACCTTAACTAACCTTTAATTGCGAGTTTGGCGTTATTATAAAAGAAGTATTAAGTGTGGGAGTGTAATTAAAAATAAAGATATTCAAGGCTGAAGTAAGCAACAGCCTTAATAAACGCTATGCATTTTAAGTTAAGCTAGTGATCCAGCCTAATATTGCATTTAAACACCCAATTCCTGCAAATACAGCTAAAAAAGCAAGAAAATAAGTAGCGTTGAACGGATCTTTAAAGTCTTTATCATCTGACATTGGTACAACCTTTTATTAAGCACGACAAATAAGGCTGCCATAATAGACGATGTAAAATCATCAATAAAGACCTTAATCTTGATTTTTTGTCACAATAACACCGCGCTCAACCATTGCATTAAGGGTAACCAATGCGCCTTGAGCAATTTGCTGTGCATTAAATTGTGGTGCATGAGCGAGTACTTGTTGGCAAACGTCGTCAAACGTCGCGCCCTCACTCGCCTCAACAATTGACAATAACAAAGCAGTCATCGCATTTGTTGCCAAAAATTGGACGTCATCGTCTTCATCTCTATACACAACAAAATAATTAAGTTGAGGTGATGGCTCTGTTGGCTTAAACCGCTTGCTTATATTTTGCACTGGGAACTGATAACTTAAATTTCTCGCTACTTTTGACAAGTACAAAGCTGAGCTAGTAAGCGCCGTTGCTTGTAATTTTTGCTCTTGCTCGTCTTCGTGTGCAATTGATACATCTAGCTCTACCCATTCATAATGCGCTAGTTCTAGCATAAACACGGGATCGTATCTTTTCATTTTATAATCACTTGATAAGTAATTAATAAACTCCCCTGCTATATCTAAAAAGTACGGCGAATGACAATCATATTCGCTAAAAAACTGGCGTACAAGAACCAGCCATTGCTTGTCTGTATATAAGGTTTTTAATACCGGAAAGCCTGATGATATAAAACCTTCAATGTTATTAAAAAATAGGTCGCGATAAATGGCCATACGCCTGTCTTCGATACCGCTGGGCTTTTTATTTTTTTTAGGCTCGCGAATATGCGCCATAAATTCGTTTTGTATTTCAATAAAGCTCATAACCAGGCACTCTTTTAATATTTATAAAGGCTTATATTAAGCTCGTTGTTTTGAAACCGTTGAAGTAATGTGTTTAGCTTGTAGCTCATGAATTATATCTAACTCTTTGGTTAAAATATTCATGGTAGGGATATTAAAATCGCGCTCAAGCAAGGTTGGAAATACGCCATGCACTTCATATGCTTTATCCAGTAGCTCCCACACAGGATCAATGACATCAGCACCATGTGTATCAACTATTAAGTCATCAGCCTCATTATAATGGCCTGCAACGTGCCCATAGGCAATACGATTAGAAGGCAGCCCAGTTAAAAACGATTGTGCGTTATAGCCATGATTAATCGAATTCACATAAATGTTATTCACATCCAGTAAAAGCTTGCAGTCTGCCTGCTCTAAAATGGTATTTGTAAATTCGAGCTCTGATAATTGCTGTCCAGGAGCGCCATAATAGGAAACATTTTCTATCGCAATTTGCTGCTCAAGTATGTCTTGTACTTGTTTAATACGAGGGACAACATGTGCTATAGCATCTTGTGTAAACGGAATAGGCATTAAGTCATACATATGGCCTTTACCAGAGCAGTAACTTAAGTGCTCACTGAAAATTTTTATATTGTGCTCTTCAAAAAAAACTTTTAAAGATTTAACAAATTCAACATCCAGTGGTTCGGGTGAACCGATAGACAGTGATAATCCATGACACACAAAATTATTTGCATCTGTTAATGTTCTAAATTGCTTTTTAAAGCGTCCACCTAGTTTTAACCAGTTCTCTGGCGCAACTTCCAAAAAATCTACTTGATTAGGTACGTGTTCAAGCAGTTCATCAAGCATTTCTCGTCGTAGGCCAAGGCCCACCATCCCGAAATCTGTACTCTGGATTTGTGTCATAACTACCTCTAACTTATCAAAAAAGGGCCTTAAGGCCCTTTTAGCATAACTTATTTAGAATAAGATATTAACGACCGCCACATTTACCTTCGCCGCACTTACCTTCTTTTTTAGTTTTTTTAGCATCGCCGCCGCATTTACCTTCACCACATTTGCCTTCTGTTTTAGCTTTTGCATCTTTTGCGTCGCCGCCACATTTACCTTCACCACACTTGCCTTCTGTTTTAGCTTTTGCATCTTTTGCATCGCCGCCACATTTACCTTCACCACATTTGCCTTCTGTTTTAGCTTTTGCATCTTTTGCATCGCCGCCACATTTACCTTCGCCGCACTTACCTTCTGTTTTAGCTTTTGCATCTTTTGCATCGCCGCCACATTTACCTTCGCCGCACTTACCTTCTGTTTTAGCTTTTGCATCTTTAGCATCGCCGCCACATTTACCTTCACCACACTTACCTTCTTTAGCGTCTAGTTGGTAACCTGTCACTAATTGTTGAAACTCAAATGGGTTGGCTTGTACATCTGCAGATACAAAGCTTGCAGAGCCAACAACTACTGCACCTAAAGTTAACGCGATTGTATTTTTTTTAACTGTATTCATTTTGTGACTCTCTTTAATCAAGTATTGTAAATCTCAGCAATAAAAATGTATTTTAAATTGCTTGTATGCTTAAGTAGACCTGTACGAGAATAAAAACTTTCATTTATTTTCATAATATTTACTTTTGCGGTTTCTACATTAAATATGGTTGGTAATTACAGATTTATCAATGTGTGATTTACAGGTAAACTATGCGTCCAGTTTTTTATCAAAATTAATCACTTTATGAAACTTGTTTTAGCACCTATGGAAGGTGTCGTTGATTTTAAAATGCGCCAATTACTCACAGACATTGGTGGGTTCGATTTGTGCGTTACCGAGTTTGTAAGAGTGGTTGAAACATGCTTACCTGATAAAGTTTTTCATCGATTTTGCCCTGAACTACATAATAATGGATTTACGCGAGCAGGTACTCCTGTGCGTGTTCAATTACTCGGCCAAGAAGCAAATCCGTTAGCCGAAAATGCAGTAAGAGCAATTGCTTTAGGATCTCATGGGGTCGACCTTAACTTTGGTTGCCCAGCAAAAACCGTTAATCGTAGTCGAGGGGGTGCTGTACTGCTTAAAGATCCTGACCACATGTATACGATTATTAAAGCAGTCCGAGATGCTGTAGATGACAAACATGAAGTAAGTGCAAAAATTCGCTTAGGCTTTGATGATGACAGTAACAGCCAAGAAATTGTTGATGCTGTGGTAAGCGCAGGCGCAAATAGTGTAGCTATACACGCCAGAACCAAACGTGATGGTTATAACCCGCCAGCTTATTGGGAAAAAATTCCACCAATAATAAAAGATAAAAATATTGCCGTTGTTGCCAATGGTGAAATTTGGCAAGTTGAGGACGCAATGCTTTGCCAAAAACGAAGTGGATGTACTGATTTGATGCTTGGTCGTGGCGCCCTTTCGCACCCTGATTTAGCAAAAAAAATTAAAGCTCATGTAAATAATGAACAATATGATGGCCTTCAATGGGAGCATATTATTTATCACTTAATCCACTCTGCTATTCATCAAGACCCTGCAAAAGATGAAAAGTATTTTGCTTCTCGTACAAAGCAATGGCTAGGTTACCTTAAACGCCAATACCCGCAAGCGATCGATTTATTTGATGAAATCAGGCGTTTAAAAAGTAAAGAAGATGTGGCAAGCGTATTAAATAAATACGCCAAAGCACCGCAACTTGATTCAAATCATAACGGCTAACCTAAAGCCTCTAGATAATATCAGTATAACGTGAAGCCAATTTAATAAGGTTGTACTGATAATGCATCATCAAAAAAGACTAAACGATGAAATAGCACAAATTAAATTAAATATATTAACTATGCTTTCTAAATCAGCCTACCCTACACATCAGCATTTAATACAAATTTTAGATAATACAGCAAACAATGAATGGTTAGACTGTGCAGCAGAGAAGCTAGGTCCTGAGTATGCGTTTTTGATCAGTCGCATGACTAAATTAGAAGCGGCGGTCAGCCAAATAGAAATTGGGCAATATGGCTACTGCTGCGACTGTGAAGAAAAAATACCAGCCAAATCACTTGAACTAGACCCCGCAACTCAACGGTGTACAAAGTGCGCACAATAAGCGCACTTTCAAATCATTATATAATTTGTTGTATAAAGCTAAATGATTGCCCTGGGTAGAGTATGATATCTTCAACTAAATATTGAGCCTCTTCTTGGGTGATTTCTAAGCGTTTCATAAGGTTTACCTTCGCCTGTGGCAAAGTCCACGCATGGTAATGAATGCCAATATCTGATTCCATCATTACAAGCATCAATGTTTTATCTTTATCAGACATGTTCATATTGCTCGCCATTGCAGGTAAGTCTTGATAATCAGCCTGCCAATCAAGCCCTTCAATTAATTTTTCATCCGATAGATACTGCACTAAAAACGATTTTTTATGAGAAATAGACAATTTACTGTCGAATGCAACACGATCTAATACTTTTATATTTTCATTTAAAATAGTAACCCACTCTAGCGGTGAATGTACTTCGCCACTGAAGTAATTAAGTTTGCTCTGATACCACTGTGACCCATTTGGTAGGCCTCTCAGACCAACACTACCTCTAGGCTTATAACTAGTTAAATAATCGCTAAAAGCTCTTATATGACTCTTAAGCGCTGGTTGAGCGTCATTACTACCTATCGCACTCAATACATAGCTTTGTAGTAGTGTGAGCTCAATTTTATTCAGCTTTAAATTGCTTTGTTTAGCACTGTCTAGCGTATCTTGGGTTAACTTAAGCCAAGTAATAATATTATCCGGCGTACTTTTTGACCCCTCAAAAGCAAGCATGTTTTTTAATACGTCTACTTGAGCCGGCCAATTAAAATAGCGCTCAGGAAAGCGCTCTGCAATAACCAAGTAGTTTACTTGTGCAATTTGATTGAGATTAAGCTCCATACCCATTAGGTTCTGATAAATAGTATGACGTTTAACTAAATACGCATCAGAAAATACCAATTGCTCTTTAGTAATCCTATCGATTTTTTTAGCGTCTGGTTGTACAAGTGCCATGTTTAAAGTTTTTAAAGCAACTTGTGCGTCTTCAAATGACTCATAAGGTTGAGGCTGCTTTGAACATGCAGCTAAAAATAAGCACAGTAGTAATGAAAAAGAGAGCTTTTTATACATAGTAGTTCCAATAAAAAAAGCCCCAGAGGGGCTTTTTATAAGTTGCTTTAGCTAATTAAAATTAAATTTTAACACCGTTGCGAGCGGCTTTATCTTTAATATATGTAGACCAACCTTTTGCAAACTTACGTGTGCGAGGGTCATCCATAGCTTTAGTAATTGCAGCATATGCTTGCTTATACTTACCTTGATAGTAATACGCTTCAGCTAAATCTGAATAAATAGTACCTTTTTTATCAGAGCCAAGCTCTAATGCTTTGTTCAAACGAACAACAGCAGCACTGAATTTTTCAGATTGTAAAAGTAATGAACCAGCTTTACGATAAAGTTCAGCGTCGTCATCAAATTTAGCAGCTTCTTCGTAGTACTTAGCAGCTTTTTCTAGATCTTTAGAGCGATGATAATTACTAGCAATCGCGTTAATATTCTGCTTTGTACGTTTTACTTTTTCACTCTTAATGGCCTTTTCTAGCGTTACAGCTGCTCTAAAAGGGATCTCGTTTAGAGAGTAAAAGTTAGATAAGACTTTATAATCAACTTCATTTTCAAAGTAACCGTTCTTGTAAGCAACTTCCATCGTTGCTAAACCTTTAGAATAATCCTCAGTTTGTAGGTAATATTTACCTAAACCAATCCAAGCTTTTTTATCATCAGGCCATACACGAACAATCTCTTCGCCAACTTTAACCATACTTGCATAATCTTTAAGTTCAAAGTATGCAGCTAGTTTTAGTTGGAAAGGGCCTTTATTTGGCTCTTTTTGAAGTTTAATTGCCTTATCTGCTGGTTCAAAAACATCACGAAACTGCTCTAACTGGAAATTAGCTTGGGCAATACGTGTGTAAACCGTAGGGTCTTCTTGGCCAGTGAAGTCCATCCAAGCTACATAAGCTTTTTTGGCTTCTTGATACTTTTCAGTACCGGCGTATAAATCGCCTAACAGTTTTAGAGTTTGTTCTTGATCAGCAAAGTTTAAAACATCAGGGGCAACTGCTTGTTTAGAGTACTTAATCGCTTCGTCATACTTTTCTTTTTGCGCGTACATGCTACCTAAGTAACGATTTACAGTCGCTTTATCAAAGTCATTCGAAGCATCAATCTCTCTAAGCAACACAATTGCTTCATCAACTTTTTCTTCATTGTACAAGTCAAATGCTTTAATTACCTTTTTACCAGTACGCTCGCCCATGATTTTAGTTTTTGCTTTTTTACGCTCTTCAATTTTTGCGTAATCTGGCGCTGCTAAAACAGATGCACTTAAAGTAGCACCAGTCACAGACATAAGAATCGCAAGAGCAGTTACTTTAGAAAAATTTCTCATTACTCGCCTCCTTAGTTGCCTTGGTTAAGTTTAAAGTCTAATTGAACTTGTAAACCTGGTTGTTTCTGTGGTTTTCCGTCAATGATCTTTGGACGGTACTTCCATTTACGCAATGCGCGTTTAGCTTCACGGTCAAAGATACGTTTCGGATCTGCGTCAATTACTTCAACGTCAATCACTCCACCTAACTCATCAATTGTGAATGAAAGTTGTACCCAACCTTCTTTGCCATCACGTGCTGCTTGCGTTGGATATTTTGGTTCTATACGAACGATAGGTGTCGCATCACCATCTCGTCCAAATGCACCAGGACCACTTAATCCACCAGCTGAACTACCTATATCGATACTACCCATATTAAATGACATAGCACCAGGATTAGGGTTATTATTTTCCGGCTGTGGCGGCTGCGGTTTAGGCGGCTGCTTTGGCGGTGGTGGAGGAGGAGGCGGTACACGCTTCCTCTCCTGCACCTTAGATTCAGGCGGATTCGTCATTATTTCGACTATGATCTGCTCTTTTTGTTCCGTATTACGGTCAGCCCCACCAGAGATGAGGAAGGCCATGAAGTAGAACAAGCCGAAAGTAACTGCCCCACCTGCAATCAGTGAAAACAGAAAACGAATCATTACTGATCTCCAGCTATTGAAATTCTAAGGTTGTCACCCGTCGCTTTAATCTGGTCCATAACTTTAACCACTGTGCCGTGTTTAGCTTCTTTATCAGCTTGTATAATCACAACTTCAGTAGGTTGTTCTGCTAATAAACTTTCGATTTTTGCTGAAATACGTTCAACATCAATTTGTTGTTTATCAACCCAGATTTCGCCGTTACTACGAATAGCAATAAAAATGTTAGCATTTTTTTGCTTAGTAGCTTGGGCAGCTTTTGGTTTATTGACCTCGATACCAGCCTCTTTAACGAACGATGTAGTTACGATAAAGAAAATAAGCATGATAAATACGATGTCAAGCATTGGCGTCATATCAACCGCTGCTTCTTCTTCTTCACGAAAACGTTGTTTACGTGCCATATTTAATTCTCTCTCTAGTGATGAGGCATACTATCAATAAGTTTGGCTTTCACCATTTTAGCTTTTGTCTCAAGACGTGAGCTAAAAAATACTCCAGATAGTGCCGCAACCATTCCAGCCATTGTTGGGATTGTTGCCATTGAAATACCTGATGCCATTAAGCGTGCATTACCCGTACCCTGGTTGGCCATGGTTTCAAAAACCGAGATCATACCAGTAACAGTACCAAGTAAGCCTATTAAAGGACAAACAGCTACTAATGTCTTAATCAACAACATACGCTGATCTAATTTTTCAGACGCTTCAGAAATCCATGCTTCACGGATTCTGTGTGCGTACCAAGACGTAGTGTCTTGGCGGGCATCCCACTTTGCTACAATTTCTTTCGCTGTGCGAGGAAATTCTGCAAGTAGGAACCAATAGCGCTCAATCATTAAAACCCACATCAGAAAGAGTGCTATCGCGACCACGTATAAAACCTGGCCGCCTGTGCCAACAAAATCCCTGATAGATTCCCATATCTCCATCAGGACTAGCATTAGGCTTTCTCCTTCTCCGCGTGAGTAGCAACGATACCCGCGCTTTGCTCATCAAGGATGTGTAATACCGACTTACTACGACCAGCTACAAGAGCATGAAGTAGAATTAGTGGTAATGCAGCAATTAGACCTAGCGCTGTAGTTACAAGTGCTAGAGAGATGTTACCTGCCATGATCTTCGGATCACCCGTACCGAACAATGTGATTGTTTGGAACGTTAAGATCATACCGATTACTGTACCTAGTAGACCTAGTAACGGTGCGATTGCAGCAAGAATCTTAATTATGTTGATACCAGCTTCGATGCGTGGCGTTTCACGTAGAATCGCTTCATCAAGTTTAAGCTCAAGGTTTTCAACATCTTGGTTCTTGTTGTCATGGTACACTTTAAGAATACGACCCAGTGGGTTATTTGTATTCGGTGTAGCAACATTTTTAAGCTGGCTCTTAATCTTACTAGTAGTAAGTGTAAGGTCAACAAAGCGAATTAAAGTAATTAGCATACCTAAAGCTAGTAAAGCTGTAATGATATAACCAACTACGCCACCTTGATGGAAGTATTCCATAAGTGTCGCTTTTTGAGTGTTGATACGTAAGATAGCACCACGAGTCGGATCGATATAAACACCAGCGTAGTTATCTGGTGATGTATTTTCAAGATCGGTGATACCGTCTAAAATATAGCTATCAGGCTGTTTACCTAGAGGCTGAATAGACTTAGTTTCTGGTGAATAAATTAAGTAACCATCGTCTGTAACTAAGTTAAAGTTACCGATACGCGTTACTTTCTTCATTGACGGGTTACCGTCAAGACCAGCAACTTCAGTTTCAAAAGTTGAAACTTTAGCTGATTCAGTCATTTCTGTTTGAAGTGAAATCCAAAGTTCTTCAAGTTCGCGAACTGTAGGAAGTTCTTTAGCAGCAGCTAATGAACGTAAGATTTCAGCACGGCCAGGTTTCTCAGCACTAACTAGTGATGCTTCGATAGAACCGATAGCGTCTTGAGCTGCACGACGTACAACACCAAACATCTCACCCAAAGTACCTTGAGCACTTTGAAGAGCTGCTTCTTTTTCAGCTAACGTGTTTTCATTTTGTGCATATTGCTTAGTTAAGCTTTCACCACGAGACTTCTCAGAAGCAAGTTGGCTTTTAGCTTTATTAAGTAAAGATTGCTTGTCAGCACGATCTGATAAGAACTCTTGTTCACGTTTCTTATCGATTTTACCTTCAGAGATACGCTCTTGCTTTACTTGCTCAAGTATTTTATCTAGAGCTCCAGTATTTGCATGTGCATTTAACGCGGTACCTGCAGAAACAGTTAGTACTGCGGCAACAGCAAAACCTTTAAATAGTTTCTTCATTATTGATTACTCCGCGCCAAAGATAGGTAGTTTAACAAGTTCTAATGTCGCTTGCTTACGCGCCATACGAATAACTTCTTTAACAGGTTTTAGGTATTCTTCACCTAATTTTTTCCACTGTTTAGTGTTGTTATCCCACACCCAAGCATGTTTCAAGTCAAAAGACTGAGCAACGTAAGTAATACGACCTAACTGACCGATATCAACGTTAATACTTTTGCCATCAACTTCTAGTGTACCTTGTGAAGCAGATACAAGTGAGCTGTATGCTGTTTCAATAGTGTAAGCTTCAAGTACTTGACGGAATTTTTCAGACGTCGTTACAGACGCAGAAACCATGATTTCACGTAGTCTTTCAACACGTCCTAAACGCGTCTCTAGATTAAATGGAACGTCCGCTTTGATGAATTGCTCAAGCGTATCGATCATGCGATACATCAAAGGCACAACGTTTTGTTTCGTGTTATCAATCGTAGCGATTTGACGATCAAACGATTCAATAGACGCGTTTTGGCTATCAACCAAGCGCGACACGTGATCGTTATACACTTTCATAAGTTCAGTCTCATCAACAACGCTACGGTACTCAGCGATTAGCTCCTGAGTTTGACCATATACATTGTCAATTTTAGTTTGAGACTTAACCGCAGCCTTTTGAATTTGTTGACCTGCTTTTTGCACGTCATTCAAAGGATCTGCAATCACATTGCTGCTTGCAAATGCAAATGCGCCAACCAACGCAGTTGCTACAAGACTCTTTCTGATTTTAACAGACATAGTTCCCAACCAATTAAGTAATGTTACTTTTATAATTTAATTATCCTCCGAAGAGAACAACCCTGATATCTTTTAATAGATATCAACCTTCCAATAATGCTAAATGCAATTAGCGCTGTCAACTTGATGTTTACTAATCTCTGCAAATAAATAGCTAAGTTAATGCTTAAACAAAAGTACTAGCACACAACTGTTAACATTATTGCAACTAAGCTTTTGCTTAATATTTCGATTAAAGCCTTTTGAGGGGTGTATTTATTCGCATTGTACTGACATAAAACAACATTATTGCAACATTTAGCCAAAGCTGAATTCGCACTGAAAAAAAACAAAAAAAAATATAGATAGATATAACAAAAGTTATTTTTTAAACGATTTCAGCAAATTTTATCTCCCCAATAACACTTCATCTGAAAAAACAAACCATTTGTCGCACAAAAAAACAACACTGGGTAATCTACAATACCGCCCACCTTGCTTTATGCACGCAATGCCTAAAGCCATTTATAAAACGTGTTTCCCATAAATAGTAATAATAAGTTTCTTTTAGCAAGGCCTGAAATAGCCAAATAGCTTTCGATAATTAGACGAGTTACATTTACCGCTTTAGAGTGCTCATTAATACTATTTGACAGTTAAATTTATTTAGTAACAAAGTTAATCACAAAAAGCTGCTCAACTTTAATAATAATGGACTATAAATGATGCCTAACGCTTCCGTAATAAACTATCAGAGGCCTATAGAGGTTCCCTTGCCCATTTATAGTTAAAGTACAAAACTTCAACCTGATTGCACTAGCAAGACTTACACTAAAATTTACACAGATTGTTATTTGGCATCATTTTTATGTATATAAGTATCAGATCAGTCGGATAAATTGTAAGGGATGTTTTAAATGCGATAGAAAGTGGTTCGATTGTATTTCAGATAATTGAATTTTGGGTTTGTATTAAAATAGAAGATTTAAGAATATATGAAATTTGCGTTCAAGGATTTAAAAAGAAGGATTTTATTAATTATGTACATAGAGAGGAATTATGGTGAAACAGAGACCTGCTTCACCAAGATGAACTAGAGTTCACATAATAAATTATGCTGCTTCTACGTTCTCAGCTTCAGGGCCTTTTTGACCTTGTTTGATGCTGAATGTCACTGCTTGACCTTCGCTAAGAGTGCGAAAACCAGAACCAGTGATTGCGCTGAAATGTACAAACACGTCAGGACCATTTTCTTGTTCAATGAAACCAAAGCCTTTAGCTTCGTTGAAAAACTTTACTTTACCAGTAACCGACATACTAAATTTTCCTGTAAGTCAATAATTAAAATTCAGCCATATTATTATGGCAATATCCTCCCTGAGTCAATGCTCAAAAATATGGAGGTACAGTACAGGAACAAGTAATAACCTAACCGGTAACCTTAAACGCAGCACAATATCCGTAAATTCAATACATAAAAACTCAAAGCAAGGTAAGATTAACACATTATATTTTTTTTCGCTCTATTAATTGGGAATTATTTATTAAAAATATAAATTTGTTTCAAATCGCCTTTAACTGACTAATTTCCAAGCAAAAACTATAAAGTATTATTGTAATATATATTGCTATAAACGCGTATAAAAGCCCTCTACAACAGCAATACTGTCAAACAACGCTTCAATAACATCAAAAATACAAACAAAAAAGCCGCTTTAAAAATTAAGCGGCTTTTGGTTTAAATATAGAATATTAACTATTTAACAGACCAATCAATAGTATCTTCTGCTTTTATAGGAACAACTTCAGAGTCGCCTAGGGTATAACTTGCAGGTACGTCCCATGGTTTTCTTTGTAATGTTATTGTATCGGCATTACGCGGCAACTCATAAAAGTCAGGACCAAAGTGGCTTGCAAATCCTTCAAGCATGTCCAAAGCTCCTGCGTCTTCGAATGCTTCAGCGTATAACTCAATAGCGGCATGAGCCGTATATGCACCAGCACAACCACAAGCAGCTTCTTTTTTATCTTTATAATGTGGTGCAGAATCAGTTCCTAAGAAAAACTTTTTATTTCCACTTATAGCTGCGGCCATTAATGCTTGCTGGTGAATGTTACGTTTGAGGATTGGCAAACAGTAATAATGTGGGCGAATTCCACCCGCTAACATATGATTACGATTATAAAGTAAATGATGAGCTGTAATTGTTGCTGCTACATTGCTAGGTGCATTAACTACAAACTCTACTGCATCTTTAGTTGTAATATGCTCTAGTACAATTTTAAGTTCAGGAAAGTCACTTACCACATCCCCTAAAATCGTCTCTAAAAATACTTTTTCACGGTCAAAAATATCAATTGATGAATCAGTAACTTCTCCGTGTACTAACAGCAACATACCTACTTCTTGCATTGCTTTTAAAACCGGGTAAATATTTTTGACTGATGTAACACCCGAATCAGAATTGGTTGTAGCGCCAGCAGGATACAGCTTTGCAGCTACTATTTTACCCGTTGCTTTTGCTTTCTTTATTTCATCTGGTGTCGTTTTATCAGTAAGGTAAAGTACCATTAAAGGCTCAAAGGCACCTTGTGGGCCTGCTGCCATAATACGTTCTCGATAAGAAAGAGCGGTATCAGTACATGTTGCCGGCGGAACAAGGTTTGGCATAATAATAGCGCGACCCATGTATCTGCTAATGTCTCGTACAGTATCCTTTAGCTGGTCGCCATCACGTAAATGTACATGCCAGTCATCTGGGCGAGTGATAGTAAGGGTTGTTACAGAGTTTGTATTATTGCTTGTCATTACTTTGTTCCAAGGCTGAATTTATCCGATCATAGGCATATGATGTTTTCGAGTAAAGATTTTATTAAAAATAATGCATATGTTGATGACATTACCGAGTTGTGTAATTAAAGCTTAATACTCCAATTCAATTGAGATTAGCCATTGTTATTACTTACAATTAATTAAAGTCATTCGTCATAATAATTTACAGCCAATTAAAACCACTCATCGCTTTATTTTGTACAAAATCCAAGATTAGGTTAACTTAGCTACGTATTTAAAAATAAAAAGAATAATATAAATTGCCTATGTCTTACAAAAATAATGCCTCAAGAGCACTTGAGATAAAAACTGATCAACTGAGTATTATTAATCAATTTTCATCAAGCTTATTGCAACTAGACACACTAGACGAGCTATTTGAGTATGTTACAACGCACGTTGTTAACCGTTTAGGATTTGTTGATTGCGTTATTTACCTTGCCGATAACAATGCTTATACATTAAATCAAGTTGCATCGATGGGTATTGCTCACGCCCGAGACAAATATCAAGCCGAACGTAAAGTAATACGTTTTAGTGAAGGAATTACTGGGGCTGTTGCAACTACTGGTAAAGCAGTAGTTATCGATGATGTAACAAAAGATAGCCGTTATATCGCAGATGAGCGCCCTGCCCAATCAGAACTATGCGTCCCTCTTATATATAAAGAACAAGTTTTAGGTGTTATTGATTGTGAGCACCCTATTAAAGGCTACTTTACAAACGCACACCTTGAAATTCTTACAACAGTTGCCCACTTACTCAGTGCTAAAATTAACCAGGTAAATACGGTAAATAACTTACAAAAAACAGTTGAGCAACTTAACAACGCACAAAAATTAGAAAATAGCTTATTACAAATAGCTAACCTAACCTACAAAGCTAACGACTTAGATACCTTCTTTGAAGCCTTGCATTCAATTATCAATAACTTACTTCGTGCTGATAACTTTTTTATCGCTTTATATGACAAAAAAGTAGATATACTTGACCTTGTTTATATAGTCGAAGAAGGCATAAACACTAAAACACATCAAAAAATATCTAAAGAACAGCTAAAAGACACTGCTTCATATTACCTACTGCAAACTGAGCAAACCTTATTACTCAATAAAGATGCCTTTCAAAGTCATATTGATAACGGTGATTTTAAAATGGTAGGTAGACAATCAGAGTCTTGGTTGGGTGTTCCATTTAAAACAAGTGATCGTATAAGCGGTGTTATTGTTGTACAAAGCTACGATAAAACACTGCAATACAACGAACACGACAGCGCTCTTCTAACTTACGTAAGTCGTCAAATAAGTATGGCAATTGATAGACAACTAGCCCGACAAGAGCTCGAGCATAAAGCATTGCATGACGAGCTTACCGGCCTTGCTAACCGCTCATTACTCATTGAGAGAATAAAGCATGCTATTTTACGTTTAACGCGCGCTAAAAAAAGTACTAGCCATGCCCTGCTGTATCTAGATTTTGATCGTTTTAAAAGTATAAATGATTCGCTAGGGCATGAAGTCGGAGACCATTTTCTTATAAAAATATGCGACTTAATTAAAAGTACAGTACGAAGCACGGATACATTTGCTCGTTTAGGCGGTGATGAATTTGCTATATTTATGGAAAATATCACACATAAAAACCAAGTTAATGAAGCTTTAAACAGAATTAAAAGCGCATTATCAAAACCTCTAAATGTAGATAGCCACTTACTTCAAGCTTCTACTAGTATTGGTATTGCCTATACCGACAACATAAACGATAAAGCTTATATATTACTGCAACAAGCTGATGCTGCTATGTATGAAGCAAAATCCACCGGGCGTGGACAAGTTAAGTTTTTTAATAACACGATGCGTAAAAAACTTAAAACCCATGCCGATATCGAAAACGACTTGCAACACGGTATAGAACACAACGAATTTGAACTCTATTTTCAGCCAATTTTTACAATTACCACAAGTGAAGTTGTCGGATTTGAAGCACTTGTGCGCTGGCATCATCCAAAAAAAGGATTTGTACCACCTAATGACTTTATACCGATAGCTGAAACTACAGGGCAAATTATAAATCTTGATTTACATTTACTTGATTTAGCCGCTCAGCAGATTTCTAATTGGCACCAGCAAGGTCATCGCTTTTTGAAAGTAACGGTTAATGTATCGTCACGACATTTTGCAAGCCTCGATTTTGTAGCGCAAATACATTCTATTTATAATAAATACCAATTACCTCTGGGTTCTTTATGTTTAGAAATTACCGAATCAGGCTTAATAGAAAATCTAGAACTCGCCACTCAAATAATAGAAGGTCTTTCACCTTTAAAAGTAAAATTGTGCCTTGACGATTTTGGAACGGGTTATTCAGCACTGGGCTACTTGCACCAACTGCCTATTCATATTTTAAAAATAGATAAAAGCTTTATTGACCACCTACAAGATTCCACCAACCCACTTGTTGAAGCCATTTTATCACTTGCGCAATCATTAAAACTTGAGGTTGTTGCTGAAGGGATAGAAACACTTGAACAATTAGCCATTTTACAATCCACCGCGTGCGACTATGGCCAAGGTTTTTTAAAGTCAAAACCGGTCACAGCCAAAGAAGCCATATTACTTATTAATAAGCCTTTATAAAAAGAG
Organism: Pseudoalteromonas sp. APC 3358; assembly: GCF_030408075.1. Classification (NCBI taxonomy): domain Bacteria; kingdom Pseudomonadati; phylum Pseudomonadota; class Gammaproteobacteria; order Alteromonadales; family Pseudoalteromonadaceae; genus Pseudoalteromonas; species Pseudoalteromonas sp. APC 3358. Next base: position 297,337 of record NZ_JASDCE010000004.1, read on the forward strand.
CCAGCGAGTTGGTCGCTGGCTTAGGTATTACGTATATACTCATCCATTAAACTAAAGCTAAAAAGCAAAATGACTTTAGTTTTTAAACCACAACCTAAAGTAACCATTCCCCACCCCACACAGTTATTTATATAGTCAAAATTCACACTGAGGTGAAGCACACCGCAATCGATATACTTAAAATACAACATGAAGCAAACTCATCTAAAACTCATCAAACCAGTTTTCGAATGACTTTTATCGTTACTAATTCTAATATTTTCGCGATTCATAGCAACAAACTGCAATAAACCACAATAAATCGCAAACTTTTAGCCATCTAGACGTTGAAACGTTTTTTGTATAGGCGTAGTATGTGGTTAATCTGAGCTGAACTCACTTTTCCCATGAGAATTTTTAAAGATGATTGGTATTAAACATTTAAAAACCATAGCAACCCTAAAAGAAACAGGATCTTTGGTTAATACAGCACGAGAGTTATTTTTGACACAGTCTGCTTTATCTCATCAAATCAAAGATTTAGAGAATAAATTAGATTGCCAATTATTTGAGCGTAAAACTCAACCAGTCCGCTTTACCCCTCAGGGAATGCTATTACTTGAGTTGGCTCACGAAATATTACCAAAAATGGAAGCGACTAAATGCCGTTTGAAAGAAAGCCTAAATCAGCCTATTTCTCAACTGCGTTTAAGTGTGGAATGCCATGCATGTTTTCATTGGTTATTGCCTACTATTAAAGAATTTAATAACTTTTGGCCTGATATAAAAATTGATTACGAGCGCGGCTTTAGTTACGACGCTATTCCTGACTTACTAAGCGATGAGCTCGATTTAGTTTTAACATCTGACATACGTGAACCCGACACATTAGAATACGCGCACTTATTTGATTTTAAATTGAAGCTTATTGTGGCACCGGATCATGAACTTGCTAAAAAAGCGTATGTAACAGCGCTTGATTTAAAAAACGAAACTATTATTTCATACCCTATCCCGCGTGAACGCCAAGATATATTTAAGCATTTCATTCAAAATGCTCGTTTTGACGGTACGTTAAAAACGGTTGACCAAGGATTACTTATTTTTCAACTAGTAAGTGCCGGCATGGGTGTTGCCGCTTTACCTGATTGGCTAGTTACACCTTATGAAAGCCAAGGCTTAATTAAATCAATTCCTTTGGGCGCTCTTGGCCTTACTCGTCCTATGTATTTAGCGATGAAAAAAGACATGAAAGATAATCCTGTTTATCGTCACTTTTTAAATACGTGTAAGCTAAATAACGGTCGATAATCATCAATATAATGAGTAATATCGCTGTAATTAACTCTACAGCGTTTAACTCTTATGTTTGTTATTAAAAAAATGATTGGTGGCTTACTTATGCCACTGCCTCTATTTGGTTTATTTGCGTGCCTGATGCTCCTACTCGCATTTAAAGGCCGCAAATCAGCTCTCTTCTTATCTACTTTAAGCTTAATTGTATTACTTGCATTGAGCACGCCCTTTGTCGCCAATTTAATTATCCAAAATAATGAACCTGCGTCGCTTGCATTTAATACCCTAAAGCATCCAAAAATAGACAAAATAGTTGTACTAGGTTGCGATATAAACCCAAACCCTGCACTCAGTGCTAATAATCAATTAGGTAATTGTGCACTAACGCGCTTAGTAGAAGGTGTAAAGCTAGCAAAGCACTACCCTAATGCAGAGCTTATAGTGTCAGGCGGGGGTTATCAAAATACCACTAATAGCGGGCTTATGTATCAAACGGCAATTAGTTTAGGTGTTAATAAGAGTCGTATATTCCAAAACCCAAAAGCAATGGATACAGGTGAAGAAGCTAAGTTACTGGCATCAAAATTAGTCGACTTTAAAGTTGCACTAGTAACATCTGTACTGCACATGCCACGCGCAAAAGACTTATTTAATGCTCAAGGTATTGAAGTCATAACCGCAGCCACTGATTATCATAATTTTGCTGCACTTCCATGGAGCAAACAGTTTATTCCCAATGCTCATGCCTTACTAGTGGTTACGCAATACAGTCACGAAGTAGTAGGAAACACATGGATAAGTTTGCGCCGCTGGATAGATCCAGAGGCACTGTAGCTCATTTCGTCTAACTAACCTGAACTCTAGATAATAAATCTATCTCAAGTAGCGTTCAGGTTAACTAATAGATAGCCTAGTTAAACTGGGTTATCTATGTCTATAAATGTCACATCAAAACCATGCTCTTGAGCAAGTAACTCACCCAGAGCTTTTACACCATAGCGCTCTGTTGCATGATGCCCTGCGGCAAAAAAATCAATGTTTTGCTCACGAGAACTATGAATTGTTTGCTCCGATGCCTCACCCGTTAAATAAGCATCAATACCTTGCTCTGCAGCTAAATCAATATACCCTTGCCCACCACCAGTACACAGTGCAATGGTTTCAATTTTAGCTGAACGTACTAAACTTGTGAGTGGGGTTCGATTTAGCACTTTTGCAATTTTATCTGCAAAATCTTCACCACTTAATGGTGTTTTTAAACGCCCTTTCATTGCTACGCTATTTGAAGTTGGCTCTAGCCCTGTTTCAATTTCAATATCCAATAACTTTGCAAGTTGCGCGTTATTGCCAACTGCTGGATGAATATCGAGTGGTAAGTGATAGCCAAATAAATTAATATCGTGTGCTAATAACGCACCTATACGACGCTTTTTCATTCCCGTTATTGGTTGGGATTCCCCTTTCCAAAAAAATCCATGGTGAACCAAAATAGCATCTGCTTGTTGCTCAATGGCAGCATCTATTAAAGCTTGACTTGCGGTTACACCCGTCACAATTTTTTTAATTTCGTTTTTACCTTCAACTTGTAAGCCATTTGGGCAAAAATCTTTAATTAAATGAGGTTTTAAAATGTCATTTAGGAGTTGGTTAAATTCTCTACGTTGCATATAACTTACCTTACTTAGCACTGAATTTTGTGCAAATTTTGGCGTTTATAGCCCTAAAATGGAAGGAAAATCGCAAAAAATTGAAAAACTGTTTTAAAATAGGTATAAATACCTCTTCTTTATCTGTGTTCACAACGTATAGGGTCTCTGATGAGCAAACTAGACAAAACAGAAGTGTTATCTGCCTTTGAAGCAGCGTACGAAACTGCCAATGGTAAAAAACCTGAAATCACAACTAAACCTGGTTGGTACAGCATTGATGGCGGTAAAAATTTACGCCTAGCTGACGTAGCAGAGCTTACTAAAAAGTTAAACTCTGGTAAAACAACTAAAACGAAAAAACCAAAAGCAGCTGCGCCTGTTAAAGCACAGAAAAAAGCGCCATTCACTGTTGTTACCGAAAACGAAGAAGGTTACACAGCGGAAGAACTTTGGATTGTAATTTTAGCTCGTAAAGATCATGACTGTCGCTTACCGCGCGGTGTTGTTTAATCAACATTTATGATTTTTAAAAGAAACCGCGTTAAGCGGTTTTTTTATGTGCGTTATTTGCTAAAAAATATCTAAAAATTATATTAATTATCGTCTTCCAACCTTAATTGCACCATTTAATCAAAAAAATAGAGCCTTATAAGTTGAGTAAGACTAAAAAAAGCGGCTATGTAGCCGCTTTCAAAAGATCAAAATAAATTATAACTTTTCGAAGTAAAGTGGTTCGCGCTCTTTTTTACCCACTTCATTCATTGTTTCGGCATTGAATAATCGACCATTGATCATGGTGTAATCTACTTTATCCGAATCTCGAATATTTTTAAGCGGATCGCCATCTATAACCATTAAATCTGCCAGTTTGCCCACTTCAAGGGAGCCTACGTTTTTATCAAGCCCTAAATACTTAGCCGGATCGAGTGTTGATGCACGTATAGCTTCAAGTGATGTCATTCCGCCTTGTGCAAACATCCACATCTCCCAGTGTGCACCTAAGCCTTCACGCTGACCGTGAGCACCTAAGTTAACTAATACACCTAGGTCTTGTAGCTCAGCAGCAACGCGTGCGTTATTGAAGTGATTATAGTGATGATCGGGCGCTTTAATGCGGCGCATAGAGCGTGGTAATAATTGATTTTTTGGCACAAATTTACTTAAACGCGGGTGATTCCACACATCAGTTTTATCGTACCAGTAGTTCTCACCCCAAATGCCACCATAAGCCACTACAAGCGTAGGTGTGTAACCTACATCACTTTGCGACCATAACTGCTTTATATCGTCGTATATATGCTCTACAGGGATTGAATGCTCAATACCTGTGTGTCCATCTACAATCATACTTAAGTTATGTTGTAATAATGAGCCACCTTCAGGGACAACCATCATTTCAAGCATCCGGCCTGCTTCAATAACTTGTTGGCGCTGCTCTCGGCGTGGCTGGTTATACGATTTAACACTAAACGCCCCTACTTTTTTAAGGCGCTCTAAATGAAATTTAGCATCGTCTAACGAGTCAATATGCGACGTATAACCTGGCATATTTGCGCCATATAAAATAGTACCGGTTGAGAAAATACGCGGGCCAACAATCATGCCTGCCTTTTGCATTTCGCTTGCGGTAAATATTTCAGAGGTATCGTTTGATGGATCGTGAATTGTAGTAACACCTAGCGCTAAACCTGCAAAGTTTTTCCAGTTTTGCTCAGGTATAATTTCGTCACTTGCTTGCGAGCCATGTGCATGAGCATCAACAATACCAGGCATAATAGTTTTACCTGTTACATCAATAACCTCAGCACTTTTAGGAATGCTTATATCGCTGGCTGTACCAATTGCTTTAATATGCTTGCCATCAGTGATAATTACACCATTTTCAATAACCTTTTCGCCGTCCATAGTTATAATTTTTGCACCAGTGAGCGCAATCATACCTTTAGGCTCTGCCATTTTTTTACTGAAACCGATATTATCGCCACTTTTCACTTTAAAGTCGGCATCTTCGGCTTTGTTAATAGCAAACATCCCCACAAGGCTTGCATGATAAAGCTCAGGCCCTAATGTCCAATAAAGTTTGTTGCTCTTAGCACTCCAGCTAATGTTTTCACCAGCACGTACCGATAACTGCTCTATTGGAAATTGACTGTCTTTAGGCCCAATATTAATTGTTTTACCACTTTGAACAAACGGTGTTACAAATACTTTAAATCGCTCAGCAAAAGCGAGATATTGCCCATCTGGTGATACTCTAAATTCTGTCGCATGTTCTGACTCGTACAGTTTACGAACTTTTTTACTTTCAAGCTCAACTACACTTAGCGTTGGTTTTGGCCAAGGACTCATTATAAAAACGCGATCGTTTGCATCTCCAAATTGTGGTTGATAACCACTTTTTGAAATAAGCTCACTTTTACCGCCTTTTGCGCTTACGCTATATATACCAGGGTTAAGTGACCATTTAGGGTTTAAAATACTGCCCCCCGTGGCTTTTCGATAAACAACCGTTTTCCCATCTGGACTAAACGCAGGCTCTACATATTTCCCGGGCTCTTTAGTAATTGTATCGCCACGACCACTGCGCGCAGAAACCACTCTTACAGACCCTTGTTTGTTATCATCCCATGTGGTGTAAACTATTTTTTTACCATCGCGAGAGTACTGTGGAAATAATTCGTAATGATCAGTTTGCTTTGTTAAACGCTTAATTTTACCCGACTCTAAATTACGTTTATAAATATGCCCAAGCGCTTCAAAAATTGCCGTTTCGCCATCTGGGCTTACTTGCACATTACGCAGCATTTTTACATCAAACTCATCAGTATCTAAGTTTTGTGTAAAGCGCACCGCTTTTTGAATTTTTTTAGTAGTTTGCACTTTAAAAGGAATGGTTTTAACGGATTTGTCTGCAACATCTAGCTTGTGAATTGTACCACCAGCCCAAAATACTAACTCTTCGTTATCGGGGGTCCATGCAATGGTTGGGTATACACCATGAATAGCCCATGTTTCTTGCATATCTCGCTCAAGCTTATCGTAAAGCTTAGTGTGCTCACCGCTAGTTAAGTCATATAAATACAAGCTAGTTTGAAAGTCATCACGCTTTATATAAGCAAGCTTTTTACCATCTGGTGATGGTGTAGGCCTAATAGCACCGCCCATCGTATCGATTACAGTTTCAATTTCACCCGTTTCACGGTCGTAGCGCTTAATTTTATAAATGCCCGCTACAGAATCCTTTGAATAATGAAAGGTTTTACCGGGTGTTGCATCATGCGAAAAGTATACATAACGACCATCAGGTGAAAACATTGGCTCACCTAAATCTTTTTGATCGTTCTCGCGTTTTGTAAGCTGTACGCCCTTGCCACCCGCTTTGTGATACAACCACACTTCACCTGCTCCCAATGAGCGGCTAGCTGTAAAGTGTTTACGCGCAACTAAGTAGTCGCCATCAGGACTCCATGCAGGACTATTTAGTAATCTAAAGGTTTCATCGGTAACAGCGTGTTGATTTTCACCATTTAAGTCCATTATCCAAATGTTATCGCCACCACCTTGGTCGGAGGTAAACGCAATACTTTTGCCGTTAGGACTAAAACGTGGTTGCATTTGCCATGCAATATCAGAGGTGAGCTTTGTAGCTGTACCACCACTCATTGGCATAGTGTAAATATCGCCAAGTAAGTCAAACACCACGGTTTTACCATCAGGGCTAATATCTATATTCATCCATGTGCCCTGCTCAACGCTAATTGCAGCGTCAACAAATTGCCCCTTAGGTGAATCTACTTGCCATTTTTGTTCGTCTTTTTCAGCGGCATTTACCTGCCCTATCGCTAATGACACCGACAGCGCCAATACTGTATGAAGCATTTTTTTCATGCGTTTCTCGCTTGTTATTGTTGCAGTAAAAACTATTTCACATGATTGCAACAAAAACAAACGCAACTTGCCAGCGTTATATGATAAAGCGCGGTTTATGTAGGTTTAATGCCAAACAATAGGGTCAAATTGATAGTAATTAACTAGCATACTATAAATTTCAGGATCGTATCGGCGAAGCTCTGCGGGTTTTTCGAGGAAGGTTTCGGTGAGTACAGCAAAAAACTCAGCTTCGTTAGTCGCACCATAACTGTGAATAACATGCGGCATGCTATAGGCAACATGGCTTTTTAACTGAGTGAAGGCGCGGCTAAATACCCTGCCCCACTCTTTGTAATCTGCTGAGCTTTTTAAAATGGGTGTGCCCGTTGTTTTACCTGTTTCTTGATCGAGTTGATGCGCAAACTCATGAAATACCAGGTTATGTCCATCACTTGGTAAACGATTACCCTCAAGTACATCATGCCAGCTTAAAACGAGTGTGCCGCCAGGCCATGACTCGCCTAGTCTTACCGTATTATGGTAACTCACAAGTCCTGCACTATCGCGAGTTGATTGCGGAGCATAATAAGCACTTGGGTATAATAAAATTTCTTTTACATTTCTATATAACGGCCACGGTTTATTGAGTACTAATACACACGCATCGGCGGCAACAATTAACTTCATTGCAGACGTTAGTCTTAAGCCATCACAACCGACAAAGCGTTTTTCGTTTAAAAACCACGTAATATGTCGCTCTAATTTTTCTCTGTCGGCGTCGGTCATTTTTTTATAGATGGGCATGCAACGCAGTAAAATATCTTTTTGCTGCGAATTTAAAGCAAAGTCTTTATATTTACTGCGCCATAATCGGTTTTGAATTGATGGCCAACGCCAGAAAATCACCACAAAAAGAATTAAAACAACAATTAACAGTCCATTTATCATGGGGATTTCCTGAGCTAAGGTATGGTATATAAATATGTCCAGCACACGTGCTTTTCAAGCATACAAGGTTATGTATTTGAATATAAAATAATTCACATCGTATTGCTTATAGATTTATTATCCAGAGTTCAGGTTAATTACTACTTTGCACTGCCGGTAGATGATGTGTTTAGAGTTAACCTTTGCAAAAGGAGTCAAATGTACCCTGCAATGTGTTTATAAATTTCGCTACGTGCAAACCATCCATTAATGAGTGGTGTACATCGATAGCTAAAGGCATTGTACCTGTGTGTTTATCAAACTGACCAAATACAAATTTAGGAATGCCTAAACTCTCCCCTTCACTAAATGCATGCGAAAACGCACTAAAATTCAGCCACGGCAAAACAGATATATGAATTAAGTCGGCCTGCCCTTCTGTTTGGGCAAATGCATCAGAAAATAACGGCTGTTGTTTCGCTTTTTTGCTTACGTCACTTGCATGATTTGCAAACTCTTTAAACTCGCCTGTGCTGTTAAAATAACTAAAAACAAACGTATCGTTTTCAGACAACTCAACCACACTTGCGCGAACACTATTAAGTAACCATGGTTGATTATCTATTATACGTAGCATTATTGAATCGTACTCATGGCACGCTTTTAAGGTGCAATATACATACGCTTGAAAAAAAGAAAATTGATTGGTTTTGCAATAGTCGTAAAGTGCTTGAGCATCTAAACGCACACACACATTAAAATAAGGCTGAGAAAAGTGTTTAAATAATTCAAAGTGTTGCTTTCTAGGCCAATTATCTAAATCGATAGGCTGCATGAGAGAGGTTGAGGGAGTCATAATTTGCCGCACAAAATTAAAAACAAAGTGTACCGCTGTTCAGTAATAATTGCATTAGGGTCTGTTGATCTTTCAAGGTTAAATCCGCAAAGATCAACACCCCTTAACTTACAGATAAACAAAAGGTGTGCAATTGCACACCCTTATATAAATTAGAACTTAGATCACAGACCGTTTTTAATGATCTCTTGCGCTAATTCGTCAGCAATTAAATGCGTTGATTTTTGCTCTTTTTCGCTACGGGCAAAGATTTCAGTTAACGTATTAAAAATACCTTCAACATGTTTATTAGACGCTGCTGCACTGTAACCTTCTGGCGCTGTTTCGTAATAAACATTAATAATACCACCAGCGTTAATTACGTAATCTGGTGCATATAAAATGCCTTTTTCACGAATAACTTCACCGTGGCGAGACTCTGCCAGCTGATTATTAGCACAGCCTGCAATAATAGTCGCTTTTAAACGCGGTATCGTTAAATCGTTAATAGTTGCACCTAATGCACAAGGTGCATAAACATCAACATCTAAGTCGTAAATTTCATCAATGCCAACCGCAGTCGCGCCAAAATCATTAACTACGCGATCAATTGCAGCTTGGTTAATGTCAGTTACAAACAACTCAGCGCCCGCATCGGCTAAATGCTTACATAAACCATATGCAACAGCACCTAAACCTTGAACAGCCACTTTCACACCTGCAAAATCTTGATGACCACGTTGATGCTGTAGCGCTGCTTTAATTCCTAAAAACGTACCATATGCTGTAAATGGCGATGGGTTACCACTTTTACCTTCAAGACCCAGTACGTAATTAGTTTCTTTATTCATAATAGCTACATCAGCACATGTAATGTTTACATCTTCTGCTGAGTAATAGCTGCCATTTAATCGCTCTAACTGGCGGCCAAATGCACGGAATAATTGCTCAGATTTAATTTCTTTCGCGTTACCTATAATTACAGATTTACCACCACCAAATGGTAAGCGCGCAACTGCATTTTTATAAGTCATGCCCTTTGATAAACGTAGCACGTCGTAAACAGCATCTTCGTCGTTCGCATAATCCCACATTCTACATCCGCCAACAGCAGGACCTAGGTTGGTATTATGTACAGCAATAATTGCTTTTAAACCCGACTCTTCATCAGAACAAAAAACCACTTGTTCATGGTTATCAAATTCAACTCGATTAAACACAGCCACTTAAAATACTCCGAAATAGTTAACCCGTGAGAGGGTATGCGCGCTGGAAATTGCCGAGACTTTATCACTTCATATTCGAGTTCGCTATACTCGCAGAAGATAAAACCAATGAAAACATCAAGCTTAAATTAAATAACCGAATTAAAACTATTGTATAGATAAAAAATTCACAAAATCGTCATTTGTAAGTTTTAAAAACTATAAATAGAACAACCACACCAACTTACGTTTACGTGAACGTAACACAACTATTGCGTGTAAAGTTTAATATACAAGTGCTGCTTGCCCGCCACGTACTGCTGCCTATAGGTTTTCAGTAAAAAGTGAGCTTTTTCGCAAACTGGTCAGAGCTGTAAACTTGGTAATGACTCTATTTAAAAAAACAAAAAAGCGAGCACTAGGCTCGCTTTTAAAAGCATAACTTACGTTATTTTAGTTTACTATCAAGCTCTTCTATTTTAGCTTTCCAGATTGCAGGACCTTGTGTATGCGCATTAGCGCCTTCACTGTCTACTGCAACGGTCACTGGCATATCTTCTACTTCAAATTCGTAAATAGCTTCCATACCTAAATCTTCAAAAGCAACTACGCGTGCTTTTTTAATCGCTTTAGATACTAAGTAAGCTGCGCCGCCTACAGCCATTAAATAAACAGATTTATGCTCTTTAATAGACTCAACAGTTGCAGGTCCACGTTCAGCTTTACCAATCATGCCTACAATGCCTGTTTTTTCTAGCATCATATCGGTAAATTTATCCATGCGAGTTGCCGTTGTAGGGCCTGCAGGACCTACTGCTTCATCACGTACCGCATCCACAGGGCCTACGTAATAAATAAATTTATTATCAAAGTCTACGCCTTTTGGTAAACCTTCACCTGAATTGATCATATCTTGCAGACGTTTATGCGCTGCATCACGACCTGTTAAAATAGTGCCCGAAAGTAAAACAGTTTCGCCCATTTTCCATTCTTGAACATCTTTTTTAGTCAGTGTATTTAAGTCAACGCGACGTGTGCCTTCGCCCACTTCAAATGTTACTTGTGGCCAATCTTCTAGCTTAGGTGCTTTTAAATTAGCAGGGCCAGAACCGTCAAGTGTAAAATGTACATGGCGAGTTGCCGCACAGTTAGGGATCATTACTACAGGTTTTGAAGCCGCATGCGTTGGTGCTGTTTTAATTTTAACATCAACAACCGTTGTTAAACCGCCTAACCCTTGTGCACCAATACCTAATTTATTAGCACGGTCAAAAATTTCTAAACGTAGTTTTTCTTCTGTTGTTTCTGCACCGCGTTCCATTAGTTCATGGATATCAACCGGGTCCATTAACGACTCTTTAGCCATTACTGCCGCTTTTTCAGCCGTACCACCAATACCTATTCCTAGCATGCCTGGCGGACACCAACCAGCACCCATTGTTGGTAGTGTTTTTTCTACCCATTCAGCAACATCATCTGACGGGTTTAACATAACCATTTTACTTTTGTTTTCAGAGCCGCCGCCTTTAGCCGCAACCATTACTTCTACTTTACCACCCGCTACTAAATCAATATGCACAACCGAAGGCGTATTATCTTTCGTGTTTTTACGCGTGCCAGCAGGGTCTGCAACAATAGATGCACGTAAAGGGTTATCTGGATTCAAATATGCACGACGAGTACCTTCATCAACCATTTGTTGAACGGTTAAATCTGTTTTATCCCACTTAACATCCATACCTACTTTAACAAAACAGGTAATAATACCGGTATCTTGGCAAAGTGGACGCTTGCCTTCAGCCGACATGCGTGAGTTAATTAAAATTTGTGCAATGGCGTCTTTAGCCGCTTTACTTTGTTCTTTGTTGTAAGCTTTTTCGAGAGCTTGAACAAAATCAAGTGGGTGATAGAACGAAATATATTGCAATGCATCTTCAATGCTATCAATAAAGTCTTGCTGACAAATTGTACTCATAGTGGTTCCTTAAGTTACCGTTACGCGTTGTCGCGTAATCTAAATCAAACCGGTGACGGTGGTTTGCACTGTTTTTTACAGCTTAGTGCTGCCAAAAAATTTGACTTATGATACCCTCCCAGCCCGTTTCGAGCCAGTTCTTAAAGGGGCAGTAAATGCTAAACAATAAAAAAAATTGTATTAAATTAGGCATAACACAAAACTGCATTGACGTTTTTGCGCATTTTTCACATTTGCCTTATGCAATTCTATTAGATTCTGCAAATAGTAATCATATAAACAGCCGTTTTGATATTATTGCCATTGAGCCGCAAAGTACCCTTGAAGTAAAAAATAATAAAAGCTTTTTAAATAATATAGAAAGTAGTGATAACTGCTTTGAAATTATGAATAATGAGCTTTCGCATCTTGATAAAACAAAAGCCGGTTACGATTTACCCTTTAACGGCGGCTGGCTTGGCTACTTTGGCTACGACCTAGGCCGTACAATTGAAAATATCCCCACTCGTGCTATTGAAGATATTAATCTTCCCCAAATGGCTATTGGCCTTTACTTAGATGCCCTTATTTACGACAAGCAGCAACAAAGCTGGTTTTATGTATCGCAGCCAAACACCAATCGATTAGCGCTTTATGAGCAATACTTAAATACACACGCTAACTCCCAAGTTAATACGCAGTCCTATGCCCTAAACAGCGACTGGCAATCAAATATGAGCGAAACGGAGTACGCTGCAAAGTTTGCCCAAATTGAGGAGTATTTAAAAAGTGGCGATTGTTACCAAATCAATTTAGCGCAGCGCTTTAACGCTCAGTTTGAAGGCTCTCCTTGGGCAGCTTACATTAAACTGCGTGAAGCAAATAAAGCGCCATTTTCGAGCTTTATAAATCACCCTCAAGGGGCTATTTTATCAATTTCTCCTGAGCGCTTTATATCTGTAAACAATAACGTTGTAGAAACCAAGCCAATTAAAGGCACACTGCCGCGAAAAGCAGATGCACTAGAGGATCAACGCCAAGCGCAAATACTCGCAGCATCAGCTAAAGATCGCGCTGAAAATGTAATGATTGTCGATTTACTGCGTAACGACTTAGGCAAAGTAGCAAAACCAGGCAGCGTTCACGTCCCTTCCCTTTTTGCTATTGAAAGCTTTCCGGCAGTGCATCATTTAGTAAGCACGGTAACCTCAGAACTTGATGAAGGTAAAACAGCGGTCGATCAGCTAAAAGCGGCTTTCCCGGGTGGCTCAATCACCGGTGCGCCCAAAATTAGAGCGATGGAAATAATTGAAGAATTAGAACCGCATCGCCGCAGCATTTATTGTGGTTCAATTGGTTATTTAAGTGCATGTGGAAATATGGATACGAGTATCACTATTCGCACCTTGGTGTGCCACAAAGCGCAAATTTACTGCTGGGCAGGTGGCGGAATAGTCGCTGATTCTAAAGTCGAATTGGAATATCAAGAAACATACGATAAAGTAAATAAAATTCTTCCTTTACTAAAACAGTAGGTCGCTTTGAATAGTGAGCACATTATGGCGCGTTTTCTGTTAAGTCCTACAGCTGCGCCAAATCAATTAAAAGACACACGTAAAAAACGCGCTAGCGCTGTTATGCTGCCAATTATTGATATAGATAACCATGCACATATTTTACTGTGTAAACGCCCTACTTATTTACACCATCACCCTGGGGAGATTTGTTTGCCCGGAGGTAAGTTTGAAGTAAGCGACATTACCCTTCGCACCACAGCCCTTCGCGAACTAAAAGAAGAGCTAAATATTGCCCAAAGCAACGTTAATGTATTAGGTCACTTACCTGAGTATTCAACCTTAACGGGTTTTAGTATTAGCCCCTATGTAGGTTTACTCAAAAAAGACACCACCTGGGAAAATGACTATAATGAAGTACAAGCGAGCTTTTTGCTCTCTGTCACTGAGTTAAATAACGAAGCTAACTGGCAACCCTTACCTTTTCAACGATTTGGGAAAACGGTTATTTTGCAAGGTTTTAAAACGCCGCATGGTTTACTTTGGGGTGCGACTGCAAGCATTATAAAAAACTTTACAAAACAACTCGCCTTACCAGTTTAAATCTTCGTTATTAGTAGTTACACAATCACAATTCCACGTTATCATGCTCGACCGTTCAAAGAGCAGCTTCGTGCTGATAAAACAAAGTAGAGACACACACATTATGATCAGTGCATTTGATATGTTTAGCATTGGTATTGGCCCTTCGTCATCACACACCGTTGGCCCAATGCGCGCATCACGCTTATTTGTTAATGACCTACAAGAACAACAATTATTAGCAAATGTTACCGATATTAAAGTAGAGCTTTATGGCTCTCTTGGTCAAACAGGTGTTGGCCATGGCTCGGGTAAAGCCGTAATTCTTGGTTTAGCCGGTTACGATCCTGAAACAATTGATGCCGATTTAGTCGACGACATTTTAGCAACCATCGAAAAAGATCAGGTTATTTATCTAAACAAAACACACAAAGCTAAGTTTCCAAAACAAGGTGCTATTGTTTTTCATCGTCGTAAAACACTGCCTAAGCATTCTAATGCAATGGAAATTATCGCTTCAAACAACGGCGAAAAAGTTTACAGCAAAGTATATTACTCTATTGGCGGTGGCTTCATTGTTACCGACGAAGAGTTTGAAAACGAAAAACAGGCAGCCCTCGATATTAGAGAAGAAAATCCAGCCCCCTTCCCATTTGGTAGCGCAAAAGAACTACTAGAGATGTGTAAAGAGTCTGGGTTTAGTGTTTCTACCTTGATGATGAAAAACGAAAAAACACTGCGCACTGAAGACGAAGTAAAAGACACATTGTTCCATATTTGGAAAGTAATGATGGCTTGTATTGACCGTGGTATGCGCACCGAAGGTATTTTACCTGGCGGCTTAAAAGTAAAACGCCGTGCGCCCAGCTTATACTTAAAACTAAATATAGAGGTCAGTAACGACCCGCTTCGTGCAATGGACTGGGTTGATTTATTTGCCCTTGCCGTAAACGAAGAAAACGCTGCAGGTGGCCGTGTAGTTACCGCACCAACTAATGGTGCTGCGGGTATTTTACCGGCTGTGCTTATGTACTATCACACATTTGTGAAAGAAGTAGACCGCGATATAGCCACGCGTTATTTATTAACCGCTGCTGCTATTGGTATTTTATATAAAAAGAATGCCTCTATATCGGGTGCCGAAGTAGGTTGCCAAGGTGAAGTCGGCGTTGCGTGCTCTATGGCTGCAGGCGCATTAACAGAAATTGTTGGTGGCAATGTTGTGCAAGTAGAAAACGCGGCAGAAATTGGTATGGAACATAATTTAGGCCTAACGTGCGACCCTGTTGGTGGCTTAGTACAAGTACCGTGTATTGAACGTAATGCAATGGGCGCTATTAAAGCAATTAACGCTTCACGTTTAGCTATACGTGGCAGTGGCGAGCAAAAGGTATCACTTGATAAAGTGATTAAAACCATGCTTGAAACTGGTAACGATATGAAAACTAAATATAAAGAAACCGCTCGCGGTGGATTGGCTGTTAATATTATCGAATGTTAATCAGCTCGCTATAAAAAGAAAAAGCCGCCTATTTTTAAAATAGGCGGCTTTTTTATTATTCATTTAATGTAGTGACATTATTTAACGGGTAACTCTATATCTGCAAATAACTTATCTACGTCATCTTGGTTACGTAATAAGCTTGCTCGCTCTACTCGCTCTTTAGTTAAGTGCGGTGCAAAACGTTCGATAAAATCATACATATAAGTACGTAAAAAGCTGCCCTTTCTAAAACCAATCTTGGTCGTACTAGCTTCAAATAAGTGGCTTGCATCAATACACACTAAATCGGTATCGCTTACTTGATCTATCGCCATTGAAGCAACAACACCAACTCCTAAACCCAGTCGTACGTATGTTTTTATAACATCAGCATCGGTTGCGGTAAATACAATGTGTGGTTCAAGCCCGTGTGCGCTAAACGCTTTATCTAACTCTGAGCGGCCCGTAAAACCAAATACATATGTAATGAGTGGATATTGAGCAATATCAGCAACGGTTAAACTATTTGCCTTTTTAGCCAACGGATGGTCTTTAGCGACAACAATACTGCGATTCCAATGGTAGCAAGGCAGCATAACTAAATCTGAATACAAATGCAGTGCTTCTGTTGCAATAGCAAAATCGGCATCACCGCGTGCTGCAGCATCCGATATTTGCTGTGGAGTACCTTGGTGCATATGAAGCGATACCGCAGGGTATTTTTTCATAAACCCTTGAATTACGTTAGGCAAAGCATAACGAGCTTGGGTATGTGTTGTAGCAATATTTAACTTACCTTGATCAGGTAGCGTATGCTCATTAGCAACGGCTTTAATACCTTCTACTTTAGAGAGTATTTCACGAGAAATATTAATAATATCTTCGCCGGCACCGGTTACATGCGTTAAATGCTTACCACTGCGACCAAAAATTTGCACACCCAACTCATCTTCTAACATGCGTACTTGTTTAGAAATTCCTGGCTGCGAGGTAAATAAACTCTCAGCAGTCGCTGAAACATTTAATTTATGATTTTGTACTTCTACGATGTATCTGAGTTGTTGTAATTTCATGGCTGCAAATTTTAACGTTATTATTCATATTATTTATAAAGGCAATACCGCTTAAAACCAAGTGTTATTTACGTAAAATAGCACTTTAGGTCTTTAGGTGTGCAATTATCTGATTAGAGCTCAAGGCTAGCATAATAAATATGCTTCAGGTAGCGATGATTATTCAGCTTTAGTTTATAAGCCCTTAGGCTTACTGCAGTTTATAAAGAGCTCAACCTATCAATTTTTTGGTATATTTTTTAAGTTAATCGGCGCAAAGCTACCCTGTTAACGTATATTTAATGTAAGATTAAATAATTAGGTTATATATCCGAGAATTACACCATGATCGTTTCTATTATAATAGTGCTTATAGTTGCATTGATTGTGATTGCACTTTGGGTAAGTGCTGTACAACAACACAAAGAAAAACAAGAGGCAGAACGCCGTAAAGAGCTTACAAAACAAAAAGCTATAATAGAAGAAACAGAAGAGGCACTAATGAATAGTGCTAACATCCCCCTTTCTGAAAATCTAATTCGTACATTACAGCGCCGTATTTACGAAGCCTTAAATACAATGGTTACTAACTCGCAAACATCTAAAGCACTTAAAAGCCGCTTAAGTGAAGCAAAAACGCACTTATCTAATCCAGTTCAAGATAATAGCAATGAAGCTTTAACGCTACCGAGTAATGACAAACAACTTGTAGGCCTAATTCAGGGCATTAAAAAATTACGCTCAATTTTACGCTCTGAACACAGCAAAGGTCGTATTGATAGCCAAGTTTTTGTTTTAGAAGATAAACGTCTCGAAAAACTACAACTGCGTATTAATATTGAAAGCCAAATAAAACGTGGCTTGTCTGCCCGCTCAGCCAGTATGGTTGGCTCTGCAAGACAGTACTTTGAAAAAGCGCAGGCAACACTCAGCGCAGTTACCTACTCTGATGAATATGTAACAACAAAACGGCTAGAAGTTGAGGGTTACTTAGAGGCAATTAGTGTTGAACTTAGAGCTTCTAATGCAAGCGCACTTAAAAAGAAAACAGAAGAAGAGCAAGACGACTTAGATATACTGTTTGCTCCTAAAAAGAAATGGTAGTGCTTTTATAAAAGCATTAAAAAAGCCTGCACAAATTAAAATTTGTGCAGGCTTTTTTGTATTTTTTGTCTCGTCCTGAAATGTGTTTACACATTTAGGATTTATTATGACCAAGTCAAATAATACACCGATCAAACGAACACAACGAGATTATTCATTAGGCTTTAAATTACAAGTTGTGGACGCTGTAGAAAAAGGCGATATGACTTATAAACAAGCCCAAAAAATTTATGGCATACAAGGTCGTTCTACCGTGCTTACTTGGTTAAGAAAACACGGTAAGATGGATTGGACTCAATCACCTAAGATAACTATGCCTACATCACCTAAAGCCAAAGAAAGTCCCGCTCAAAAAATAAAACGCCTCGAGCGAGAGCTTGAAGATGAGCACTTACGTAACCTGTTACTCAATGAAGTGGTTAATATTCTTGACGCTGAGCATGGAACAAGCCTTCGAAAAAAGTATATTGCCAAGGAGCAAGAAGCCTTCAAAAGCAAAAAATAGTTAGCTTAGAACGTGCTTGCATGCTGCTTGGTATAACGAGACAAGCGATATATCAACGAGAGAGCAGAGCTAAACTGCGTGCTATTGAACTAGCACCAGTTAAAGCGATGGTATTGGAAATACGACGTTTTATGCCGCGCTTAGGTGGAAGAAAGTTGTATTTTTTACTTAAACCAAAATTCATAGAGCGAGGCATAAGTTTAGGTCGAGACGCTTTTTTTAGTTATTTGAAAAATGAACGTTTATTGGTTAAACCTAAGCGTAGTTACACTAAAACTACGTTTAGTAAACATTGGATGAAAAAGCATCCTAACTTGCTAAAAGATGTGCAGCCATCGCGGCCAGAAGAGGTTTTTGTAAGCGATATAACCTATGTTCAATCAGAGCAAGGTGTTCACTATCTATCGCTAGTAACTGATGCGTATAGTCGCAAAATTATGGGTTATGAACTCAGTGATGAAATGAAGGCGACAGATGTTGTTAAGGCATTAGATATGACAATCAATAATCGTCAGTATCAATGTAGTACGATTCATCATTCAGATAGAGGGTTGCAGTATTGCTCGCAGGTATATCAAGTAAAGCTTAATGAAAATGGCATTATTCCATCAATGACCGATGGCTATGACTGCTATCAAAATGCACTGGCGGAGCGTATTAACGGCATATTGAAACAGGAGTTCTTACTCTATAAATGCCAAAATCTAAAAGAGCTACGTGAACTCGTCGAAGAATCAATATTAATATACAATGAAATGAGGCCGCATTTGAGTTTAGGAATGAAAACACCAAACCAAGTGCACAAAAAAAGCCAGGAGCAAAAGCTACTGGCCTTCAATTAAAACCGTCAACGTATTTTAGGACGGGACATTTTGTTAGCTATTAAGACAAAAATGCAAACTTGAAAACAAACAAGGCTGTTAATATCCAAACACTAATACTGACTTGATCTTGCTTACCGCACAAGACTTTAACCGCCGTATAAGATATAAAACCAAGTGCAATACCGTGCGCAATCGAAAACGTTAATGGTGTCATTAGTAATACCACAGTAACAGGAATTGCATCGGTCATATCATCCCAGTTTACAAACTTTAAATTTTGCAGCATCAGAACAGCGACATATAAAATAGCGCCTGCCGTAGCATAAGCCGGTACCATTTGTGCAAGCGGTGCAAAAAACATCATTAGTAAAAAGCAAATGCCTACAACTACAGCTGTTAAGCCAGTACGTCCGCCAACAGATACACCAGCAACCGATTCTATATACGATGTAGTCGTAGACGTACCTAGCATCGCACCTGCAATTGTTGCTGAGCTGTCAGCACTTAATGCGCGCCCTAAACGAGGCATGTTACCTTTTTCATCAGCTAAACCTGCTTTTTGAGTTACCGCAACTAATGTACCCGAAGTATCAAAAAGATCGACAAACAAGAAAGCAAAAATAACACTCATCATTGATATATCAAAAGCGGCTGCAAAATCTAGCTGCATAAAAGTAGGCATTATTGATGGTGGCATAGCCATAACACCGTGATATTCAACAAGCCCAAAACTTAGAGCAATGCCAGTCACTAATAAAATACTAATAAGCACGCCACTTTTAAAGTCGCGATATAAAAGCGCTGCAATTACAAAAAAGCTTAATATAGCCAATAACGGACCCGGAGAAGTAATGTCGCCCAACTGTACTAATGTTGCCGGGCTTGAGACAATAATGCCTGCATTTTTAAGGGCAATTAATGCTAAAAAAGCACCTATACCCGTTGCGATTGCTCGCTTGAGCACCAGAGGTATGGCATTAATAATCCACTCTCTGACTTTAAATAAGCTTAAAAACAAAAATATACAACCCGACATAAATACAGCCCCTAACGCGGCTTGCCAGGTATAACCCATTCCTAATACGACACCATACGTAAAAAAGGCATTTAGTCCCATACCAGGCGCTAATGCTAATGGATAATTAGCCCATAAACCCATTATAAAACAGCCTATCGCAGCTGCTATACATGTCGCTACAAATGCAGCCCCTTGATCCATCCCAGCCTCTGCGAGCATAGCCGGGTTTACAAATACAATGTATACCATAGTTATAAAGGTAGTTAGGCCAGCAACGCATTCGCGTTTAACTGTTGAATTATTTTCGCTCAGTTTAAATAAGGCTTCGAACATAATAAACTTGTGATAGTAAAAAGTGGCGAGATTTTAACATAAAAATTATCTTTTACAGGACATTTTACCTTGCTATATACTAAACTGTTAAAGTAGTTAAAATAATAAATGAACCGATATGCTTAAAACAACACCTTGTGAGCAAGACTTAGAGCAACAGCTAGATAATATTTTAGGTTTTGTTACTCAACCCGAAAATACCTCTGTGCCCGTTGATAATAAAAAAGATGAGCAAAGTACGTTAAATAAAGCCCTATATTATTTAAAAAATAATCAAGCTCCATTGGCTGCAAAATGGATGCGACTTGCTGCAATGGCGGGAAACCATAGAGCACAGTTTTATTTAGGTTTATTTTTTGTGAAAGGTGAAGGCGTGCCACAAAGTGTATTTCATGCTGTAGCTTGGTTAAGCTTAGCAAGTAGCCAAGGGTACGCCCCTGCCACTGCAGCGGTTACAGATATACGCAAACATATCGAAACTAAGCGATTTAAAGATGCTCAATGTTATGCGGCAAGTTTGTACGAACAAATTCACCAACTCCAGTTTTCTCATATGATCCCTCGCACGAGTGAAAACACATAAGCTAGCTATGGCAGAAGTACTGTATGCAGTGTTAAAAATACTGTATATGGTTACAAAGATAATCCTATACAGTATAAAACCCCAAAATGAAGACACTGCTCAAAAATTTATTTTTAGAATACCTTCTCAAAAATAATTCCATAACAATCTGATTAATAAAGAATTATAAATTAAAAAAATAAAAACAATGATCAAAAGCTGAATAACTGTACAAATAAATAGCATAAAAGGCTTGCACGAAAGCACTGTATAAACTACTGTATATGAATACTGTATAAAAACCCAGTGAGTGAAATTATGTTACAGCCTATTACCGTAAGAACAGTTAAAAGTTACCAACAAGATGAGCAAAGCGATTGCGTGAATTTGATTCAAATTGAAGATGAAATTTCAGCGACCTTTGAGCTTTTAAAAGTATTACACCAATACAATAGCTCTAATGCATGGACGTTACTAATTGCTCCAGATCACGTACCTAGCAAAGCTTTACTTGACTCATGCTCTATTGATACAAGTAAATTACTTGTTATTAGACAGAAGCACCTAGTAAATTTAGAGTATGTATTAAATTCTGCATTACATAACGGAAACTTTGCAGCGGTAATTACCTGGACCGATATAGTTAATAACCAACTACTTACGAATCTATCGTTCGATTTAAGTAAAACGAATACAAAACTATACTGTTTTACTAAAAAGTCTCAAACAACAGAGATATCACTCGCCCAATAAGCTTGTTAAACTAATGTTTTAGACTTTGTATTATTATTATGACTTCACTCAATACCACATTATGTTTTTGCAGCAGTGGGCACAATTATGCCGATTGCTGCGAGCCGCTTCACTTATCTGTTAAGCAAGCTGACTCTCCTGAACAACTTATGCGCTCACGATTCAGTGCTTATGTTATTAAAAATGCAGAATATATTTATCAAACCTACGCAAAAGAAAAACAAGCTGAAAATCCGGTTAAAGAAATCAATGATTTTGCTAACAGCTGTCGATTTATAAATCTTGATGTAATTGGGTCAAGCCATGATGGCGATACCGGTACTGTAGAATTTAAAGCCCAATATTTTTATCAAAACTTATTTTGTGAGCTTCACGAAAAATCGCAGTTTATTAAAGAAAACACTCAATGGCGTTATTTAGATGGCACTATATATCCTGTTGAAGATATTAAAGTGGGCAGAAATGATGACTGCCCATGTGGTAGCAATAAAAAGTACAAAAAATGTCATAGCGTGTAATAAATAATCTTATTTAATATTTATCACCTACAAGGTGTTTTTAAGTGGCAAAGTGATTTATTAGCTAGCTAAACTTAAAAACACACTTGGTTACGACCTTGCATTTTGGACTCATACATTTTTTCATCTGCGATCTGCAAGGTGTTTTTGTTATTTACATACGGTTTTAGGGTTGCACCGCCAATACTAATAGTCACAAAGTCATATTCTGAATATCTGTGTAATATTCCTAAATCGACCACATTTTGTTTAATTTTATCAGCAACACAAATCGCACCTTCAGTGCTTGTATGCGGTAGAACAACTACAAACTCTTCGCCGCCGTAACGCGCAACAAAATCGGTTGGCCTTTGCAAACTATTAGTAATAGTTTGTGCAACAAGGTTTAAAACCGTATCGCCTTGCACATGACCATAAAGATCGTTGTATTGCTTAAAGTAATCTATATCGATGAGTAATAGTGCATAGTCGACTTTTTCTCGTAAGGCACTTCGTTCCATTTTAGAAAAATGCGCATCAAAATAACGACGATTGAATACCTTTGTTAAATCATCTAGAAATACTTTTTGATTGAGTAAGTCATGTTGTAATTTTAACGTTATATGCGCACGAACTCTTCTAAATAATGTTTCTTTTTTAATCGGCTTTTTAATAAAATCGACAGCTCCGGCTTCCCAGCACTCTTCTTCTTGATTTTCAAAGGATGTAACAAAAATAACGGGGATATCTTGTGTTTCAGTATTATTTTTTAATTTTAAGCATGTTTCAATTCCGCTCATCCCACCCATATTAATATCGAGTAGGATAATATCAGGTAAATCAACATTACAAATTTCTATCGCCTCTTCACCACTTCCAGCAGTTGTCACATTAAAATGCTCTGATAATATTTTTTTTAATACAATTAAGCTTAATAGCTGATCGTCAACGACAAGTACCTTAGAGCTCTTTAAGCTTAATTTCAATTGGTGGTCAGAGTAATTTATAGGCATGGTACAACTGTTTTGTTTTTTTAATTAAACACACCCTATATCACTATATTTTATTATGCAAATGTTAATAAATTAAAATTATACTTATTAGTTACTAATAAAAATGATTTATGGTGAATCTTTAATGCATAAAAACAAAAAATGAGCCACTTGGGCTCATTTTAAAACTTCGAACACTTAATTAAATTAAGTGTTATTCGTCATCATCTAAATCTAACTGTTGACGTTGAGCAGGTCGAGCTAAAATCTCTACATAGAAAGAGGTCAAACCTTGCTTTTCAATTTCGCCAATTTGGTTACTTAATTCAGCAACGTGCACAACTTGCGCATCTTCAGCTGTGTTACCAAACTTACAGTCAAATGCCCAATAGTCAGCATCTTCAGGTAGCGTTTTATTACGCTCTCTTTTCAAATATTTTTTCACTTCGTGCTTTGCAGCATCAACCATACGAGGGTATTTGATTTTCTCGTGATTTAGCGTGAATGTTTTCTTCATTACGTTCCTAATTACCTTGGTTTAATGATAATGGCATTTCATGTCATACCATTTGACGCCATTATAGCAACTGCATTTAATTTTTGGATGCTTTTTTTTCATTAAATCAATTATTAGCAAATATATAAAGCATACCCGTTATAAAGCATATATTAACTGTTGATTATTACAATGATATATCACACTGCAATAAGCTGAAGTGGTTGATGTAGTGCATCATTATTAAGGCTGTCGTAAAAAGCTGCTGCATCTATAGGAGGATTAGCAAGTTGTGTTTGTTCGCTTTTAATTCTTCTTCTGACAACAAGCTCACAGTTATCTATTATATTAAGTGGAATATGCTTATCATCATTTCTAATCGCAAGTGGTTCAGGGCTTAAGCATTGTCTTAACTTAATACTTGTCATACCGCAGCGCGCTCCTTCTTGAGATATTAATGATGCATTAAATTGTCCAACCAACATATTATATTCATCAGGGGCTAAAAGTTGCTTTGGACCTGCGCCAAATTGCTTTCTTAACGCCTCTTCTTCTATAACTAAATTATCTATTTCAGTTTTTGGTAAATGAAATTGACTAAAGTCGAGTGCGTCATGTGACAGCATCGCTAATAATAGTGCAAATTCGCCACGGCGATTTTCATGCACACTATTATTGAGTCTACTGTTTAACTGACTCTCTGTGATTAACAAATCATCTATTTGCATAGTCTTTAGCCGATTGTGGTAACTGATAGATATTTATCGGCTTTATTTCAATTTTCTTTAGCTTTTTTCTTTACTTAAATACGCAATTTGCTATTATCAGCGCCGTTGCATTGGAGGGGTTCCCGAGCGGCCAAAGGGATCAGACTGTAAATCTGACGGCTCAGCCTTCGCTGGTTCGAATCCAGCTCCCTCCACCACTTTTCTTACCGCTAAGTTAAGTGGGGCCAAATGCAATAAAATTAGTGTGGAGGGGTTCCCGAGCGGCCAAAGGGATCAGACTGTAAATCTGACGGCTCAGCCTTCGCTGGTTCGAATCCAGCTCCCTCCACCACTTCTCTACTATTCCTATATTCCTATATTCCTATATTCCTATATTCCTATATTCCTATATTCCTATATTCCTATATTCCTATATTCCTATATTCCTATATTCCTATATTCCTATATTCCTATATTCCTATATTCAGTAACATCAAAACACCCACTGTAAACTCATACCATTTTGTTTTAACCAATTAGATGATGTTTTGTAATCGGGGAAAAACGCCTCTACTCGCTGCCAAAAAGCTTTGCTATGATTTAAATACTTTAAATGGGCAAGCTCATGAACAATCACATAATCTATAGCGTGGTAAGGAGCACCTATAAGATGTAAATTAAAAGTGAGTTCTCGCTTGCTATTACAACTCCCCCACTTTCGTTTATAAACACCTATTTTTAAATCATTTGGCAACTCTTCACCCATTTGAGTACAGAAATACGCTAAACGCATTTCTATGTAAGCAATAAGCTGCTCTTTTAAATAAGTCTCTAATAGCTGTCGATACTTTTGATTAGTGTTTTTAACTCGAGGAGATATTGTAATAAGTAAGTGGTCATCATACGGGGTTACTTTGGAATCTTGGCCTGAGTCCAATTTCAAATAAATAGTTTCTGAAAAAACACTTATTTTTTTAGATTCAAAAGGGTACTGCTTAGTGTCATCAATTGACAATTGTTTTTTTAATTGTTCTGCAACCCACTCTTGTTTGTCAACTAACCAAGTATCAATGTGTTTTTTTGCGACAAAATGTGGCGCATACACAGTTACCTTTTGACTATGCACTTTTATTGCGACTGTTTTGCGTCTAGTACTCTTTTTTAGTTGATATTCAAACACGACTTAAACTCTAAATATAGCATCCGTTTATATAATCCATATTACCATCAATTTTAAACTCTTAAGCATAAAGTCGCACTTAACTCCTAATCCGCTTTATTATAATAAGCTAGAGATTGAGCCGTCTGTTTTCTTTGAATTGAAAGTTAAATCACTTTATTTACTTCAATAACAAAACAATAAATAAATTTGCTTAAAATTCGTCACTTTATAGCGCGATTAGAAATAACGGTTCATTTATTAGTAAATTAGATTAAACTTGTAAAATAAAGATTATATTTCGAGCCGTTATGCTATCAGCTTTCTTCATTACAGACCAAGATCCAAGCCTAATACTTAATGGGGTTTACGACCCTCTTCTAGTCTCAATGTCTGTATTAATAGCCATTTTTGCTGCTTTTTTTACTACTAAGCTCATTGATTTAGCAAAAGAGACTAAATTCCCTCGTTATCAACGTTTAGCAAATATAACTGCAGCAACTGTATTTTCTTCTGGTATTTGGAGTATGCACTTTATAGGTATGTTAGCTTTTTCGCTATGTACTAATATAAGCTACGATCCAACAATCACACTACTCTCTTTTCTTCCTGCTTTATTAGCATGTCAGTATGCGGTATCAATACTTGTAAATAGTGATGGAAACTTTAGAGTGCTCAGCATTTGCTCCATCTTACTTGGGGCTGGTATTGGTACAATGCATTACAGCGGTATGGCTGCAATGGAGCTTTCCCCAATGTTGCGCTATGACCCACTGACCTTTGGCCTTTCAATTTTAGTTGCCGTCGCTCTTTCGTTTATAGCGTTATATAGCCGCTTTAATCTTGAAAAATTTTTTCCAAAATTATCATACCTACAAAATAGAGCCATCAGCGCTATTATATTAGGCTTTGCTGTTGCTGCTATGCATTATATGGGCATGGCATCTACACGCTTTGTTGCAACATCCCCTCTTTTATATGACGACGCAAATGCTTCTGCTGGGCTCACTTTTGTAGCCATCGCGGTTGCAACTGCAACGATTGCCATTACAAGCGTAGTAGCGGTACTTAATGGCATGGTCAGATATAAAATGTTACTTGAAGAAAAGTCAGCCGACGAGTCTCGCTTAAACGCAATTTTAGGCACAGCCATTGATGGAATCGTAACGATTGATCACACCGGCATTATTTTGAGCTTTAACGAATCAGCCAGTAAAATTTTTGGCTGGCACGAAAATGAAGTACAAAATCATAATATTAAAATGCTAATGGATGATGCTATCGCGATGCATCACGATAGCTACCTTTCTAAAGCTAAAAATATTGATTTAGGTAAAGTAATCGGTGTTAACCGTGAAATTTTTGCAAAGCATAAAAATGGCCACTTATTCCCGATTCGTTTGGGGATTGGAGAAGTTAATCAGCCAGGGCAAAATCCTCTATACGTAGGCTTCATAACAGACTTATCAGAGCAACGAGCTTTACAAAAAAGCCTTGAAGAAAAAGAGCAAAAGTATCGCTCTTTAATGGATAACATGCCAGGTGTGGCTTTTAGGTGTAAATTTGATGATAACTGGACCATGCTTTTTATCAGCCCGAGCATCAACGAGTTAACGGGTTATAACCCTAATGAATTTACTGAACATTGCATTGAATTTAATGATCTAGTTTTAAAATCAGACCAGCAACCTATTGTAGATGCCGTCACAAAAGCCGTAGAAGAAAAACGTCAGTATTCAATCGAATACAGAATTCGCCACAGAAGCGGTAAAATCTTATGGCTTTTAGATAAAGGCAGCATCGACTTTGATACCCAAGGCCAAGCAAAGTGGATTGATGGTGTTTTAGTTGATATTACAGAACGCAAAGAATATGAAGAAAAACTAGAGCAAGCTAAATTTAAAGCTGAAGAAGCTGCTTATGCAAAGCAATCTTTTATGGCTAATATGAGCCATGAAATACGCACCCCAATGAATTCTATAATAGGTTTTAGTGACTTGTTAATGGATACCCCACTTGATCAAGAACAACAAAAGCATTTGGTTACCGTAAATAATGCAGCGCGTTCATTGCTTAGATTGTTAAATGAAATTCTCGATTCCGCAAAACTAGAGCGCGGTAAGCTCACTATTGAGCCAATACACTTTAGTTTAAAGCCAGTAATAGACAGTATTATTTCTACTTTTTGGTTAGAAGCTAAAAAGAAAGATTTAGAACTTAAACTTCATATTAAAGAATCAGTAAGTACGACGTACTACGGCGACCCAGATCGACTCAGGCAAGTACTTACTAATTTAATTGGTAATGCTATTAAGTTTACCGAAAAAGGCTCTGTTACAGTAACTGTTGCTATAACACAAAATCAGCATCTGTTTTTTGAAGTGCAAGATACCGGTATTGGTATTGCAAAAGATCGTATTCAAGCAGTGTTTCAACCTTTCGAACAAGCCGATGGTACTACTACTCGCCGTTTTGGTGGTACAGGTCTTGGTACTACCATAAGCAAACAACTTGTAGAGCTTATGGGCGGAACAATAAACTTAGTAAGTGAACTAGGTAAAGGTACCTGCTTTTACTTTTCATTGCCGCTTACTTTAGGTGACGAAACTAAAATAGATCATTTTGATGGTCTACACACACAACTGCCTGCACTTAGGGTGTTAGTAGTTGACGATATCGAGCAAAATACAGAGCTACTTTCTTTACTCCTGTCACGCGATCAACATGCAGTTACCAAGGCATCTAACGGACTTGAAGCGATTAAAGTATTTGAAGAACAAGACTTTGATGTCATTTTAATGGATATACATATGCCATTGTGTGATGGCATAGAGGCAACACAAAAAATAAGAGCAATAGAAAATCAAAGACAAATTAAATACACGCCAATTATCGCGCTCACAGCCAGTGTATTACAACAAGATAAGCTTACGGCTAAAAAAGCAGGCATGAATGGCTTTGCAAATAAACCCGTCGATATAAATCAGCTAAACCAAGAAATAGCACAAGTGCTTGGTCTTGGTATTGCAAAAGAAATGGTTATATCGCAAAGCGATCCTAAAGCGCAGCATATAGATTTTGAAAAAGGGTTAGCCCTTTGGGGTTCTAAATGTAAGCAACTTACAGAGATTACTAAATTTATTAGTGACAGTAATAAACGGTTCGAAACATTATTCAGTGATAAATTATCAAACATAAAAGATGTCGATAGCACCATTCACACACTTAAAGGTGTTGCTGGTAACTTAGGCCTAATAACATTAATGAAGTTATTAACCGATTTAGAGCAAAAACAAAGTGACGCTAAAGTTATTAGTACTTTAGACGATATAAAAAACGAGCTACTTGTCATCTCACAACTGCTGTCATCTAATACTTGCGATAAGCCAAGTAGTAAGCCTGAAGATAATAGTTCTGACACGCTATCAATTGATGAAATTAAGTCACTGTGTAAGACGCTTAATCAAGATGCACAAAATGCAGAATTAAATGATGAGCTACTAGCAAAACTGCAACGCGGCATACCTTCAATCTATAAAAATGAAGTTGATGATATAGCCGAGGCCTTTGATGAATTTGATTTTGATAAAGCACACGTAATACTAGAAACCTTACTTGAAAAACTAACAAACAATGAGTATTAATTAATGGATTTTACAACAGATAGGCCACGAGTATTAATTGTTGACGATGAGCCTGCAAATCTAAAAGTAATGCGCGAAGTGTTAGGTAATCAATATCGTATGTCGTTTGCTAAATCGGGTGATGCCGCATTGGCACTACTTGAAAAAGAACTACCAAAGCTAATTTTGCTCGACATAATGATGCCAGATATGAATGGGTTTGAAGTCTGCCAGCGGGTAAAAAACAATCCTAAAACGTCTCATATCCCCATTATTTTTGTGACAGCTTTGGGGGACGAAAATGATGAATTTAAAGGTTTTGAACTTGGTGCCGTAGATTATATTACTAAGCCAATAAGCCCTGCTATTGTAAGAGCTAGAGTTAAAACTCACTTATCGCTAGTGCAAGCTGAGCAATTAAAACAAGCACATGTAGATTTAGTACAACGTCTAGGCCGTGCTGCTGAATATAAAGATACTGACACTGGCGAACATATAGTGCGTATGAGCCAATACAGCAAAGTATTAGCATTAGCGCTAGGTATGGATGAGCAAAGTGCAGAGCTTTTACGCCAAGCCGCCCCAATGCACGATGTTGGGAAAATAGGTATCCCTGATGCTATCTTACTCAAGCCAGGAAAGTTAACTTCTGAAGAGTTTGAACATATGAAGAAACACGCCATAATTGGTGCACAAATATTAGCAAATTCTTCATCGCCATTATTACAACTCGCTCATAAACTTGCTATTGAACACCACGAAAAATGGGATGGTTCAGGCTATCCTAACGGGATCAAAGGCGAAGAAATATCAATTGAAGGTAGAATTGTTGCCGTTGCTGACGTTTTTGATGCTCTGACTTCAAAACGCCCTTATAAAGAGGCATGGAGTGTAGAGAAAACAGTTTTGCATATGCAAGAGCAAGCAGGAGCTCATTTTGATCCCGCTCTAATCGAACTATTCGTGAAAAAATTAGACGATATTCTTGCTATAAAAAATTCAAATCAAGAAAGCTAATTCTTTTTAGCGCTGTGAGAGCCAAGCTCAACATTTGGATAGTAAGACTTTATATAACGATAGTCATGTGACGTAATTTCATGGCTATTACCGCTTTCATCTTTAAAGTACATAGAAAACATTACACCATGATCTGCTAAAACTACTTTTATATTTAAACCCTCAAGATGATTACGCCATTGAATAAATTGATCCCCTGAGGCCAAAAATGCAATCCCTTTACTACGCCCCTCACCTTCAAAAAGTGCTAAACGAGTTGTTGAACTAGTATCTTCAAGTGTTAAAGGGCCGCGTCCGTCCTCATCCCAAAAGGCAAGCTCGGGTACTACACTAAAACCTAAAACACGCTCATACCACTTAACGGCATCAACCAAGTTATCAACATTTAAATGGCAATGATCAATCCCAGATAATTTAGGTATGCTTGTATTATTCACGTTACTCACCTATTTCTGACTTTAATTGCTCTAAAAAGTCATGCATATACCTTGTACGTCTATTCGCTTCTGCTTTAGCAGATGGCGTATTCATACTATCGGCAATATGTAATAACTTTATAAAAAAGTGATCAAGCGTGTATGTTTTATCATCAGCCTCGCGTTCAATACAAAAAGGGTCTTCTGGGTTATACAATAACCGAGAAATTGATCCGCCTACTTTCATGCATCGACTCACTCCAATAGCGCCCAATGCATCCATTCTGTCAGCATCTTGTACTATTTGCGCTTCAACTGTTTTAATTTTTATATTTGCGCTGAAACTATGAGCGGCAATTGCATGATGAATCTCATCAAAAAGTGACTCGTCATAATTAATAGATTTTAAAAATTCCAATGCCTTATCGGCTGCCATAGTAGAGGCTTTTGCACGATCAGGGTGGTTTTTAGCCACCGCCACACAGTCGTGCATCCACGCAGCAGGTAATACAACTGACATGTTTGCCTGCTCCGCATTACATAACTGTATTGCAACGCGCACCACGCGTTCTATATGGGTAATATCGTGAGCAACATCGGCATGCACTAAAGAGGTTATAAATTCTCTACATTGTGAATTAAGTATTTTTAAATCGGGGCTTAAAACGGCGTCAGGCACTATTAGGTTCCAAAAGCTAATGAATCGATAAATTATCCGTACTTTACCGTGCTTTATGCCCACCTTGCAAAACATTCATTGTATGTTGCTCCTTGCTTGACTAAAATACAGCGCTTATTTATTACTACTGAGAAGCCTTATGTCATCTGCCGTTTACCTACAAGCTGGTCGCGATAAATCATTAAAAAGAAAACACCCTTGGTTATTTTCAAAAGCCATCAAAAAAATTAAAGGTAAACCTGGATTAGGCGACACAGTAACGATTCACGATAGCGAAGGTAAGTTTTTAGCAACTGCTGCTTACAGCCCTCACTCACAAATTCGCGCACGTGTTTGGAGCTTTGACGAAAAAGAAGTAATCGATCAAAACTTTTTTGAACGCCGTTTACGCCGCTCATTAGAAGCACGTAGCCAAGTAATAGAAGAAGGCGGATTAACAGGGTTTCGATTATGTGCTGCGGAGTCTGATTACTTACCAGGCGTTACAATCGATAAGTTTGATAACGTGTTAGTGTGTCAGCTATTAAGTGCCGGTGCTGAGCGTCATAAAGGCGAGATTGTTGGCGCGTTGATGTCTATTTTCCCAGGCTCTAGCATATACGAGCGCTCAGACGTAGAAGTACGCACTAAAGAAGGCTTAGAGCCAATAAAAGGCGCTCTTTGGGGTAACGAACCAACACAGCCGGTACTTATTGAGGAAAACGGTTTTAAAATTGAAGTCGATATAATTGATGGACATAAAACGGGCTTTTATTTAGACCAGCGCGATAGCCGCGCCGCACTTGAGCGTTTTTCAAAGGGTAAAACGGTACTTAACTGTTTTAGTTATACAGGTACATTTTCGTTGTACGCCCTGCGTGGTGGATGTGAGCATGTAACTAACGTAGATGTATCTCAACCCGCTTTAGATACAGCAAAACGTAATGTTGAGCATAATAACTTAGATTTAAATAAAGTAAGTTTTGTTAAGCAGGATGTATTTAAGTTACTACGCCAATACCGCGACGAAGGTAGACAGTTTGATACCATCGTAATGGACCCACCAAAGTTTGCTGATAATAAAGCGCAGCTAACCGGCGCGTGTCGTGGTTACAAAGATATCAACATGATTGCCATGCAAATACTAAAACCAGGTGGAACATTACTAACGTTCTCATGCTCTGGTTTAATGGAACAAAACTTATTTCAAAAAGTAGTAGCCGATGCAGCACTTGATGCAGGTAAAGACCTACTTATAATGGAGCGATTAAACCAGGCAGCTGATCACCCAATTGCTGGCAGCTACCCTGAAGGCTTTTATTTAAAAGGCTTAATCTGTAAGGTTTTTTAATATCTACTATTGAGTTTAACTGGATTCAAGTTAGTTAAACTGAATGATTTCAAGACCTGCTGTTACCGTGCCATCATCTTCTTTGCTGGCACGTATTACTTTTGCTGTTGCATTTAAAGGCGCAATACTTGGGTGAGTCGAATCAATGTTCACCGTCAGTAATGTATTAGGTTCAAGTAATTCATCTAAATGAATTGATAAACCTGTTGCACTTAAATCCACGCACTCTGCGGCAAAACTTAAACCCGCTATTGGTTCTATCGTTGTTAAATTTGCAGGTGTATTGATCTGCATGCGTCTAAAATTTCGCTTATCATCAGTAAACATACGTTACCTCTAAAAAACCGTGTTAATTTCTTCCAACAAAGCACCCACTGAAAATGGCTTTACAACATATGCGTTACAACCAGCGTCAAACCCCGCTTGTTTTTCAGATGGAGACTCTAGGCCCGATACCATAACAACAGGAATATTTTTTGTTTCAGGTGTGTGTTTTAGCATTCGGCATGTATCATAACCATCAAGACCAGGCATACAAACATCAAGCAAAATTATATCTGGCGGACTCGCAATTGCCGATGCAAGACAGCTTTGTCCTGAATCTGCATAACTAACATCAAATTTCGACGCGAGTGCTGCTTTGAGCATTTCAAAATTAAAATACTCGTCGTCTACCACTAAAAGTCGCTTTGTTTTATGTTCAATCGATGAGGACATAACTATGTCACTTCCTTTTCAAAACAAAAATAAATCCTCCTATTAAGGTACTAAGCTTAATAGAAAATGCAAGTTTTATTCTATCTCTTTTATCGCATTAAGTACTCGCTTAGCCGAAATTGGGTAAGGAGTTCCAAGCGTTTGAGCAAATAGCGACACTCTAAGCTCTTGTTGCATCCAAAAAATAGCGGTTACTTCTTGTGGAATAGGCAAGCCTTTAGGCGTTTTATTAACTACTTTTTTGTACTCTTGAGCAACTTTATCCAGCTCTAGTACGCATAACCTATCACGATTTGGATCCACAGGCAGCTTCTCTAAACGTTTTTGAATCGCTTTTAAATAACGAATTAAATCCGTTATTTTATCTGCGCCATGCGCGCTCACAAAACCTTTAAATATAAGTGACTCAAGCTGTGATTTTATATCGCCATGCGCGGTTATCATGGTTAAATCAACGCGCCCTTTCATTTTTTTATGCAGTGCGTGCGCAATACTTAATACTTGCTCAACTTGCGTTGCAATAGATACAACGGCATCACCGAGCTCACCTCGTATTTGCTCTTTTACTGTTTCAAATGCTTTTTCATCGCGTATATCGCCGTGTTTAACTAATAAGCTATCAACACCTGCGGCGATACAGTCATCAATTAAATCAGCTATTTTACCAAATGGGTTAAAGTACAAACCCAGCTTTGCCTTATTCGGTAAGTTTTGTTGTAAGTACTTAATTGGCGACGGCACATTTAACAATACTAAACGGCGCAAACCTTGTTGATGCGCTTGCTGCGCTTTTGCTTCACTATCAAAAAGCTCCACTGCAGCGGCTGATTTTTTATCCACCAGCGCAGGGTATGCTTTTATTTCGTATTGACCTTGTTTTTTAACATATGACGCTGGCAGCTCACCAAAATCCCATTGTGTTAGGTCTGATTTTTCAATGCCTTTATCGGCTACTTTAGACAGTGTTTCGGTTACTTCACCTTGCAGCTCTGCTTTAAGTTTGGCTAAATCAAGTCCACGAGCAAGTAACTTATCGTGTTCATCACGTACTTCAAACTGCAATCGTAAATGCGGTGCAAGCGCGGTTAAATCCCACGCCTCCATATCAACTCTCACACCTGTCATTCTTAATAAACGCGTAGCTAAAGCATCAATTAAGCTACCTTGCATTGGCTCAATAGCTGCAAGTACTGCATCTGCGTAATTTGGTGCTGGCACAAAATTACGGCGAAGCGATTTAGGCAATGACTTTATAAGCCCACTTATTAGCTCATGTCTAAATGCAGGTATATGCCAGTCAAAACCACTCTCTTGTACTTGATTCAACAGTGCTACCGGTATTTGCACCGCAACACCATCAACCGCTTGTCCTGGGTCAAAATGATAAGCAAGCGGTAATATAATATTGTCTTGCTGCCATGTGTCAGGGTAGTCAAACTCAGTGATATTACTTGCACCATGCTGCATTAGCTCTTCACGGGTCATGTGTAAGTAATGTTTATTTTGTTGTTTTTGTGTTTTATACCATTTTAAAAATGCAGCGCGGTTATTAATTTCTTTGGGTATTTTTTTATCGTAAAACTCAAATAACGTTTGCTCATCAACTAAAATATCACGACGACGAGACTTATTTTCCAGTACTTGAATATCTTCAATAAGCTCACTGTTAAATGCTAAAAAGCCCTCGTTTAAGCCCAGCTCTTGCTCAACTAATGCAGTGCGCACAAAAAGCTCTCGGCTCACTTTAGGGTCAATATTGCTATAAACACAGCGGCGTTTATTTACAACAAGTAAGCCATACAAAGTTTGCTGCTCAAACGCGATTACCGCACCTGGCTTTTTCTCCCAGTGTGGCTCTGTATAGCTGCGTTTCACTAAATGCTGTGCTAATGGTTCTACCCAGTTAATGTCTATTTTTGCATTTGTGCGGGCATATAATTTACTGGTTTCTACCAGCTCCGCTGACATGATCCATTTAGGGCTCTTTTTAAATAAACCTGAACCCGGAAAAATATGAAACTGACTATTACGTGCGCCTTTGTATATTTGCTTCTCATCTTTAAAGCCAATATGGCTCAGCATTCCGCTTAATAACGCTTTGTGAACGAGTTCGCCATCAGCCGCTTGGCTGGTTGCCTTCATACCCATTTCGTTACACACAGTACTTATTTGATAAACAATATCTTGCCACTCACGCAGGCGCATATAGGCTAGGAAATCTTTTTGACACAGCTTTCTAAACTGGCCATTAGTCAGCTCGCTTTGCTGCTCTTCTAGGTAATTCCATAAGTTCAAAAAAGCGATAAAGTCTGAATCTGGGTCGTCAAAGCGACTGTGTTTTTCATTGGCTGCAGCACGTTTTTCTTGCGGGCGTTCGCGTGGATCTTGAATCGACAGTGCTGCCACAATAACAATCACTTCTCGCAATGCGCCAAGTTTGTGAGCGGTGAGCACCATTTTGGCTAAACGTGGGTCAACGGGTAATCGGCTGAGTTCTCTACCTGAAGCGGTTAAACTCGTTTTACTATCACGTTTGTCTGGTTTTACTGCTTGTAGTTCTTCTAATAACGATAAACCATCACTTATATTACGGCTATCTGGTGCTTGCACAAACGGAAATTGCGCCATATCACCAAGCCCGAGTGCCAACATTTGTAAAATAACTGAGGCAAGATTAGTACGCAGTATTTCAGGGTCGGTAAACTCTGGGCGCGATAAAAAATCATCCTCAGAGTACAAGCGAATACAAATACCCGCTTCAACACGTCCACAACGACCCATACGCTGATTAGCACTTGCTTGCGATATAGGTTCTATTGGCAGGCGCTGAACTTTTGTACGATAACTGTAGCGGCTTATACGCGCAGTACCTGGATCTATGACATAACGAATACCCGGCACGGTTAGTGACGTTTCGGCTACGTTGGTCGATAAAATAATATGACGACGAGAATGTGGCGCAAATATACGGTTTTGCTCTGCGTTAGATAAGCGCGAGTAAAGTGGTAATACATCAGTGTGTTTTAAATTACGCTTGCTAAGTGCATCAGCGGTATCGCGTATTTCACGCTCACCGTTTAAAAATATCAGTATGTCGCCAGGACCTTCCGCGCACAGCTCGTCAACAGCATCAAAAATACCTTGTAGCTGATCGCCCTCGGCTTCCATATCTTCTTTATTAATATCGGCCGTTGGGTTGTAACGTACATCAACAGGGAAAGTACGACCCGATACTTCTATAATGGGCGCATCATCAAAATGCTTTGAAAAGCGCTCAGGATCGATGGTTGCAGACGTAATTATTATTTTTAGATCGGGACGTTTTGGAAGTAGGTTTTTTAAGTAACCTAAAATAAAGTCGATGTTTAAACTACGCTCGTGCGCTTCATCTATAATTATGGTGTCGTATTGGTTTAAAAATCGATCTTGCTGAATTTCTGCCAGTAAAATACCGTCAGTCATTAATTTAACGTACGTATTATTAGAAACCTGATCGCTAAAACGAATTTTAAAACCGACTTGCTGACCAAGTTCGCACTTCATTTCTTCAGCAATACGGTTAGCCACCGTTCGCGCTGCTAATCGGCGTGGTTGAGTATGGCCTATTAAGCCATCAACACCACGGCCAAGCTCTAAACACATTTTAGGTATTTGAGTTGTTTTACCTGAGCCCGTCTCACCTGCAATAATAACCACTTGGTTATTTGCAATGGCGTCTTTAATTGTTTCCTTTTTTTGACTTACTGGCAATTGCTCAGGGTAAGTCACTTTAGGAAGGCCCGCTAAGCGTTTATCACGTAATTCTTGGCTACGGGTTATATCAGCCGCTATTTTTTCAAGCGCGTTGGCATGCTTGTTTTCATCCGTTATTTTTTTTACACCATGTAAGCGTTTTTTGAAAATGAATTGATCTTTTTTCAAGCACGTTTTTAGCTCGCCAAACAACTGACCTAGGTTTACCACCCGCATACCTTATAAAATTAGTTAAAGAGCCATAATTGTATCAAATTAAACGGCCGGGGTTAATCCTACAAAATGCATAACACGGGGTTGTTTGTTATATAAACGCTGCGATTCACCTAAACTGCGAATAATAAATCTATCTCAAGCAGTTATTTTCAGCGCTAACTGCACTGAAAATAACTGGCTAGCAATAAATGAATTAAAATATCATTGTGGTTCAATATGTTAGTAAATCTCTTAACCAGAGTTGAGGTTAATTAAATTGCTTTGGCTTATTCGTCGTTAAAAATGCCCACGTAGGTCGCTTGCGTATTCGATTTACTTGCCCGATACATGCCAGAGGTATTAAACGGCAAGCTAATATTCCCCTTAGTATCAATAATAATAACGCCGCCAGTGCCACCAATTGGCTTAAGCACACCGTTTATAACTTCATCTCCAGCTTCAGCTATGGTTTTACCTTGATACTTAACGCGCGCACATATATCGCTCGCTACGTTATAGCGAATAAAGTATTCACCGTGCCCTGTTGCCGATACTGCGCACGATTCGTTTTCAGCAAATGTCCCAGCACCAATTACCGGCGCGTCACCTACACGGCCATAACGTTTTGCCGTCATACCACCTGTAGATGTACCTGCCGCTAAATTACCGTTTTTATCAAGCGCCACTGCGCCAACCGTGCCCATTTTGTAAGAGTTAGGCAATGCTTTGTGTGCAGCTTGGTACTCTTTACTGGTTGCTTTGGCTTTATCTAATTTTTGTTTTGCTTTTAAAAGCGCTTTGTAACGAGGCTCGGTATCAAATAAGTTATTTTCGACAAGTTCAACACCTTGCTCTTTAGCAAACTCCTCAGCGCCTTGCCCACTAAGCATTACGTGTACAGAGTTATCCATGACCAAACGCGCTAATTTAATCGGGCTCTCAATATGCTTTACACCCGCAACTGCGCCTGCTTCACGGTTTCGACCATCCATTATGGATGCATCAAGCTCATGCCCGCCATCGTAAGTGTATACCGCTCCACGCCCTGCATTAAAATAAGGCGATTGCTCTAATACTGTAATTGCCGCAGTTACCGCATCTAAACTTTCACCGCCTTGGTGCAATACTTTATAACCTGTCTCTACGGCCTCTGTTAATTTAGCGCGGTACTGCTTTTCTTGAGCGGGTGTAAATCGTGCTTTTTCTATTGTCCCTGCCCCACCATGAATCGCAATGGCAAAAGGAGTCTCTGCAGCGAATACGCTATTACTTAAAGCAAAAAGGCTGCTCGCAAGAATTGCTAATAAGGGTGTTTTCATAATGAGCTCTTTTATGGGAAAGTTATAAACTAATGTGAATGGTTGCGGGCTTAATTTCAACTAAAGTGAGTTTAATGGCATAAAAAAAGCGCCTTAAGGCGCTTTTTAAAATTTTACGTGTTTGTAATACCAATTTTATTAAAAACATGGTCATTCTAGCGTATTAAATAGCTCACTAACTACGTTGAAAATTATTTATATAGAACAACTATGTATCATAATTTTAGCCTTGTTATTGAGCCATTTTCTTATCGCTATAATAGATCACTAATTTAATGCAATTGGTATAATTAAGCTTGTTTAGCTTTTAAACGCGCTAAACGTGCTACTTGATGAGTAGACGTTAAGAAAGAATAAATTGGTGCTAAGTAACCACGTTTACGAAGCTCTAAGAAATCAGCATCGCTTAACTCGTTTAGCTTTTTCTCATCGATAAGGTAAATACCGTTGATGTCTTTTTTCTCGCCTTTAATGTCTACTGTAAGCGTTTGCGCAATTAGTAGCTCTTTATCAGCAAGGAATTTAGTGAACGCTTCAGTTACTTGAGAAAACTCAATAAAAGATACAAGCGCTTCTTTACGACGTTTTAGGTAATCTGTTTCTTCGCCGTTTTCAAATAATGCATTACCTTCGTCTTCACCAACAAGCGCACTTGCTTCGTCAATTACGATACCGTATTGATCTTGATCTGGGTGTTTAACTAAGCCCAGTGGGTAACGAGTAGATGCCATAGGTGCAAATGCTGCAGTCCATTTACCATCTTCTACAAAAAGGTTTTCGCCTGGCTCTAAGCCAAACATAGCAACAGCTTGAAAAGTGCCGCTTTCGTTGTTTTTAACGAATGACATTGGAAACTCGTTTGCTACGCGTGCAAACTCATGTGCAACTACTGGCACTAAATGTTGAGTTTTCATGAATTCTACATTGATGCCGTTTTGAATTTTAGTGTTGGCATGTTTTTCGTTGTGTAAAGGCTGTACTTGTTGCTCCGCCATGTTACTGCTCCGTTTATTTTAATTTATATGTTTCATTGTTAATACCTTTAGGCTAATGCTTTTGAGCTAAAAAAGGAAGGGAAACTTTTATGACAACGACCATGAAAAAATAAAATTTAACTAAATCTGAACGTTGCTAAAAAACATACAGCTCAAACTCATAAATTTTGTTCAAAAACAACACACTTCATGGTTGATTTTAATACAAACCAAAGTTATTCATTAACATTGGTTAACAGTTCAGGACTGTTTTTTTGCAGTGTTTAGGCTTAAATTTGAGCAAATAAAAAAGGCCGCTTATATAAGCGGCCTTTAAAAGTTAAATTAGCCCCCAAATTAAGGCGCCCAATATACTTCAATATTTATACTTGGGTGATTAAGCACAGCGCGAAGTGGCATGTCATTAACATCGCCGCCCGCTTTTGCTTGCTTATAAACAGCGAGTTTTTCTTCACCGCTAATTAAAAGCTTAACCACTTTAGATTGCGCAATGGCATTTAACGTAAGCGTCATTCGCTCAGTAATACTACCCGTCACATCACTTTGTATCGCATTAATTGCACATACTGTTTGCTCAGTTGTTAAACCGTGCTCTAAACCTTCTGCATTTGGGAATAACGACGCTGTATGGCCATCTGGGCCCATGCCTAGAATAGTTACATCGTATGGCGCTTTTAAAGCACTGTAAGCGGCTTCACACACTTCACTGCCTTGCTGCGCGGTTGCAGCATCGTTTTTCATGGTTATAAAGTTTGCAGCACTGCCAAAATTTTGTAATAACGTGCTTTTAATAAATGCTTCGTTACTTTTTTCATGGCTTGGGTCTACCCAGCGTTCATCAACCATAGCAACATCAACATGTTGCCAATCTAAATCAAGTGTTGATAAATGCTTATAAGCGGGCGCAGGAGACGAGCCACCCGACACCATTAATACAGCACGGCCATCGTTTTTAATGCCATCACGTAATGATTGCTCAAGCGTTGCAGAAAGCTCAGCTGTTAACGCATCTTTATCGTCAAAAAACTTTTCAACTAGTGTTGCCATGCTTATACCTTATCGCCTGTGTTAAACCACACGTGGCTTTTTTCTGCCAATAGTTCATCAGCATCCTCAGGACCCCAGCTACCAGCACGGTAAAGTGCAGGCTTGCCTTTGTCTTGCCAACGGTCAATGATTGGATCAATCCATTTCCACGCTTGACGAACTTCATCACGGTGAATAAATAATGATGGGTTATTTGCAGCGGCATCAAGCATTAAACGCTTGTACGCATCTGAATGGAAGCCATTGCTGTAAGCTTGTGAAAGCTCAATATTCATTGTTACTGGTTCAAGTTGCATTTGAAGGTTATCAAGACGCTTAGACATAAGCGTTAGTTGAATTGTTTCCTCTGGTTGCAAACGAATAACAAGACGATTTGGCTCGATATTACCCACGTTATCTTCGTAAATATTGTGGGATACTTTTTTGTATTCAACCACAATTTCTGCACAGCGCTTAGCCATACGTTTACCCGTACGAAGGTAAAATGGAACACCCGCCCAGCGCCAGTTATCAATATGCGCGCGAATAGCTACAAACGTTTCTGTTTTACTAGAACCTTCATTTAGCTCTTCTAAGTAACCCGGTACAATTTTACCGTTTAAGTCACCTGGTACGTATTGACCACGAACAATATTTTCATCAACATCGCCATCTACAAGCGGGCGAAGTGCTTCTAATACTTTTAGTTTTTCGTTACGAATGCTGTTAGCGTTAAGCTTATTAGGCGACTCCATTGCAACTAAACAAAGTAGTTGTAATAAATGGTTTTGAACCATGTCACGAAGTGCACCGGCTTTATCGTAAAAACCAGCACGGCTTTCAAGACCAACAGTTTCTGATAAGCTAATTTGGATGTTATCAATAGATTTAGCATCCCACATATTTTCAAACAATGAGTTTGAAAAACGTAGCGCCATCAAGTTTTGTACTGTTTCTTTACCTAAGTAATGGTCAATACGGAAAATTTGCTCTTCATTAAAAAATTCTGCAATTTTTCCATTAATTGCTTCAGCAGAATCACCGCAATAACCAATAGGCTTTTCAACAACAACGCGTGATGTAGGTGTAATTAAACCTTTAGTCGATAATATTTCACAACATGTGCCGTAAACAGCAGGCGGAAGCGATAAATAAAACACACGAGACTTAGTACTTTCGTGCTCATCTAAAATGCCTTTTAGCACATCCCAGTTGTCGTCTGCTTCTGTAACATTACTTACCACTGGCACTAAAAAAGTAGAAAACGCTTTCCAATCTTTAGCGTTAAACTCGCCTTTGCTTAAAAATTCTTGTAATGCTTTATGCGCTGTTTCTATGTATTCAGCACGTTTCGATTCTTCGCGTACTGTTGGTAGGATACGTGAGCCTTCAGGTAAGTTACCTT
The DNA here is from genome assembly GCF_030408075.1 of Pseudoalteromonas sp. APC 3358. NCBI lineage: Bacteria > Pseudomonadati > Pseudomonadota > Gammaproteobacteria > Alteromonadales > Pseudoalteromonadaceae > Pseudoalteromonas > Pseudoalteromonas sp. APC 3358. The sequence goes on from NZ_JASDCE010000004.1 coordinate 339,108, forward strand.
CTTGATATGCTCTGTACATTGCAGGTAGCAATTTGCGTAACGCAAGATCACCACCGCCCCCAAAAATTATAATATCAAAAGGATTAAGCATAGTTACTCTCTACGTTGTGATACCCAGTACACTTTATAAATGCGCGGGTATGCCTATTTATTGCTAGATTAGATGGCTTTTATAGCTGTATTTAAATAAAAGCCTGCTGAATTGTTCTGTATCGATGATTTATTATTATTTTTATCATTGCGCTTATTAAATGAGCCTTAGGGGCCCTGTATCTCCTCTCACAAAAATACAGACCCTAAGCACTCCAGCGCTACCCGTTCAAAGGTACTCGGTTTACTTACTTGCGTAAGCGAATTTTTTACTGCGTACGGTTTTGTTTGTAGTACGCCATTAAGCCGTTTGTAGAACTATCATGAGCATGTTTAACGCTTTCATCAGTGAGTTCACTCTCAATTTTAGATGCTAAACCTTTACCCAGTTCTACACCCCATTGGTCAAACGAACATATTTCTAAAATAATGCCTTGGCAAAATATCTTATGCTCATACAGTGCAATTAAACGGCCCACTGTTTTAGCATCTACTGTATCTAATAGCATAGACGTTGTAGGACGATTGCCTTGATGAATTTTATGATTTAATAACTCATCAATCTCTGCTTGCGATTTACCCTTAGCGGTTAAATCAGCAGTAACTTGCGCTGCATCTACACCACTCATCATCGCTTCTGTTTGTGCAAAGAAGTTTGATAATAAAATATCGTGATGCTTATCAACATTCACTTGTGGTTTAACTGATGCAATAAAATCTGCAGGTACAATTACATTACCTTGGTGTAAACACTGATAAAATGCGTGCTGACCATTAATACCCGTCATGCCCCAAATAATTGGAACTGTAGTATAAGGTACCGTTTCGCCTGCAAAGTTAACGTGTTTACCATTACTTTCCATTTCGCCTTGCTGTAAATACGCAGGCAACATATGCAGTGCTTGGTCGTACGGTAATATAGCTTGCGCTGTGTAGCCCAAAAAGCTCGTATTCCACACACTAAGCAATGCCATAATTAATGGTATATTTTGCTCAAACGGCGCAGATTTAAAGTGCTCGTCTATTTCAAACGCGCCTTCTAAAATTGCCTCAAAGGCGTCGTAGCCTAAATATAAAGCAATTGGTAAGCCTATCGCACTCCAAAGTGAAAAGCGACCGCCAACCCAATCCCACATAGTGAATACGTTTTCGTCGCTGATACCAAAGGCTGCCGTTTTTTCTAAATTTGTACTTACTGCAACAAAGTGTTTTGCAATTGTACTTTCATCTTTTGTTGTTTGTAAAAACCAGTCAACCGCTGTTTTAGCGTTTGTCATAGTTTCTGACGTAGTAAATGTTTTTGACGAAATAACAAATAATGTTGTTTCAGGGTCAATGGCTTTTAATATAGACGAAATTTGTACACCGTCAGCATTAGATACGTAATGAACATTTAACGTATCATCAGCAAGTGCTTTTAATGCCTCGGTTGCCATTTGTGGGCCAAGGTTAGAACCACCTACACCAATACTTACAACATCTTTTACCGCTTTACCGGTATAGCCTAACCATTTACCGCTACGAACTTTTTCTACAAACACTTTAATTTTAGCTAATTCGTTGTCTACGGCTTGTGTTACGTTTTCGCCATCCACTATTAATGGAGTGTGAGCACGATTACGAAGTGCCGTATGTAGTACTGAGCGATCCTCGGTGATATTGATTTTTTCACCGCTAAACATTTTATCGCGCCACGATGCAATATCGCATTCTTTAGCAAGCGACATTAAGTTTGCAAAAACATCGTTATCAATAAGTTGCTTAGAATAGTCGAATAATACGCCAGGTACTTGAGTCGAAAACTGAGAAAAGCGCGTGTCATCTTGTGCAAATAACGTTTTTAGATGTGTTTGTTTCATCTTAGCTGCACTTAGTTCTAGTGCTTGCCAACTTGCTAGTTGCGTTCGGTTAGACATGGAAATATCCTCTAGTTTTTTCAATCAATTGATTTAAAAATGTTTTTTATAAAAGCAAAACTCTTAACACTGCTTATTTACACTAAAATAAAGCGCCGATAGTATAACTAAAAATGCAAAAAAAGTGCTGTTTTTATAATTTTAGATGCCGATGATAACGCAATTTTTAGCTTTTGACACCGGTATCATAAAAATTTTATAAATTAATTTACCCGCAATTTTAAAGGCAACGGGATAGCTTAATCAATCAAAATGAAATATTAATGAATTTTTATCAGCACAATAATTACTTTTTATAGTTATTCACTAATTACTAGGGCTTGTTTACCTTGCGAGCAAATAAACCTTAAAAACAAAAAAATCGGCCCTAAAGCCGATTTTGTATAAGTTACAATCTTTGTTTAATTACTAAGCGCTAACCCGCCACTTAGGTTATAAACCGTTTTGTATCCTAGTTGCATTAAATTAGTTGCAGCAATTTTTGAGCGGTTACCACTACGGCATAATAAAATGTACTTGTTATTTTTGTTTAATTGCCCTTCAAATACCGCATTTGCCATTCTGCTAAGTGGTATATTTAATGTTTTTTCATCTAGCGTATTAAATAACTGAGCAACATTATTTGCTCCATGCTCATACGGCTCCCGAGTATCTATTAAATATGTATCGCTGGTGTTTAACATTACTTTAGCGTCATCAAAATTTAATTGCTGTGTATCAACCTCAGGTAACGCATTTACATAACCACACAATTGCGTGTTATCTACTTGTTTTGAAGCGTCGTACTGCTGTTTTTGTATTGCAAATTCATCAACTGAAATACTGCCGCTCACTAACGCATCAAGTAATGGCGTTTGGTTTTGCTGTACAGCCCAGTTCATGGCAAAACATTGTTGGTAGTCGTGCCCTGAGCAAATAATGCTGGTGCTATTAAGTTGCTCGCTCATTGCTAAAATAGAGCGTGCCATTGCTTTTGCATCCCCACCTATAAGCGATGTATTGCCAAGCCCTGCAGGCAGTATTAAGTCACCACAAAAACAGTAACGCGTTTCGCCATTACTGTTTTTTAATAAATAACTTACGCTATCTTTGCTGTGCCCAGGTGTAGCTACTTTTTCAAGTACGTCGTTTGCCAAGTTAATACTTGCTGTATTTAGTGGCCAACCTAGCAAATCAACCTCACCTTTTATAACTCTTGAGTCAAGAACGCTGGTTAGTAAATTAGTCGCTGACTCTCGCTCTTGATGCAGATGAGTATTAAGCACCGCCGATATAGTTAAGTTTTGTGTATTAGCTATTTTTTCAAAGCGCGGAATAAGCTCAATAATAGGATCGATAATTACAGCGTGTTTATCATCGCTCACATAAAGCCAACTACATGCACCTTGGTGCCTAAATTGAGTAAGGCCCAGTGCGCATACTTCTTGTTGTGGTGTGGTGCTGTCAGATACGATTAAACAGTTTGCCTGTAGTATTGCTTTAAGAGCGCGAATACGCACACAAGCATCATCAATATCGTGTTGTGTTGCAGCAGGTCCAAACGATAGCCTAATCGCGTTTTCGCTTTGCCACTTACTTGCACCCATTGCATCTAAAACAAAACTTGTTGATGCGCCTGTACTACAAGCCGAGCCTCCACTTACGCGAATGCCCGCAGCGTCAAATAAATCAATCACTTCTTTGCTCGTTAAATCGTTAACAGCAAAGTTAAGTGTGGTAGGCACGCTATAAGCAAAATCATGATTGAATGTAATATCGCCAAAGGTGTCTTTTATCGCGCTTTGTAACTGGCTTCGATAAGAATTAAGTACGCTAACAGACTTAAACGTGTTGTCTGATTTATCAAGCAACATACTAAATAGCTTATTTAACCCTGCAATACCGGGTAGATTTTCGGTGCCTGAGCGCATCCCACTTTCTTGACCGCCACCCGCTATAAAAGGTGTGTACGCACTGCCACTACGAATATATAAAAAGCCAATACCTTTAGGTGCATAAAGCTTATGCCCCGAAAAAGGTGCGTAATCTATTGTAGTGTCACTTAGTGCGAGCGCTTGTTTACCGAGCGCCTGCACGCAATCCACCATCCACGATACACTTTTATTACGGCTACGAATTACCTGCTCAATAGCGGGTAAATCTTGATATACACCGGTTTCGTTATTAACGGCCATGGTGCAAATCATCAAAGCATTATTAATATGCTCTGCTATAAAATCTAAATCTAAAATACCGTTACTATCAACCGGAATAGCAAGCACTTCAGCATTAACGTCAAGTACGCTATTCCAGTGCTTAAGTGTATTTGGCACCGCTTTGTGCTCAGTAGCGCCATATAACAATACGGGGTTTTTAATCGGGTGTTTTTTAGCATCAATTAACGTAGAAACCACCGCAGTTTGAATGCCTTCTGTTGCGCCAGAGGTAAATAAAATATCGCCATTACTTGCGCCAATAACTGTGTGTGCTTTTTGACGTGTTTGTTCTAATAAATGCTTGGCTTGAATACCTGTAATGTGCGGGCTTGAAGGATTACCAAAACATATTTGCATGGTATGAGAAACAACATCAGCAATACAAGGCAACACAGGGGTCGTTGCGTTTGCATCAAGGTAAACTTGTTTTACTGGCTCATCGTGCAATAAAAACTCAGACATTAAAAAACGCACCTTATTACTAAAAAATATATCTTATTACCAATAGTACATAAATTTACAGGTAATGAGTAATAATCAATTAGCACTAGAGGTGCGTTTACTATTCTTTTTTAGACTAAAAGTCTGTTTACTTAATTATTCACTGACCTCTTTACTTATCTCTTCATGCGTTGACGACCAAGCTGTTATTAGCGCTTTTACTAATGAAGCCAACGGGATGGCAAAAAATACGCCCCAAAATCCCCACAAGCCACCAAAAAATAATACCGCGACAATTATAAATACCGGATTTAAATCAACCGCCTCAGAAAATAATAGTGGCACAAGCACGTTGCCATCAAGCGCCTGAATAATTCCGTAAATAATTAAAATGGTCCAAAACTGTGTTTCTAATCCAAACTGAAACAGCGCAACTGCCGCTACCGGAATAGTGACGAGTGCCGCGCCAATAAATGGAATTAATACCGACAAGCCAACAAGCACACCAAGTAATGCGGCGTAGCGTAAATCTAAAACAGTAAATGCAATAAAAGACACACCACCAACAATTAAAATTTCAAACACTTTACCGCGAATGTAATTCATAATTTGTTGATTCATTTCGTGCCACACTTGCAAAATTAAGCGTCGTTGCTGCGGGATCAGTTTAGCAATACTCCCCGTTAGCTCCAGCTTATCTTTAAGCATAAAAAACACCAGTAACGGCACAAGTACTAAATATATAAGCCACGCAACAACATCTTTTAATGACGTAAGTGAAAACGACAATACAGTTTGACCAAACTCAATGATTTTAGCTTCTACCGTTGCAACAATAGCTTGTACTTGTTCTATGTTAATTAAACTTGGGTATTGTTCAGGTAAAGCCATTAAATAAGACTTCCCTTGCTCTAACATATGCGGAGTTTCTTGCACTAAGTTACTGGTTTGCTTCCAAAGCACTGGGCCAATAACCAAAATAAGGGTGAGCATAATGCTAATAAATATCAACATTACAATAATCGTTGCAGTAAAACGTTTTAAGCCAACGCGCTCTAAATGAACAACCGGCCAATCAAGTAAATAAGCAATAACCAATGCTACAAGCACAGGAACAATTAACGAGCCAAAAAAGTAAAGTAAGGCCACTGAGGCTAATAATAAAAATAATAAGGTAGACGAATGAGGATCCGAGAACTTCCTTTCGTACCATGTTTTTACGTATTCAAACATGTAATGGCTCCACTAATAACAACCCACGTTGTTTATCAAAATTGTAACTATAAGCATTTTTTTGCAAAAAACGTTCAATATCGTTCGCACTTTCACCTTTATCAAGACTAAAAGTGATACGTTGTTTTGAAGATTGCGCACTTCGTAGCGCAAGTTTAAACTGCACAAATTGCTGAGGGCATTTAAACTCTTTTAAATCGCGCTCTACCATAACTACTTTATCCGTATAGTAAATGAATAATAAGTCGCATATTTACGGTCAATATACTTATATACCCAAACCGTTGTAACTTTTTGTTAAAACAATACCTGCAATAGTTTATCCTTATAACATAACTAGCAGTAAGGATAAGTTAATGCCTGGCACGCATAATAAAGCGCAACTACCAAGTAATCCAACACTCAAAGAGATTAATTGGTTTAAAAAGCAAATTAACTGGGGCGAACTACCTCCTTTTTATCACCTTGTTGCCTCATCAATAAGCGAATCAGAAGGGATTTTAGATCATGGATTCGATAATGCAGTTAAACAACTTATAGATAAACGCAATTGGAACTTAGATTTATTAGAAGGCCATGAAGACAGCCTTGGTGTAATACACACTAAACATAAGCCACGTATTGCGCTGCACCAAGTTTTTACCGACAGAGGCTTTGAGCTATGGGCACAGCCTTATGCTAAAGATGTTATTGTTGACCAATACATAAAAAATAATCGCTTTATGGAGTTTAGAGTGTGGGATCCACATTCAATGAAAAACCTGATCAGAATAAGTCAGTTACATAAGTTTATTGGCTTTTATTTTGAACGGGGCGACAAAGCAGATAAAGCCATTATTTTACATGCACATAAAGTAGTACATAAAATTATTACTTTTTTGCAGCGAGAATTGAACGTTGTAAAGCTTGATGGAGTCACAATAAAAGAACTATACCAATTGTGCGAAAAAGACAGCCGTGCAAGCAGTGACGAAATAGACATAGCCAAAATTGCAATTGGCGAACAAATTAACAAGGAATAAAATGCAGCTAAAATCAGCATTTATCACTTTATGCAGTGCCGCGCTTACGTTTAGCTTATTAGTAAGCGAACCTTTAAAAGCGCAAACCAATTTTACACTTCCTGATTTAGGAACATCTGCATTACAAGCACTGCCACTTGAAAAAGAACAAGCTATTGGCGAAGTAATGATGATGCAAATACGAGGTTCATCGCCAGTAATAAATGACCCAGTGCTAGATGAATACCTCACAACTATTGGCCGTAAACTTGTTGCTAATGCTAACGATGTACGTTTTCCGTTTTCGTTTTTTTGGATAAATAACTCAGAAATAAATGCGTTTGCATTTTATGGCGGGCATGTAGGTGTACACACCGGATTAATAGCTCAAGCCGATAACGAGAGCCAATTTGCTTCGGTACTTGGTCACGAAATTGCTCACGTAACACAGCGGCACTTAGCACGTAGAATACAGCAGCAACAAGATAACAGCGCGCTGACAATTGCCGGTATGATTGCAGGTATATTAGCAACCGTTGTTGCACCCGACGCGGGTATTGCCATTATATCTGCCAGCCAAACACAATCTGCTTTTAGCCAGTTAACGCATAGCCGCTCAGCTGAGCAAGAAGCTGACCGCATAGGCATGCAAACACTTAATAATGCAGGATTTGATCCCCGTGCATCGAGTGAGTTTTTAACTAAACTTGCAGCGCAAATTCGCTATAAATACAAGCCACCAGCATTTTTGCTAACTCACCCATTACCAGAGAGTCGTGTATCAGATGTACGTTTGCGTGCAGAGCAATTTCCTGTGCGCCTTATGAATGCGAGTCTTGAGTTTAATTTAGCAAAAAGTCGAGTGCTTGCCCGCTATGACAACAAACCAGAAAACGCAGAAGATCTATTTAGAAAGCTACTGCGCGAAAACACCTACAACAACACTGCATTAAAGTATGGCTTAGCCATAAGCTTGCTTGATCAAAAAAAGCTTGATGAAGCAGCACCAATATTAGACGAGCTTTTAAAAAACGATCCTAAGAACTTATTTTATATAGATACCCATACCGATTTACTTATTGCACAAAAAAAGGCAGACGAAGCCGTTAAGTTTTTAGCGGATTTAAATCAGTATCGCCCTAATAATCAGGTAATTACACTTAACTATGCCAACTCAGCACTTGAAGCTGAGCAATATGAGCTTGCTGAAAATATTTTAAAGAGTTTTTTACTCGAAAAGCCAGATCATAACTTAGGCAAACAACTCCTTGCAGACGCGTATAAAAAACAAGATAAATTAGCCTCTTATCACGAAGCTAACGCCGATGTATTAGCGCAATATGGTGCTTATTTAAAAGCCGCAGACGAAGTACAAAAAGCACTAAACTTTGTAGAGCCTACTCAACTTGTAAAGCAACAACGTTTAAAAGCACTACTTACCCAGTATCGACTTTTACAAAAAGAGCTTGCAAGACTTTAAGTCTGCAAGCGGTTACCCTAAAATAGACGCAATTCACACTTTGGAATCATTTTATGTCTGTTACTATTTACCACAATCCACGTTGTTCTAAATCACGCGAAACGCTAGCGCTACTGCAAAGTAAAGCAATAGAGCCAAGTGTTGTAGAGTATTTAAAAACGCCTCTTACACACGAGCAAATTTCAACGCTTGTAATCCAACTTGGTTTTTCATCCGTACGTGAATTAATGCGCACAAAAGAAGATGACTACAAAGCGCTTAATTTAAAAGATGAAAGCAGTGAATCAGCATTAATAGATGCCATGGTAAAAAATCCAAAACTAATTGAACGCCCTATTGTAGTGAATAACAATAAAGCAGCGATTGGTCGTCCACCAGAAAACGTACTAAGCGTTTTATAATGAGTGCAACCATAGTGGTGCTTTATCACTCAAGCCATGGCTCCGTTGAAGCAATGGCTCACGAAATAGCAGAGTCGATAGAGCAACAAGGCGCTACAGCACTACTTCGCACCTTTGTGGCTAAAAATGCGCACGACATTGTGATCACCAAAGATGATTTGATAAATTGCGATGGTTTAGCATTTGGTACACCAACCCGATTTGGCATGATGGCCTCTCAAGCTAAAAGCTTTTGGGAAACCACCAGCGACTTATGGTTAAAAGGTCAGTTAATAGATAAGCCAGCGTGTGTGTTTTCGTCATCAAGCAGTATGCATGGTGGTAATGAAGCAACCTTACTTAACTTATCTCTGCCACTATTACACCACGGTATGATGCTACTGGGCGTGCCGTACGATGTACCCGAACTACTTGCAACACAAACAGGTGGAACACCATACGGTGCAACACACGTTGCTGGCAGCGCTAATAGTGCACAGCTAAGCAAAGACGAAATTAAAATATGCCAAAGCGTTGGTAAACGCCTTACTCACATTGCGAGAAAACTTAAATGAATACAGCTGACAACCCAGCTAAAAAGCCGATTACAGTAAAGTTTCAGCGTGCCGCACTATTTGGCTATGTAGGTTTACTTGTTCTTATTCCACTGTGGATGTATTTTGTGCCACCTCTAAGTGGTAATGCGAGTTTAGTGTCTTTATTTTTGCCTATTATTCCGTTACTACTGCCGTTAAGAGGCATAATTAAAGACAGTACATACACTTATGCGTGGGCTAACTTTGTTGTAATGCTGTATTTTATTCACGGGCTTACCATGCTGTGGGCAGCGCCAGATGAGTTAATTTGGGTATTGCTAGAGCTTGTGTTTGCCTCTTCAATGTTTATTGGTTGTACTTACTACGCAAGACACCGCGGACAAGAACAAGGTTTAAAAATCCGTAAGCTTAAAGAAGAACTAGCTGAAGAAAAAGCAGCAAATGAGCACGGTAAATAAGGCTTAACCATAAACGGTTATAAATACAAAAAACGCGCTTAAATTGCTTTAAGCGCGTTTTTTATTAGCTGTTTAAAAGTGACTAAACTAAATCACTTAAGGCAGCTAGCACCACAATACTCGCCAACCCTATTTGAGCAATTAAGCTAATAAACGAAAAGCCTCTAAGCACAAATAAACCCCAAGGGTGTTTAATATGTGGATATAACGCACAGCGTTTTAAAGTGGTCGCAAAGAAAAAACAAATCACTGCCGCCATAGTTAAACTCAGCGTCAGCTCACTTTTAATAGAGAGTGTTTCATCAAAAAAGAAGAACAACTGCAAAGGCAGCAATATAGTGACAATAGCGTGCAGCACATGTACTTTTTTAATGCGATCAAACTGCCCTTCTGGCGAAAGCTCTTTAATACCAAAGTCACGCTCTAAACATTTAACCAAGTTATTAGCTTTAATACTAACCGCCAAACGGTAACAACTTAAACCTTCTTTATTGCGCGCTCTAAAGTTATAGCCCGCTTTAATAAGCAGCACCATTAACGATTCATTTTTAGCAAATACAGCGTAATGAAGTGCTGTGTTACCTAAATTATCAACCGCTTTTTTGTCTTGCTTTGCAAGTAGCGTTTCAACCACATTTACAAAGCCTTTTTCGGCGGCCCACATAAAAGCTGTTTTATTGTTTTCATCAGCAAGAACACCTGTAGCGCCTTGCTCAATAAAACGCATTGCCATTGTTTGCTTGGCTGTTTTTTTACGCAGGTGCGTTAATAATGCTTTTTCTAGCAGTACAACAGAGTCAACATCAGGAGAAACCTGTGTAAGCAACGTAAAATAGTCTTTACCCGCTGCTACTTTTTCGCTGGCAAGTTCAGAAAGAGTATCTAAATCAGCAATAGACTCTGGAATAAACGCACTTAAGCGCTCTCTAAAATCAACTTCTTTCCAAAGGGCTAATGTATCTTTTGCCGAAAGTTTACTTTTATTATTTAGCGCATGCTCAATTAACGTGAAATAGCGTTTACTAAAAAACAAATCGACTAAAGACAGTGGCGTATCTATGGTATTTTGTGCAGCCACACTTGCGTATTTTTCTAGGCGCTGGCATAGCATAAGCACTAAGCTTTCAGGGGTGTATTCATTATCGTAGTAATGGCTTTTAACCGCACTAATATACGCTTGTGCGTCTTCGTCATATTCAGAGATATGTTGAAAGTAACATTCTTCAAATGGTTCTAGCGGGGTTAGCCATGCCAAATAATAAATAGGCGGTAACACGGTGGTGCATACACCATCGTCTTCATTTGTAGAACGACAAGCAGGCCAAGCTTCCAAAGCATCTAAAATAAAGGCACCGTTTTGTTCTACCAGTCCTTTAATAAGTAATGGGTATTCCTTTGGCCAAATCAGTACATTTTCCATTAAAACAACACAACTCCAGTGTGGCTTGGGGGTGGTAAGTTATATCAGTTTTTAGCTGACACCACGCTTAATCAAAGTGTCGATATTCTAGCACACCTTTGTTTTGCTGCTAGCGCAAAATTACGCAATAACAACAATCCTTTACTTACAAATATAAAAACGGCCAAGTACATAAGTAATTGGCCGTTTTTGAGGTTGGAGTTGGGCTTAATCAGAGCCAGACAAATAGTCTATTTACTTTTTAACTCGCTAATAACTTGATCTAAACCCACTTCAGAAATACGTTGAATAATCTCTTTTTGCTTAGCACTTAATAGTGAAATACCTTCGGCAACAATATCGTATACTTTCCACTCATCATTTTTACCTAAACGAAGCTTAAAACTTAAGTCGATTGTAGGCGCATTTGGCTCAATAATTTGTGTATTAACTGTTGCGTACTCAGAGTCACTTTTTGCGTTATTACGCTCAAATACTACTTTTTGACCTGTGTACTTCATTAGTGCACCGGCGTATGTGCCTGTTAAGTAATGCTCTACTGCATCAATAAATTGAACTGCCTGTTCGCGCTCAATGCCTTTAATGTGTTTACCTAATAATTTAAACGACACAAACTTAACATCAATATGTGGCATTAAACGTTTTTCAACAATGGCAGCCATCGCTTCTTTACTTGCTGTGCCTTTTGAATTTACTTGGCCAATGTCTGCAAATAGCTTATCGGCTACTGATTCAAGTAACTGATCTGGCGATTGCTGAGTTTGTGCAAATAACGAACTACTAAAAAAAGCAGTGGCTAAAACGAATAGTTTAAAGAGTTTCATAATTGTATATGTCTGTGTGATTAAGATGGCTGTAATTTACGCGAACTATACGCAATAAAAAAGGCACAAATAAGCAACTTATTAATGCCCAAATCGCACCAATAAAATAACTAAAATAAATTCAAGCAGTTAGAAACCTCCATTAACAGGTCATATACAACCGGCATTTTGTCCTCATTGTAATTGTTAATAGGTCGCCCTTATCATTTAGTTATCACTTGAATCAGACAAACATTTGGCACCTATGAAAACGTCACTTAAAACACTTATTATCTCTTTTGTATTAGTAGTTTCACTTTTTGGCAAACTTGCTTTTGCTCAATCGAACCACGGTTATGCCGTTGATTTTCTCAAAGGCGAAGGTAACGTAAACGGCGTTAAGCTTGCGTATCAGTATCATGCACCTAGCATGCAAAATATAATTGGTGATGCACGCTTTTACTTTGAAACCAGCGTAAATATGTGGGAATACCGCCACGGCGATGAAACACAATCAAACCTAGTACTTGCTATGTCACCTGTACTGCAATTTCCTGCCTTTAGTTTTAACAACACCCCATTTTATGTAGAGGCAGGGATTGGTGTATCACTGATTGATGAAACGCAGTTTGCCGGTAAAAACATAAGTACTCACTACCAGTTTGAAGACCGCATAGGCCTTGTTGCCGACTTTGGTCATACTAACGTTGCCCTTAGAGTTATTCACTATTCAAACGCAGGCTTTAAAGAGCCAAACCCAGGGCTTAACTTTTTAACGCTTTCGGTAGCTAGACGTTTTTAAAGTTATTGATTGCGTTTAAAATTATTGATTGTGTTTTGAGTAATTTAATTGCTGTTATAGCGTAAAACAGTCACACTTAAACGTACTAAATATTAAGTGATACTGCGATGCAAACTTGGCATATTGTAATTATTGTCGCCGTTGTTTTTGCCATTATTATTGGTAATATTGCGCTAATTAGACTCTCTGCAAAAACGGAGTTTAAAAAGCCCAACGCCAATATTAAAAATACAACAGACACAAAAAAGCCCTGATTAATCAGGGCTTTTTTAATAATACCAATTCGCTTAATTGTATTTTCGTTAATTTAGCCTACTAACCAATGCGCCATTAGCGCAATAACAGGTAAAGTAATTAGCGTTCGCAAAATAAATATAATAAACAACTCTAAAATATTTACCGGTATTTTACTGCCAAGTAAAAGTGCGCCCACCTCAGACATATAAATAAGCTGAGTTACACTCATTGCAGCAATAATAAAGCGCGTTACATCACTTTCAATTGTACCTGCAGCTAATATTGACGGAATAAACATATCAGCAAAACCAACCATAATAGTTTGCGACGCTGCTGCCGCTTCGGGTACTTGTAATAACTCTAAAAATGGCACAAACGGCATACCTAAATACTGAAATATAGGCGTATGCTCAGCAATGATCAGTGCAAATGTACCTACCGCCATAACTACAGGCAATACACCAAACACCATATCAAGCGCGTTATGTAAGCCCTCTTTTATAGTACCTTTAACACCCGTTGAGTTATCTGCTTTGGCTAATGCAACATCTAACGAATGACCAAATAAGGTTTTATGACCCGGAATTGTTTCAGCGTCTCTATCTGGCTCAGTACCATCAATCAATAAGTCTTTTTTAAAGCGCAGTGGCGGTAATCGCGGCACAATAATAGCGGCAACAATACCGGCTAAACATACCGTTGCGTAAAACGGTGCAAATAGGTATTCAAGTTTAACTTGCCCAAGCACCACTAAACTAAACGTAATTGAAACCGCTGAAAACGTAGTACCAATAATAGCCGCTTCGCGTTGTGTATAGTGCTTTTGATCGTACTGCCTTGCAGTCATCAAAATACCCACACTACCATCACCTAACCACGATGCAGTACAGTCAACCGCGCTTCTACCCGGTACACCAAATACAGGGCGCATTACTTTAGTCATTAACGTACCAGCAAGCTCTAGTAGACCAAAGTTAATTAATAGCGGCAGTAATAAGCCCGCTAAAATAAATACCGAAAACAACACCGGCAATAAGTCATTTAATACCAGCGCGCCAGTATTGGCCGAGGTAATCATCTCGCTGCCTAGGCTTAAGTACGTCATTAAACCAAACGCCATACCAAATAAGCGCACCACCAGCCATGTCCAGCTCACATCAAATAAATGCTTTAATAAAGGTGAGTTACATATAGCGGCGGGTTTAAACACTTTAGTAATTACAGAAATAACCCCTGTAATACAAATAATGAGAGTAATAATTGCTTGAGCAGAGCCAAGCATCATTGCTTGAACCGCTTTTGCCATAACGGCAATAGGAATGGTCATTCCTTGCGAGGTACTAATGGGTGTCATAAATAAAAACACACCAATTAACGAAGGAACCAAAAAAGTAAACCAAGTGCGCCACGTGTAGTGTGAACGATGAGGTAGCTGAGACATATTTATTAACCTATAAAAACCACAAAAAGAGCATAGCGCTCTTTTTGTGGTAAAACTTATTATTATTTAAATTTTAATGCCGCGCTGAATGAGTGCTGCTTCTAATGCTTGTTGTAAACCATTCATAGTACCTGGCTCAAGCGTTTCGCCTTTGTCATCCATCCACGTTAAGCTAGTACCGCCTTCTTTAGTTTTACTTACTAAAATTTGGTATTGGCCTTCATCAATAGGTAGTTGAGCTACGTCATCACCCCAAATTGAATCCCAAACACTTGTTTCAGGTTTAGTATAATCAGCAGTAATTAAGCCCGTATCTGGGTTAATTTCAACAATAGTGAACGACAAGCGCTCTAAAAATCCAGAGAAACGGTCAAACACAGCTTCGTAAGATTGCTCAGTTACAAGTGCTGCATTACCTTTGTTATCAAAGCCCATTTCAAGAGAAATAATACCTTGGCGTTTACGCATATCAACTTCAAGTTGACGGTAACGGTAATCAAACTCGCTCACTACTTGGTTAAGCGCACGTACTTCTAACTGCTGTTTTAACAAATCAGTTAGCGTATGGTCGCCTTTAAAATCAATCAGCTCTACACGTAAAGACGCAGTACGCTGATGTGACTTTTCTTCAATAGTGAATCTAAATTTTTCTAAGTCATCGTTAACTTCATCGCCCCACCACCAAAAACCTTCTTCGGTTTTAATGATTGAGTACCAATCAGTTTCAATAGTACCTAGTAGCTTGTCTTCTTTAGTGGTTCCTGCATTGTTATCAGCGAGGACTGATTGAATCGTGTCCCAAAGAAATTCATCTAAATCAGCAATGCCATCGTTTTTATCAAAATAAATACGCGCTTGTTTATCTGTCTCTTCTACCCAACTGCCTTTAGCAATTGTTAATACTTGTGCCGGTGGGCGGTAATTTGTAGCTTCAGGATTGTTGTCGTATTGACCTACATCCATTTTATAAACTGGGTCTTGAGCTGGTTGAGATAACGACGTTGGTGCTTTTACAGGCTCATGCGTACGATAGTTACGTTCGTCATGTGCCTTATTAATAAATACACTACACCCTGATAAACTTACCAATACACTTACTGCAAGTGCTTTTGGGATCCAATACTGCACAGATATTTCTCCTTAGCATACCCTTTAATTGTTTTAACAAATATATGAGTGGGTAATGCCGATTTGGTTCAGTGTAAAATCAATATTAACTTTACATTTATTATTTGGCTGCCTAAATGCAATAAAGTTCAGCACTTCAACTTAGCAATAAAACTAAGCGCAAATAAGCAAATTTTAGCTATGGTACTTTCCCGTGCCAGTAAAAACAAGAAACACCGCACTTTAAAAGCGCTTAATTAGGGTGTGCTGTAGTTTAGAGGCCTTTTTGTGTTAAACTTCGCCGCCGTGCAACTTCTCGTGTGTATTTTTGGTGTTGCCAACTCGGTTGATATAATCCAAGTAACAAGGTATTTGAACTCATGACTGCATTTTCAAATCATCAAATTGTTTTAACAGCGATTGGCGAAGACAGACCCGGTATTGTAAGTGAACTAACCCAACTGGTTAGCGATTGCCACTGCAACATTATTGACAGCCGTATTGCTATTTTAGGCTGCGAATTTACCTTCATAATGCTACTTAGCGGCGACATGTCGGCAATAAGCCGCATAGAGCACGTACTGCCAACTAAAGCCATGGAACTTGGCCTGCTAACCATGATGAAGCGCACAGCGAGCCATACTCCTAGCGAGTTTTGTGCAGGTTACACCCTAGAATACACTGGCATAGACACGCCAGGCACACTCAGCAAAGTGACCCGCTTTTTTGCCGACAATAATATTAGTATTTGCTCACTTAAGTCAGACACTTATTCTCAAGAAGACAACATTAAAATGCGTTGTGAACTTGAATTCAACATACCTGTTGATGTAGATATAGATCAATTTAAAATTAGTTTTGAGAGCCTTTCTCACACGCTAAACGTAGATTATATTTTTAAACGAATTCGTTAAGGATGCTAAACATGAACACAATTAGTCCATTACAAGCTGGCGATACTGCACCCGCTTTTAGCCTACAAAACCAAAACGACGAAACAGTAACATTAAGCGAGCTGTTAAAAGAGCAACAAGTGCTTGTGTACTTTTACCCTAAAGCGTCAACGCCGGGTTGTACTGTACAAGCCGAAAACCTACGCGATGAGCAAGCACAGCTTGCTAAATTTAACACCCGCGTTGTAGGTATTAGCCCAGATCCAATTAAGCGCCTTAAAAACTTTGAAACTAAAAAAGAGCTTAACTTTGATTTATTAGCCGATGAAGACCACGCCATTGCAGAAGCATTTGGTGTATGGGGCTACAAAAAGTTTATGGGTAAAGAGTACGATGGTATTCACCGCCTGACATTTTTAGTAGGCCAAGACGGTAAAATAAAACACCTATTTGATAAGTTTAAAACTAAAGATCACCATCAAGTGGTTTTGGATTATCTTGCAGCAGAATAAGTTAGCTACCAGCTATTAGACAAATACAGAAAAGCGTTGCTCAAGGGCAACGCTTTTTTTATGCCTATACATTTGCGCTATATAAAACTTAAATAGCAATAGAGTAAATAATTTGTTAAAACTGCCAAAGCACTTATTATTAGCACCTTGCCAATTGGATATTTAAACCTTGAATAAAAGCCTAAAATTTAAACTTTATTTAACTGCATTAATCATCTGTATTATTGGTTTTAACTTTTCAGAACCAAGTATGCAATTTTACTCAAACCCGTTTTATATCGGTAGTTTCGTTTTCGCTATTGCGCTTATAATCTCTGTAATTAATTACGCCTGCCCTGCCTGTAAGAAAAACCAAGTAATGCGCTCTATTTCTAGTTATAAGCTCCCAACTAACAACTGTTATAATTGCGGGAAAGAAATTGATGAGAAAAGTAATTAAATAGACGGAGTTATTACTGGAGAGTCTGGTATTCAGGGTTATTTATAAAGCCACTTGATATATATTAAGTTGTTGTCGTGTATTATCAACAGATACAAAGTTTGGAATAGTACCGACTAAACTTGCACCTGATTTTAAAGCAATTTTAATGCTAGCTGCATTTTGTTCCAAGCATCTAAACTCAATTACTGTAGCACTTGTATTTTTAAGTATGATTGGCACTCTTGTAATTACTTGACTGATAATACCATTTCCTTGTGCATCACTACTTAACCAGTAACCAAGCTCCGCTACATTTAACTCAGGACAAATAGACTTAACTGCAAAAATACCACTCAGGTTATCTTTATAATAAATTTTATACCACCGCGAACCATTTAGCCCGCTGTTTACTCTGTCGAGTATGTACTTTTTAGCTGATTCAATATTGTTTACCCCTTCTACCCAAGGCAAAAATTCACCTAAACTTGCCCGACTTAAATTAACAGTCTTTAAAATGTCCGCAGCATCGCTTTCCACTAAAGGAGCTAGTTTAATATGTTCTGCAATTTGGATATGCAAGTGTTCTTCCTTGTGAGTATTAATTTTTATAGTTGTAAGTTTAAGACTACAGCTCACTCTTAAGTAGCCCAAACTCATTTAACGGCTGAATAGCCTTTGAGCTATTAAAAAGATACGGAAAAGTATTGTTATAGGGCAACGCTTTTATGTTACTCACTCAAACTTTGATTAGGTAAAAGCATGATCGCGGTATGAATATGCAGTCGATAATTTTGATGTATGAAGTCAAAATTGACCCCTTT
Organism: Pseudoalteromonas sp. APC 3358; assembly: GCF_030408075.1. NCBI lineage: Bacteria > Pseudomonadati > Pseudomonadota > Gammaproteobacteria > Alteromonadales > Pseudoalteromonadaceae > Pseudoalteromonas > Pseudoalteromonas sp. APC 3358. The sequence continues at coordinate 357,316 of NZ_JASDCE010000004.1, forward strand.
GGTTTCTTTAATTTTAGAAAGAGCAAAATTTAAGATGGATGTCTTGCTAATTCGCGGGCAAGCGCGGCTAATATTTCTGGCGATTGTTTAAAGTAATTTAGAGTTGGGACAACACCGAAAAACCTTATTGTTTTCGGTATTGTGGTTAATTTGCCTTAATTAATAGCCGTGCGAGGTTTCAGGAATTAATCTAAGCTGGCAGAAATCTCAGCCAACTCCCTATAAGAATCCAAATTTAAAGTGTTGTTGAAAATTAAAAAGCTCAATGTAAAACGTAAATATGTCGTGTTTAGCCCTACTCGACTATTACCACTTATAGTGTCACAAAGAAGTCTATATTTTTTACCCAAAACATCTGTATCACTTGTTTGGCGATAATAATCACCAAAGCTATTCAAATAGTTACATAGACTACTTTTATGCTCATAACTTTTAGATTCATTCGGAGAGTCGGAAGTCTCATAAGGCAAACTAGAATCATCAACCGATTCATAAAGTAAACGATCTCTATCATACCGTATCGATACTGGTATCTGTATATTTAATAATTTGGAGTATAACGAAAATTCAGGACAAGTACCGTTATCGATTTTTTTATTCAATATAAAGTAATCTAAAAACTCTTCATAAAGCTTAATGTTTTTTTCCATTAATGCTAATAGAATCACTAAAAAAGGACCGTCTATAGTAGCCTTTGAATTTATATTGGAAACAATTAACTCTAATCGATTTAATATTTTAATCGACTGCCTAGGTGATAACTTTAAAGCACAGAAAACATCGCAACATAGATCAAAAAAATTATCCACACTAAAGTAGATAAAAGGAAAAATTATTACTTGTCTGCCTACCAGAAATTCTTGACTAAAAGCTGAAGAATTACAGTGGTTATGTAGCAAAGCAGGAGATATCTTATTTCTTAAGATATACTTATTATCAAAGAATCGGCTTAAATATTCCTCTGCATTGAAATCAGCGCCATAGACAGCTTTTATTGTATGGGAAAGCTGCGACGTATTTGTTGCCACAATAAAAACTAAGCCTGGTATATCAAAAACATGTTTAATAGCTTCCAACATTTCTACGGCGTAGGTTGGCTTGCAGCGATCTAATTCATCAATAAAGATAAATGCAGGAAAACTATTAGTAATAGTTTCCATACCTTCAATTGGGGTATTAACGACATATTCGACCCATCGTTGAATTGCTTCTTTTAGAGTCTTTACACTCTCCTTGCTGTCAGTAACCTCTTTGCAAAAAATCTCTAAAACTCTCTCACCTGCTTTAGAAAAGTCCACGTTCTTTGAATCATTTGAAGTTTGCTGTTCCCCTTCTTCTGTTGATTCAAAAATATTAAAATCAAAACCTAAATACCTCTTCATCAACGCACTACCGATCCTCGGTGCTGCAGCTTTTACAACCTCGTTTAACTTTCTTTTTGTTTCATCAGGATCAATTTTATTAGTGAGTTGTTTTAACTGCTCAATTATTTCACTTAAGACTGTCATTAGAGGTGACTCTAGGTAATCAATTGCCCACGCATCTATGTAAACAACTGGATGATTCCCCTTTAAATCTTCACTCCACCTTTTCAAAAAATAGGTTTTACCTGCGCCCCACTCTGCATCGAGATTTAAAACGTAATTTGATAAGTTGGACTTATCAGTACCACCTTTTTCTTTAATTAAAGAAGTTAAATAAGTAGCATATTTTGCCCTATCAAGATTATCTGATGAGAACTGTTCTCCATCAATAACTTTGATTTTACTCCAGTCAAAATCCATTTTCATTTTAGCCCTCTTTAAAAAGTCGGTTATCGCTTAATCTTTATAAATTAGAGCTTTAACCATTATTAGTGGAAAATAATACTCTATACGAATTATATCGAGAATAGAACTCATATACGGTGTATTGTCGGATGGCGCTTCGCTTATCCGACCTACGTTTTCAAATATATAATGCGGGGTTATTGGGCCGTGGGTATTGGAGGTTCGTTGGAGCTCGTTGGGTTTCGCTACGCTCTACCCAACATACGTGTTTGTCTTAAATTTTTACGCAGACAAAAATGGCGTTGCCTGAGCGCTCTGCCCATGGGGTTATTTTGTCGTAGTCATGTTCAAATATGTGGATTTCGAAGTACGGTTTTAAGGCTTCTTTAAGCTCGGTATAACTAAAAGCAACCATTGGGTGCTCGTCGTGCCATACAAGTGTTTTATCTGCGGTGGTTTTTTCTATGCTGAGTTTTAATAGTTGTTTGCTGCCAGTGCCACTGTAATGCCAACCAGAGCGAAATGTGAAGAAGCTGTTTTCGCTTGTTGCGGTGTGCTCTACAAATGAATCGCTGTCGATTTTGTTTTTATCAACCGTGTTAAAACAAAATATTCCACCTACATTTAATGCGCTGTGTACGCTAGCAAGGCACTCTTTTAACTTATTAATGCCGTCGCAGTAGTGGATTGAATACAAAAAGCAGGTAATTAAATCCAATTGCTCGGTTACTTTAAACTCACTCATGTTTTGCAACGAAAATTGCGCTTCTGGGCAGCGCGTTTTTGCTTTATCTAGCATTGGCTGGTTTAAATCAAGCCCACTACTTTTATAGCCGTAATCAATAAAGTGGCGTACATGCGGGCCGGTGCCACATGCTAAATCGAGATGGGTATTTGCGCCATTACCAAAAATTTGGTGCAGCCTGTGAATAGAATTGCTTTGGGCTTGATAATCTATATCTGCGCACATTAAGTCGTAGTAATCAGAAAGGTCGGTGTAGAGTGCATTTGCGGACATATAAGCCTAGTGGTAAGTAGTAGAATATTTTTAAGTCGCGCATAGTAAACTAATTAGCACAATTAACGAAGAAGATATGAGCTTTAGGGTAGATGTAATCTTAGGTTATAAAGTTCAGGCTATAAAGTTCAGGCTATAAAGTACAGGGTTGTCGGATGGCACTTCGCTTATACGGCCTGTGTATTTAAATATTATAGAGCGTTGTTATAAAACGGTGTGGAATTGGAGGTTCGTTGGGTTTCGCTACGCTCTACCCAACCTACGTACTATAACTTTAAGCTGGCTTTAACTAATTCCTAAATACTTATGTACTTGTATTGATAGGCGCCAGTTTTTGGCAATACAGGTGTCGATTGCTAATTTGGTTGCTGATACTTTTTGGCTAATTGGCTGCAAGTAAACAAGCTTTGGATTAACGCCTGTTTTAGCAAATAACTCTTCAAGCTCTTCTACGTGCTTTTGTATAGCAACGGGGTGTTTAATTTCGTTGGCACGCTTCATGGTGCTGGTAAGTACTTCATAACCGCCGCGCATATTAATTTTTGGCGATACCGTTACCCATGTTTGCTCTGGGGCGAGTATTTCAAACGTGCCGCTGGTTTCTATTTGTGTACTAAAACCATGTTCGTGCAATAAGTTACATACTGGATTTAAGTCGAACATACATGGCTCGCCGCCGGTAATTACTACGTGTTTTGCGGTATAACCACGTGATTGAAACAACGCTAAAATTTGCTCTGCACTGGCGTTAGCCCAATGATCTGAGTCGGCCTTTTTTTCTACGGTTTCGTCCAGCGATACTTTATATACATTATCAACATCCCACGTTTGCTTGGTGTCGCACCAAGAGCAGCCTACTGGGCAGCCTTGCAAACGTAAAAATATTGAGGGTGTGCCAGTAAAGCTAGCTTCACCTTGAATGGTTTCAAACACTTCATTAATTTTGTACAAAAGAGATCTCACTTACTACCTAGCAGCCAAATTGCTACTATTAAAAAACCAAAAAGCGCTGTGCAAAAATTGTTATTTAAGCTGCGGCCGTGTAGTATATCGCGCCCTGATATAAACCTCTATTAAAACTAAGAGCAAAACAGATATGACGCAAAAAGTAGTTGTTATTTATTCCGGCGGTATGGACTCATTTACCGTATTAAATAAAGCCCTGCAACAAGGCCATGATGTATATGCCCTATCATTTGACTATGGTCAGCGTCATGTAAAAGAGCTTAAAGTGGCGGCAAGTGTGTGTGAAAAATTAAACGTTCCACACAAAATTGTTGATATTTCGGCGATTAACCAACTTATTGGTGGCTCATCACTTACTGATGACATTGATGTGCCTGAAGGCCATTACGAAGAAGAAAGCATGAAAAGTACGATTGTACCTAATCGTAATATGATTTTGCTCTCGCTTGCTGTTGGTTACGCAGTATCACTTAAAGCTGGCCAAGTTTATTACGGCGCTCACTCTGGGGATCATGCTATTTACCCTGACTGCCGTCCTGAATTTGTGCAAAAAATGGATGATGTGTGTCGTATTGCTAATTACGACGCTGTAGAAATTTTTAGCCCATACTTAAACAATACTAAAATTGGTATTTTAACCGACGGTATTGAAATGGGATTAGATTACAGCCAAACGTGGACTTGTTATAACGGCCGTGAAAAGGCCTGTGGTAAATGTGGCGCGTGCCAAGAACGCCTTGAAGCATTTGCACTAAATAACATTACAGACCCGTTAGAATACGAATAAGCAGCAATTAATTAGTAATACAATTGCTGTAAACAAAAAAGGCTATCATCGATAGCCTTTTTTGTTTGTTTAATTTTAACGTAGAGATTACAACCAGCGTTTTACGCGCGCTTTATAGGCGGTAAACTCTTCGCCAAATAATTTAGTGAGCGCACGCTCCTCGGGTATTATTTGAAAAAACGTTAAATACGCAATAAACCCTATAATACATAAAAGTGCCCACAAGGAACTTAACCAAATACCCCACCCTGCTAAAATAAATGCAAAACCTACGTACATTGGGTTACGCGAAATCCGATAAATACCGCTAGTAATAAGTTTTGACGCTTGCTCAGGTTTATTAGGGTTTACAGTGGTGTTTGCTATTTTAAAACTCACCAACCCTGCAATACAAAAAACACACCCTATAATGACCAAACTTGCTGCTAAGTAGGTAATAAATGCGGTGAAATCAATAACACTGTAATGCGCAATAAGCGCCATTATGCCTGCAAAAAACAGCACAACAATAACGGGAGGTATTTTATTATTTAACATGGCAACTCACTGTATTGGCTAAAGTATGTTTATTATATGGTGGCTATGCAGCCATTAAACAATATCTGAAGTGTATAAATGATGAACACGCTCAAACCTGAGCTTAAGTAAAGTATACAAATTAAGTTACAATTGTCAGCTTTATCAAAAGCGCTTAAAGGTTATACTTTAACCATAAACGAATAATAAAATGATAAGGAATGAGGTTATGTCTGGAACTACGATGATTGTACTTATTGTGCTAATTTCGGTTGGCTCAGGAGTGGTTTACGATATGTATAAAAAGCATCTTGAGTTTAAGCATAAAATGCAAAACAACAACAGCGATGCCCATAAACAATTAGCTGAAACAAATGCACAAGTGCTTGCATTAAAAGAGCGTGTACAAACACTTGAGGCTATTGTTACCGATTCAAGCTTTAGCGTTAAAGATGAAATTAATAAGCTTTAAATTGTTATAAGTAATTTGGATATAAATGTGCATTTTCTGGCTGCTCAATACCATGAGCAGCTAAAAACCCACCAATAGCTTGCCCGCAGCCCTGTGGTGCTCGCCCGCTGTCTATCTCAAAATTTAACTGGTTAGCATGTTGCTTACCCATAGAGCAGAGCCCTACGGTACTTGGCGAGCGCATAGCGATACTTAAGTTACCTATTTGCTCAACCACAACGTGTTTACTAAAGCGGGCAAAACCTTTGTACTTAAATTGCTCGTTTACGTAATCATTGCTTGTGGCTACTAATGCTGTAATTAAGGCGTGTAAAAAGCTATTAGCGGATGAGTCTGCTGTTAAAAACGCGATTGTTTTTTTATTAAACTCGCTAAGTTGGCAATCTTCACACAACAGCTCAACAGTATATAAATGTTGCTCGGCTATTTGCTGCTGGCTCTTAAGCTCAATACTTTTTCCTGCAAATACAATACGTTTAAGCACTTCATCAACACAGCTTTCAGCACTTTCACTTTTAACAAGCTCAGGGTTTTGCGCCATTACCGGTAAGTCGTGATGGTTATTAAATGGCGTACTTGTTGCGCCGCTTTGCATTAACTGAAAAAGCTCTCTTACTTCATGTTCACGCGCTACTTTTAACGCTAAAAATGCAGTTTGAATAAGTTCTGAAGTAGGTAAGTTTTCCTCTACTATCCAGCGTCTGCCAAATAATAGCTTTTTGGCTTTGCCTTCATTTGCAGATGCACTTTTTTGATAGTTATCTGGGCTCAGCACTGCTACTTGCAGGTAAATTTCTTCACCTTTTTGTGCAGCAAGCACTCTAAAGTGAGCCGAAAATTCTATACTCTCAAGCACTTCGTTTACGCTTTCAAGCGTGTGCTTGTAACGTAAAAAATGTTGTGGCACTACCCAGCTACTATTAGCCAATTGCACAAGGGGTGCATAAGAAATAGGTTGCTCGTAACTGTGTTGCCATTTTTGCTCATTGCTAAGCAAATGATTAATGTGACTCTTGTTATCTGACATAAATAAACCAAATAAACTCGCGTTGTGCGATATAAACTATGAACACATTACGTCGTCAATGTCGTAATTAGATCACATGTACGCCCTACTTTCGGGCTTTTTTAACTATCGGTGAGTTCTTGATAGTCTGTTATAACTTTTTGATAGTATGGCTTATCTTTATTGAGCATTTTATTATAATGATTTATGAGTTGGCGCTGGTACACAGCGTGTTCTGCACTAGCAAAGTCCCACATTTTATTACCGGTGTGACTAATCTCATTATTGCTACTAAAGCTCACTTCAATCACTTCATAAAAACGTTTGTTGTCGTAAACTATTTGCTCACTTACAAGCCCTAAACCTAATTGCTTTAAACCGACTCGCAACTTATAAGTGTGATGCACTGGGCACAAAATAAAACGAACATTATTCAAATGATCCACTGCATTATTAGCAATAATTTGTTGTATTAAACTTAACAACAGCTCACCGCCAACACCTGCGATTACAACTACTTGGCTTTTACTTTGAGCAATTTCAATTTTGCCTACATCCTGACATAAGACCTGCCACTGCGGTTTTTTATTACAGGTTTTTTGTAATTTATTAATAGATGATAATTGCGTTTCTAGGTCGTTCATTAAAGTGGCGACTATATCTACAAAAATAACCTGGTTTGCAGCTGCGCGTTTTAATAGCGCCATGCCTAAATAACCATGGTCGCAGCAGCAATCCCAAATAATATCGTGATGCTGCGAAATTAATGTATCAATGGCAGTTAGGCGTTTGCTGAGCTTCATTTAATCAGCAGATTGTGACGTTTTGTAGATAAGTGCTTTTAAGCTTCTGTCGCTGTCTACTTCAATAAAACGCTCGGTAGGGGCTAGGCGCTCAACAAATTCAATTGCGCCTTGGGTGTGCTCGTTTATTAACGCTTTAAACGCCTCTTCGCTAAGCTCTGGGCTATTAGCGCACAATAACAATTGTGTGGTATCACAAAGTAGCTCTGGCAACCTGCGCAGCACTTTTTGATAGTCTTTAGTTAATATAAAGCTGCCTTTTTGAAAGCTTGGCGGATCAACTATTATTAAGTCAAACGGGGCTGCTTTTTTTAGTTTTCCAAACGACTTTAAAATATCGTGAGGTAAAAAACTTACGCCACGCTCAAAACCATTTAATTGATGGTTTTGCTTGCCGACTTTAAGTACACCTTTGCTCATATCCATGTTCATTACATGATCTGCCCCGCCTTGCATTGCTGCAAGCGAAAACCCACACGTATACGAAAACAAATTAAGCACTTTGCCATGCTTACTATTAGCCATTACAAACTCACGGCCGCTGCGCATATCGGGAAATATTCCGGTATTTTGACGGCTCTGTAAATCAACCAAAAAACGAATGCCGTTTTCAGTTACAACATGCGGGTTAGGTAATTGCCCATAAACGACGGTGTTTTGGCTTTGTACACCAGCGCGTTGCTGATACACAAGTGAGCTAATAAGCTCTGGCTGGTTTTTTTGTGCCCACTGCCACACAACATCGGTAAGCTCGCTTAGTGTTTGCTCGTCAATTTCGTCGTACGAAACCAAAAACAAACTTGGCGGATAAAAGTCTAAATTAATATGACTTAACGCCTCAACACTATGGCCACGGCCATGAAAAACACGGCACAGTTCATTTTTTAAAATTGGCGCATCTTCAAGCGCAGTAATAAGAGGAGTAAAGTTTGCTGTCATTTTTAATTAATCAACTGTTGTTGTAGTTCATGTATTTCATCGCGAACAGAGCCCGCTTTTTCAAATTCTAGGTCGCTTGCGTATGCATGCATTTTGGTTTCAAGCTGCTTAATTTGCACTGTAATTTCTTTTGCGCTAAGTACCTTTTTAGAGTCTTTACGAACAAGTCTAAGGTTATCTTTAGGGCCGGCTTCTTCGCCTACATCCATCGCATCAAGAATCTTTTTGGCTAGTGAATGCGGTTCAATACCGTGTTCAATATTATAAGCATGCTGAATTTCGCGTCTACGCGCTGTTTCGTCCATGGCCTTAGCCATCGATTTTGTAATTTTATCACCGTATAAAATAGCGCGACCATCTAAGTGACGTGCTGCACGACCAATGGTTTGAATAATTGAACGCGCTGAGCGTAAAAAGCCTTCTTTGTCTGCATCAAGTATGGCTACTAGCGCCACTTCTGGCATATCCAGGCCTTCTCGAAGTAAGTTAATGCCCACTAACACATCAAACACACCTGCACGTAAATCACGAATAATTTCAACCCGTTCAACCGTGTCTATGTCTGAATGTAAGTAACGCACTTTTACGTCGTGCTCACTTAAGTAATCGGTTAAATCCTCAGACATACGTTTGGTCAAAGTGGTTACAAGTACGCGTTCGCCCTTCTCTACACTTTTATAAATTTCTGAAAGTAAATCATCAACCTGATCGCCCACTGGGCGTACTTCAATAAGTGGATCGAGCAAGCCTGTTGGGCGAATTACTTGCTCTGCGATTGCGCCCACACAACGGTCTAACTCAAAGTCGCCTGGTGTTGCCGATACATAAATTGTTTGTGGTGAAATAGCTTCAAATTCTTCAAAGCGCAGCGGCCTGTTGTCCATTGCTGAAGGCATTCTGAAGCCATACTCAACTAAGTTTTCTTTACGGCTTCTGTCGCCTTTATACATTGCGCCAATTTGCGATACGGTTACGTGCGATTCATCAATAATCATCAATGCGTCGTCTGGGAGGTAATCAAGTAATGTGGGTGGCGGATCGCCCGGCGTACGGCCCGATAAATAGCGGCTGTAGTTTTCTATACCAGAGCAATAACCTAGCTCCCGCATCATTTCTATATCGTATTGCGTACGCTGTGTTACGCGTTGCTCTTCTACTAATTTATTAGCACTGAGTAACTGGGCTCTTCGATCTTTTAGTTCTTCTTGTATTTTATCGATAGCACCGAGTATTTTTTCACGCGGGGTAACATAGTGTGTTTTTGGATAGATAGTGGTGCGTATTATATGTTTTTCGACGGCGCCAGTAAGCGGGTCAAAAATACTTAAGCGCTCTATTTCGTCATCAAACATTTCTACGCGAATTGCGAAGGTGCTAGATTCTGCAGGAAATATATCAACCACTTCACCACGTACACGATATGTACCACGGCTAAAATCTATATCGTTGCGGGTGTATTGTATTTCAGCTAGGCGACGCAGCATGTCGCGTTGGTCTACTTTTTCGCCCACTTTTAAAAGTAGCATCATTTTCATGTATGATTTAGGGTCGCCCAAACCATAAATAGCCGATACCGACGCCACAATAATGGTGTCGCGGCGCTCGAGCAGTGCTTTGGTCGCACTTAAACGCATTTGTTCTATATGCTCGTTTATCGAGGCATCTTTTTCAATAAATGTGTCGCTTGATACAACATAGGCTTCTGGCTGGTAGTAATCGTAATACGATACAAAATACTCAACCGCATTTTTAGGGAAAAACTCTTTCATTTCCCCGTATAGCTGCGCAGCAAGCGTTTTATTGTGCGCCATTATTATTGTTGGACGGTTTAAATCGTTAATAATATTAGCCATGGTAAAGGTTTTACCTGTACCGGTGGCACCTAATAAAGTTTGGTGTGCAAGGCCTGCTTCTAATCCTTCGCATAGCTGCTTAATCGCTGTGGGCTGATCGCCTGCTGGTTTAAAATGTGATTTTAACTGAAAATGGTCGCTCAATTATTGCACTCCTGTAACGATTCGCCGCTCAGCGCTTCTAGTTTTTTCATAAACCATTTGTATGCCACTATTGCTGTAAATAAGTTACCTAAAGCAGCGCCAATAAATAGCCCTAATAATCCGGCTATTTCGTTGCCTACATAAGCAAATGGTACATAAAATATGAATAACCGAATGACACTTAATACCAATGCGTACATTGGTTTGTGTAAAGCATTAAACGATGAATTTGATAATATGATCACCCCTTGTAAGCCATAACTTAGCGGGATGGTATAAATAAAGAGTTTAATTACATCTATTACGGCTTGTTCTTTACCAAATAATTGGCTTATAACACCTGAAAATGCAATGAGTAATACGTAAATGGCAAATTGCCATACCATTACAAATTTTAGTGTGCCGGTATACGCTTCTTTAACGCGGCATAATTTGCCAGCGCCAAAGTTTTGGCTAACAAATGGCGGTAATGTCATCGATAGTGCAAGCACTAATATACTTGCAATAGATTCTATTCGGCTTCCTACCCCAAATGCGGCTACGGCTTCTGGCCCGTGATGCGCAACCATAGCGGTCATTACGGCCATTGCAACCGGTGTAAGCATGTTTGCGCCGGCAGCAGGCAAACCAATTTTTAATATTTTACGAATAGCGCCAGTCACTGTTTGCTTGCCTGCTTTTAGGCTCAACAAGCGTTTTTTAACCGCTAATATATATAAAATAATAACCACAGCAACCGACCATGCAATAACGCTTGCTATGGCCGCGCCTTGAATACCTAACGCTGGTACTGGCCCAAAACCAAATATCAATATAGGGTCGAGTACGGCGTTTATGAGCCCTGCTCCACCCATTACTATACTTGGCGTTTTTGTATCGCCACTGGCGCGCAGTACCGAGTTACCAATCATTGGGGTTATTAAAAATACACTACCGATAAACCATATATTCATGTATTCGTGTATTAACGGCAATACTTGTGCGCCCGCTCCTAGCAAAGTAAATATGGGGTCAATCAGTAAATACCCAACAGATGACAACACAATAACCAGAACCACACCAACCATTAAAGAAATACTGGCGTCAAAACGCGCTTCATCTATTTTATTACTACCGAGCGCTTTTGCTATTACTGCCGATGTACCGATCCCCAGCCCTATTGCTAAGCTAATAACGGTAAAGGTAACCGGAAATGTAAAGCTCACCGCTGCAAGCGGCTCAGTGCCTAGTAAGCTTATAAAGAATGTATCGACAATATTGAACATCATTAGCGTGATCATGCCGAATATCATCGGGATGGTCATCGTCTTTAATGTGGGCAAGATGGGATCGTTTAGTAAATCTGGGCGAGTCTGGGATTTTGAAATTGCGCGCATGAAATAAATAGGCCTCTTTTACTGAACGAATCATTTTAAAGCATCAAGGCAGTTCAAGCCACGGATTTATCACTACAATTGAAGTAATTAAAGAAGTAAAGATTCGAAAAAATAGTAAAACTTAGTTTTTGCATCTTTTTGTTAAAATAGAGCCTAAACACACCAAAAACCAATTAAAACACATTTTTATAACTTTTATTACAAACACCCAGTGATATATGATGCTTTTTTACACAAAGGTACTGCTTGGTTTATCGTTACGAAAAAATTCCCTCATCGAGTTGCATCCATTCAGCATCAAATCATAACCCATTGTTTTATATTGAATTAAAAATAGTGATTTAAAAGCTTGAAATCGTTGTAGCACCCTAAACCATTGGTGCCGATGATGTTCTTAAAGTTTCATAAACAGAGTTATCCACAGAAACCGTGGATAACTCATTCAAACCCGCATTTATAAAGGCTTTGAGAGAGCCTCCATTTTCGGTGATATCCAACCAATTGACCATTTGTTAATTGTGGCATTTTTATAAACTCACGCTAAAAACTGTAGCTCACCAATTTTTCTTCTTAACATAGTTGTACGTTAGGTATAAAAAAACGTTTAATACAAAGTTAAGTTATTGATTGCTCTATTTTTGAACGGATAAAACAAATACTCATTTTATACATAGTGATTAGATCACAATTTAGATCAAAAAATATTTCTGTGAATATACGCATAGGTATATTTTTAGAAAATTAAAACAAAAAACGAATTAAATACGAAAAATATCGCTAAGTAAAAAATGAGTTTTTATGTTTTTGAGTTGTTTTTTAATAACAAGCCACTTTAATACCGTGTTTAATTTAACCAATTTGAAGAATCAGCAATAATAAAAGTCACATTGTTATTCTTAAATTTTTAAAAAAGTAACTTTAATAGAGCTATAAAACACGCAGATCGAACACAAAAACAACGAATAAACCTCTTTTTTCAATTTATGACTTTTATATGTTGACACTTTGCGGCGCGGTCATTAATATTTCGCCCCGTTGAAAGGCAAGACGCTTCCCCCTTAGCTCAGTTGGTTAGAGCGACGGACTGTTAATCCGCAGGTCCCCCGTTCGAGTCGGGGAGGGGGAGCCAAGTTTTTCAACCATAAACGATTCCCCCTTAGCTCAGTTGGTTAGAGCGACGGACTGTTAATCCGCAGGTCCCCCGTTCGAGTCGGGGAGGGGGAGCCAAGTTTATGTTTATGATGTAGTTCCCCCTTAGCTCAGTTGGTTAGAGCGACGGACTGTTAATCCGCAGGTCCCCCGTTCGAGTCGGGGAGGGGGAGCCAAATCATCATAATAATATCACTACTTTAGTTCCCCCTTAGCTCAGTTGGTTAGAGCGACGGACTGTTAATCCGCAGGTCCCCCGTTCGAGTCGGGGAGGGGGAGCCAATTCTAAGAATTTCATAGACATCTCAAGCTAATTCCACTACTCTTCCTTATATAACTAAAGCATTAGTTTATTCCTTAATGCGCTGTACTTAGTTTATTAATCAAGGACTTGATTCCTTCCCTTTTGAATTATTAAAAGACTGAAAACATGGCTGGATTTAAAAAACTTATTTTTATACAAATTATCTCTTGGTTATTGTGTGTTGCAGCAGGAAGCTACTTCATATCTATAAGCTTTGATACTGCGGTAAGTGATGCACAAAAAAGTGCGCAAACTACTGTTACTAAGTATATTAATGACCTTTCTTTAGACGATATTTCTGCTCAAAACTTAAAACAATCAATTGCAGATGGTAAAACGTTTTCAAGCTTCACTCTAAGAGATTACCAAGGGGCTGAAATATTTAGCATTAACCCCCCTACTCAATTACCAATGTTTGCTGATTTTGTACTCTCTAACTTTAACTCAGTGCGCCCTCAATTTGCTGTAAATGACGCCTCAGATATAAAAGTTGAATTTGTACTTAACATTGAGCATTTAGCGTCGCAGCTACAAACGTCCCTTTTTATTGTTATTTTGATTTCTGCCATTTTAGTTATTATTCCAATAATTCTAATGAAATCTATTTTTTACCATTTAAATAAAAACATAAGTACAACAGTTGCTGACATTATCGATATTTATATCAATCAAAACCAAGTTGATAATGATTTAGAAACAGCACTAGATGGCACTCGATTGAAAAAAATGGGAAAAGATTTAGTACCTAGCTTTAATCGATTATCACATTTCTTAAAAAACAAAAACGAAGACATACAAAGCGCTGCTATGACTATTAAGCATGAAGCGTACAAAGATGTAATTACCTCGCTTGGTAATCGTAATATGTTTGTTGAGTACTACGAAAAAAATATTGAAAACACTGAGCAAAGTACATTTGGCTCTTTAGCTATGGTTCGTTGTAGCGAACTACAAGCTATAAACCAAAGCCGTGGTTATCAAAAAGGTGATGAGTACGTAAAAGGCGTTGCCGATATTATTAAGCACATAAGCGGCACTTACACTGGCAGCCAAGTATTTAGATTAAACAGCTCTGACTTTGCGGTAGTACTCCCCCACATTCCTTTAAAAGAAGCTGAGCGCTTTGGTGAAAACCTGCAATCGCGCTTCACGCAGTACCAACAAAACCAAGAGTTAAGCTCGGTAGCTAATACGGGTATTGTAGGATACGAAAAAGGTAAGCCGTTAGGCGAATTGCTTTCTGTTGTTGATAACGCGATGAGCATGGCGCAATCAAAACAAGTAAACGCATGGCACGTACAACGCGAAACCGATTTAGTTAATAACGTAAGTGCGGGTTTTGGTAATCAAAACTGGCGTAAGGTTATTAAAGAAGTTATTGAATCTAAGCGTGTGCATTTAGTGATGCAAAACATTATGCCGCTTGGTAAAAGCATAAAAGCCTACGCTGAAGTACAAGTTCGATTTAAAACAGAAGACAATCAAGTACTGCCTACCGCTTCTTTTTTAGCGATGGCCGAAAAGCTTGATATGGCAATAGAAATTGATCGCCTGATAATTGACTCTTCTCTTGAAAAGGTTAAAAGCCGTAATTTATCTGAAAAGTTTTTTGGTTTAAACGTAACAGCCTCTAGTGCACACAACGATCAGTTTGTAATTTGGCTAGAGCGCCGATTATTGAAAGATACGCATATTGCATCTAAACTAGTATTTGAAGTAAGTGAGTTTGGTTTACAGCAAAACATCAAGGCTAGTAAGCGCTTTATCGACATGGTTCACCGTGTTGGCGCACGCGTTACAGTTGAACGTTTTGGTGTTGGCTTAACTTCATTTAAGTTTTTCCGCGATTTAAAACCTGATTTTATTAAAATGGATGCAAGTTATACTCGCGGCCTCGAAGACGATAAAAACAATCAGTACTTTATGCGCTTAATGGTCGATTTAGCCCACCGCATTGGTGTTAGCGTATTTGCTGAGGGCGTTGAGAGCCAAGAAGAAAAGCACATTATAGAAACGTTGTGTTTAGATGGCGTTCAAGGTTATTACATAGAAAAACCTAAAGACATATAGTCTATTGGAGGCATCATGAAAAGAGTAATTACCTTTATTATACTTTTTATTATGCCTTTGAGTTTGTACGCAAACGGCCCGCAAAAAGAATTAGTTTTTAGCACTCACAACTATCCTCCATTTTCATTTGTTGATGAACACGATAATGCCGCTGGCCCCTTTGTTGATATACTTACCTTAGCGTGTAAACGCCTCAATTATAAATGTGAGTTTATCAGCGTACCAAATCGTCGCTCTAAGCTCATGTTAAAAAACCTGCAAGCTCAAGGAAACTTTCCTATGGGCTGGAATCTTGACCGCAACGAATGGCTTTATTTTTCGATCCCGCTTATGAAAATGCAATATGGATTTTTTCAACCTGAGGGTGCAAAAAAAACCATCAAAAGCCTCAATGATCTACAAAAAATGCAAATTGCTGTTTTTGGCCCTTCAAATGCATCTTTTCAACTAATCAAAATACAGCAACAAATGATTAAAGACGGATTGAGGGAATTTGATATTGTTTTACTCACTGATGCCAATGGTACGGGTGTAAAAATGATAGAAAACAATCGTATAGATGGCTACTTTGCCAATACTTTACAAGCACGCGCTAGGCTAAAACAGTTTAACTTACATCATGTTAATTTGGCCTTTTTACAAAGCGAATCCCCCTATTTTATTGGTTTTAATAAAATTCAATTATCTCCTGAACAAATTGCCCTATTTAATAAAGCACTATTAGATTTATACCAAGAGCACGATCAATTTAAAGATATTTTAAAGCCATATAATATCGATCCTATTCTAATTACACCTGAAATCTTAAGTCACTTTAATATCATTACTGATTGAGTCGTTTATTTGCTTCTCATGTGTTGTTAATCGATAAAGAAAAAAGGATAATACCCACGTTTATTATAGCGTGAGGCACACATGACAGAATATGTCTTGTTATTGATTGGAACCGTTCTGGTTAATAACTTTGTATTAGTACAATTTTTAGGCTTATGTCCGTTTATGGGCGTATCAGGTAAGCTTGATACGGCGATTGGTATGTCTTTGGCAACCACGTTTGTGCTTACTCTTGCCTCTGTAACTAGCTATTTAGTTAATCAATATATTTTAATCCCTCTGGATATCGCCTTTTTACGCACCATGAGCTTTATTTTAGTGATTGCCGTTGTAGTGCAATTTACCGAAATGGTGGTGCGTCAAACAAGCCCTACTCTATATCGTTTATTAGGCATATTTTTACCGCTGATCACCACTAACTGTGCGGTATTAGGTGTGGCTTTATTAAATATCAAAGAAGATCATTCGTTTTTACAATCTGCGGTGTATGGTTTTGGTGCTGCGGTTGGTTTTTCTTTAGTGCTTGTATTGTTTGCAGCACTACGAGAACGTTTAGCCGCTGCTGACGTTCCTACGCCTTTTAAAGGCGCCTCTATTGCAATGATCACTGCAGGCTTAATGTCGATGGCGTTTATGGGTTTTACTGGATTAGTGAAGTTTTAATATGACCTTGTTTTATGCCTTAATAGCGCTTGGCTCGTTAGCGCTGGTTTTTGGGTTGATTTTAGGATTTGCCGCTATACGATTTCGTGTAGAAAGCGACCCTATTGTTGAGCAAATAGACACCATTTTACCACAAACCCAATGTGGTCAATGTGGCTACCCGGGTTGCCGCCCCTATGCCGAAGCAATTGCAAATGGCGATGAAATAAATAAATGCCCACCGGGCGGCGAATCAACCATGAAAAAGCTTGCCGGCTTAATGGGTGTTGATGAAAAACCACTTGCCGGTGGCGAGCAAGCAGAACCTATAAAAACAGTGGCTTATATTCGCGAAGATGAATGTATTGGCTGTACCAAATGTATTCAAGCCTGCCCGGTTGACGCCATTTTGGGCGCAACTCGTCAAATGCACACTGTATTAATTGATGAATGTACTGGCTGTGATTTATGTGTTGAGCCTTGCCCTGTAGATTGCATTGATATGCTACCTGTAGCCGAAACTAAACAAAACTGGAAATGGCAGCTAGATGCTATTCCTGTTACACAAATAGATTAGAGGTTTGAGTGGACAAGTTACTTGAACAAATAAAAAAAGGCACCGTGTGGGCATTTCCTGGCGGCATACACCCACCACAACAAAAATCACTCTCTAATAGTGCGAGTATCACTCGCCTACCTTTGCCCGACAAACTCATTGTTGCGCTTAAGCAACACATAGGCGCAAACGGTAAGTTACTTGTAGAAAAAGGCCAACACGTCTTAAAAGGCCAACCACTTACAGCGCCTGCTGCTAACTGGTCGGTACCTGTGCATGCGCCAAGCTCTGGTGTGGTTACTGATATTGCACCTATGCCATCAGCACATCCATCGGCCCTACCTGAACTAAGTGTTATTATTGAACCAGACGGCAAAGACGAATGGGTAGCTCTAAATAAAAATAAAAATCCTGCTGAGCTTAGTCATGATGAGCTGATAAATATTATTCACCAAGCCGGTATTAGCGGTATGGGTGGTGCTGGTTTTCCTACTTATGTAAAAGCGGATACCAAGCAACCTATCGAATTTTTGATTGTAAATGCTGTTGAGTGCGAACCTTATATTACTGCCGATGACGTTTTAATGCGCGAACACGCTAAAGAAGTTATCCAAGGCATTGAAATAATGCAGCAACTTTTAAACCCAACACTGTGCATTGTGGGTATAGAAGATAATAAGCCTGAAGCTATTGCAGCAATGAAGCAAGCAGCTGAGCATAACTCAAAAATCATTATTCAAACGGTGCCAACTATCTATCCATCTGGCGGTGAAAAGCAATTAATTAAATTACTTACTAACCGTGAAGTTCCTAGCATTGGTATTCCTGCCGATATTGGTATTTTAGTGCATAACACCGGGACTTTGTTTGCCGTACAACAAGCCGTTTATGAAGGTAAACCGCTCATTGAACGTATAGTTACGGTAACAGGTAACACTATTCATAAGCCTGGGAATGTATGGGCACTACTTGGCACTGAAATAAAACACTTACTTGATTGCCAAGGGTTCTCACCTGTACCGCAGCAAAGTGTTGTGATGGGCGGCCCAATGATGGGCTTTACGCTACCCACAGTACGTATTGGCATAGTTAAAACAACTAACTGTATTTTAGCGCCTGATCATAAAGAGCTTGCGGAGCCCGGCCCTGAAAAAGCCTGTATACGTTGTAGCGCCTGTGCTGATGCCTGCCCTGCCTCTTTATTGCCACAGCAATTACAGTGGTTTGCTAAATCAAAAGAGTACGACAAACTACAAGAACACAATTTATTTGACTGTATTGAATGTGGTGCTTGTGCATATGTGTGTCCAAGTGAAATCCCTCTTGTGCAGTACTACCGTATAGCCAAAGTTGAAATTAAAGAACAACAAGCTGACAAAATTAAAGCCGACAGAGCAAAAGAGCGTTTTGATGCACGAAAAGAGCGTTTAGATCGTGAGCAAGAAGAACGTCAAAACCGCCATAAACGTAAACCTGCCGCTAAATCTGCTGACGAAAAGCAAAAAGTAGCAGAGGCACTAGCCCGCGTTAAAAATAAATCAGATAACGGCGATGAAAAATCAGCTGTTGCAGCCGCTATTGCACGCGCTAAAGCTAAAAAGCTAGGCGATCAATCTGCTGAATTAGAACCTGACAACAGCGAAGTAGCAAAAGAGCGCGCACTACGTAAAGAACAAGCGCGTAAATATAAAGAGCAAAAATCTCAAACAGATGAATCGGCCGAGACTGCACCCGTTGATGATAAAAAATCAGCAGTCGCTGCAGCCATTGCTCGCGCTAAAGCTAAAAAAGCAGCACAAGCATTAGATAACGCTGAACAAACAGTAAGTGAAGAGCCACAAACTGATGCCCCTGTTGATGATAAAAAAGCAGCAGTAGCGGCGGCCATTGCTCGTGCTAAAGCCAAAAAGGCAGCACAAGCATTAGATAACGCTGAACAAACAGTAAGTGAAGAGCCGCCTGTTGATGATAAAAAGTCAGCAGTAGCGGCGGCTGTTGCGCGTGCTAAAGCTAAAAAAGCGGCTAAAGCACTTGAGGATACTGAACAAGCAGTGAGTGAAGAGCCACAAACTGATGCCCCTGTTGATGACAAAAAGGCAGCGGTAGCGGCGGCTATTGCCCGCGCTAAAGCTAAAAAAGCAGCTAAAGCATTAGAAGAAACCGAGCAAACCGTGAGTGAAGAACCACAAAGCGATTCGCCTGTTGATGACAAAAAAGCAGCAGTAGCGGCAGCTATTGCGCGTGCAAAAGCTAAAAAAGCAGCTAAAGCATTAGAAGAAGCCGAGCAAACCGTGAGTGAAGAGCCACAAAGCGCGGCACCCGTTGATGATAAAAAGGCAGCGGTAGCTGCGGCCATAGCTCGTGCTAAAGCTAAAAAAGCGGCTAAAACACTAGAAGATACCGAACAAACTCAGCCCCAAGAGCTACAAGTTGATAGCGCAGCACCTAAGAGTGCAGAAAGTAACACCGATGACTCATCAGTTCTTATTAACGCAGATAAACCTAAATCAGCCGACGATAAGAAAAAAGCCGCCGTGGCTGCTGCAATTGCGAGAGCAAAAGCTAAAAAGTTACAAAAAGAAGGAAATAATCAGTCATGAAATTAACCATGGCCAGTTCGCCGCATAATCACAGCCATAAATCGTTAACGCGATTAATGCTTAGCGTTATTGCTGCGTGTATTCCTGGGCTAATTGCTCAAGTTTTCTTTTTTGGAACAGGTGTACTTATTCAACTGGTACTAGCGCTTGTTGCTGTAAGCGTATTTGAAGCTGCAATAATGCTAATTCGAAAGCGCCCTGTTTGGCCTGCATTAAGTGATGGCAGTGCGTGGCTTACTGCCGTGTTATTGGCATTGAGTATTCCGCCACTTGCGCCTTGGTGGATAATCGTGATTGGCTGTTTATTTTCTATTGTTATAGTTAAACAGCTTTATGGCGGCCTTGGGTTTAACTTATTCAATCCAGCAATGGCAGCTTATGTACTGCTTTTAGTTTCGTTTCCGGTACAAATGACCGCATGGTTGCCTGTCACCGATTTAATAAATACGCCAATAGGCTTTGCTGATCAGCTAAGGCTAATATTCACCGATTTTACGGCCTCTGGGTTTAGCCTTGATCAAGTACGTGCAGGGGTTGATGGCCTAACAATGGCAACACCGCTGGATACTGTTAAAACAGACATAGCACACGGTTTAACCGTTACTGAAAGCATGCAAAAGCCATTATTTAACGAATGGGCTGGCCTTGGTTGGGTGTGGGTTAACTTAGGCTTTTTAGTAGGTGGTTTATACTTATTAAAAGCAAAAATAATTAACTGGCATATTCCTGTCAGTTTTATCGCAAGTTTAGCTGTATGTAGTGCTATTGGTTATATCGCATCACCAGGTACAGAGCCGGGCACCCTATTTCACTTATTAAGTGGTGCCACTATGATGGGGGCCTTTTTTATAGCAACCGATCCGGTATCTGCAGCAACAACTAACAAAGGGCGCTTAATTTATGGCGCGCTAATTGGCTTACTAATTTATTTAATTCGTACCTTTGGTGGTTTTCCTGATGCCATCGCATTTAGCGTATTATTGATTAATATTGCAGTGCCGCTAATAGACTACTACACACAGCCACGTACTTATGGCCATGGAGCAGTAAAATGATCATTTCGTCAATGGCTAAAAATGGTGCTATTTTAACTGCGTTTGCGTTAGCAACAACGGGCTTAGTTGCCTCTATCAATGCACTTACTGCTGATAAAATTGCAGAGCAAGAACAACTGCAACTTACTGCGCAGCTACAAGAAGTGCTCGACCCAAAATCGTACGACAATCAATTATCACAAGATTGCGTAATTATTACTGACGAAAAACTAGGCCCACACGCAAACCAAGTAATTTACCGTGCTCGTAAAAACAATAAACCAGTCGCTGTTGTTATTAGGCATGTTACGCCAAACGGCTACAGTGGCGATATTAACTTATTAACAGCTGTATTGAGCGATGGCACTATTGCTGGCGTGCGTACGACTAAACACGAAGAAACTCCTGGTTTAGGCGACAAAGTAGAAGTTAAAAAATCACTTTGGATCACAACATTTAAAAGCTTAACGGTTGAAGGCGAAGAAGACGCTCGCTGGGCTGTAAAAAAAGATGGCGGCCAGTTTGATCAATTTACAGGCGCGACCATAACGCCACGTGCTGTTGTGGGCTCTGTTAAAAATGCCGTATTGTTCGCACAAACTAATTTTGATGATATTTTTGCAGCACCTAATGCCGAATGTATGGAGGTAGCTAAATGAGTGAGTTAAAAACATTATACAAAGAAGGTGTATGGGTAAATAATCCTGCCCTTGTGCAGCTTTTAGGTTTATGTCCACTGCTTGCCGTTACCTCAACTGTAACAAATGCCTTAGGTTTAGGCTTAGCAACTTTACTCGTACTAATAGGCTCAAATGTTACCGTATCAATTGTGCGTAACTGGGTGCCAAAAGATATTCGTATACCTGTATTTGTAATGATCATCGCGGGCTTTGTAACAATAGTTCAATTACTCATGAACGCTTATACCTTTGGTTTATATCAATCATTAGGGATTTTTATTCCGTTGATTGTAACTAACTGCGCCATTATTGGCCGCGCCGAAGCATATGCCTCTAAGAACCCTGTTCATTTATCAGCATTTGACGGCCTAATGATGGGCTTAGGCTTTATGGCTGTACTATTAGTATTAGGTACTATGCGCGAACTAATCGGCCAAGGTACGCTGTTTGACGGTGCCGACTTATTACTTGGCCCATGGGCACAGAGCTTGCGCATAGAAGTATTTAATTTTGATAACCAATTTTTACTCGCAATTTTACCACCGGGTGCCTTTTTAGGTCTTGGACTACTTATTGCTGCTAAAAACGTAATTGACGCACAAATAAAATCAAAGCAAATTGCACCGCCAGAGGCTGAAAAAGGCCCTCGAGCACGTGTTACTAGCTTAACTTAAGGGGAAAACGTATTAGAGCAACAATTAGCACTAATACGTTTTAAGTTGCATGAATAAAGAAAAACGTCACCAAATACTGTCGCGCCTGCGCGACGATAATCCACACCCAGTTACAGAGCTTGAATATTCAAGCCCATTTGAGTTACTAGTAGCAGTAACACTCTCAGCGCAAGCAACCGATGTAGGCGTTAATAAAGCCACTCGAAAGTTGTTCCCTGTTGCTAATACACCGCAAGCCATTTTAGACTTAGGTCACGATACACTGCGTGATTATATAAAAACCATCGGCTTATTTAATTCTAAAGCTGCCAACGTGTACAAAATGTGCCAAATTTTGGTGGATGAACATAACAGCATCGTGCCAGAAAATCGTGAAGCCCTAGAAGCCCTACCAGGCGTTGGCCGTAAAACCGCTAATGTTGTACTCAATACAGCCTTTGGCTGGCCTGTAATAGCCGTGGATACACATATATTTCGTGTATCTAACCGTACAAAGCTTGCCATGGGTAAAGATGTTGTCGCTGTAGAACAAAAGCTTGAAAAGGTTGTACCAAAAGAATTTAAAGTAGACGTTCACCATTGGCTAATACTACACGGGCGCTACACCTGCGTAGCGCGTAAACCAAAGTGTGGCAGCTGTATTATTGAAGACTTGTGTGAGTTTAAAGAAAAAACTGATTAGTTCCAAAAGCGCGGCAAGTAGTCGCGAGTTTACCTCGCGCAATGAAGCACAAGCCTCAAAACCCCAAAAGCGCGGCATAAAGCCCCGCCTACGCATATAACGCCAACCCTGTAGATGCGAGTTTACCTCGCGCAATAAAGCATAAACCACAAAAGCGCGGCATAAAGCCGCGCCTACAAATACAACGCCAACCCTGTAGTCGCGAGCTTACCTCGCGCAATAAAGCACAAGCCCCAAAATCCCAAAAGCGCGGCAGAAAGCCACGCCTACAAATACAACGCCAACCCTGTAGTCGCGAGTTTACCTCGCGCAATAAAGCACAAGCCCCAAAACCCCAAAAGTGCGACATAAAGCCGCGCCTATCAATCCATCTAGATAAAACATTTTTATACGTGAAGGCATGTTAGTGAAATAGAACAATTAATAGAACATTTTCAAAGTATTAATTTCACAAGTCTCAGTCCTTTGGTTATGCTAGTGAGCATTATAAAATTATATTGCGAAACCCTCTATGCTACCTCTACTTCGTATCTTGATAATTGAACAAGACCCAGCCACCTTACAAGGGCTTTCAACTAATCTGTCAAAGACCATTCCTAACTTTGAGCGAGACGATATTCATATCGATATTATTGAATGCCTTGAGCTTAAACGCGCGTTGGAACATGTAGAGGAAGATGGTGATATTCAAGCCGTAGTTCTAAGCTGGGATATGCACAACAAAGTGGGTGAGCGGATGTATAGCCGCTTTATCGAGGATTTAAAGGCAATTCGTCTTGAGTTACCGGTTTATGTTATTGGCGACGACACTAAAGGGCTGGAGATCGTAAACGAATCAGAAGAAATCGAATCTTTCTTTTTTAAAGATGAAGTGATTTCTGACCCAGAAGCGATTTTAGGTTATATGATCAACGATTTTGACGACCGCTCTGAAACGCCATTTTGGACGGCGTATCGTCGTTACGTTGGTGAAGCAAACGACTCTTGGCATACACCGGGTCATAGTGGGGGTTCTAGCTTTAGAAACTCACCTTACATCAAAGATTTTTATCAGTTTTACGGCCGCAATGTATTTGTTGGCGACCTGTCGGTTTCGGTAGACTCGCTAGGTTCATTGTCAGACAGCACCAATACCATTGGTCGCGCTCAAGAATCAGCCGCGGCGACATTTGAAGTTAAGCACACCTACTTTGTTACAAATGGTTCATCTACCTCAAATAAAATCATCTTGCAGACACTCCTGCGCAAGGGAGATAAAGTAATTGTCGACCGTAATTGCCATAAGTCAGTACACTATGGCATCTTGCAATCAGCTAGTTACCCCATTTATTTGGCGAGTATCTTAAATCCAAAATATGGCATTTTCGCGCCACCGTCTTTGGCCGACATCAAGTTAGCAATTGAAAACAATACTGATGCTAAATTACTAGTGCTTACCGGTTGTACTTACGATGGCCTACTTAGCGACCTAAAACAAGTCGTAGATTATGCTCATCAATATGGTATTAAGGTGTTTATAGATGAAGCCTGGTTTGCATACTCTTTGTTTCATCCTAGCTTTCGTCATTATTCTGCAATACATGCTGGGGCTGACTACATTACGCATTCGGCGCATAAAGTAGTATCGGCGTTTTCTCAGGCGTCTTATATTCATATTAACGATCCCGATTTTGATGCTGATTTCTTTCGAGAGATTTATAGTATCTACGCCAGCACATCGCCCAAATATCAGCTTATTGCATCGCTTGACGTGTGCCAAAAGCAATTAGAGATGGAAGGCTACAAGTTGCTCAATGCGCTGCTAAATCATGTTGAAGAGTTTAAACAACAGATGGCCTCGCTTAAGCAAATTAAAGTATTAGCTAAGCAAGACTTTATGGAAATATTCCCGCATTTTAGTGGTGATAATATGGGTCACGACCCATTAAAAATCCTTATTGATATTAGTGAGCTACCTTACTCATTAAAAGATATTCATAAATATCTACTGGATGAAATTGGGCTAGAGATAGAAAAATACACACACAGCACTATTTTGGTTTTACTGACGCTTGGCGGCACGCGCTCAAAAATAATTCGTTTGTACAATGCGTTGAAAAAGCTAGACAGCGGTAAGGTAAAACTATCGAAATCGACGCGCAGAGCTCGCTTACCTGAAAATTTACCTGCCATCGACTTGGCGTGTATTCCAAGCGATGCTTTTTATGGCGACCGCGAATCTGTGCCTATCAGTAAAAGCAACAACCGCATTTGTGCAGGTTTAGTTACTCCATATCCACCGGGCATTCCGCTTTTAGTCCCAGGCCAGCATATCACTAATGACCATATTGAATATTTACAAGAGTTGGCAAGCCAAGGACTGACGATACAAGGCAGTTTCGATGGTGAAATTTATGTTCTTAAGGGTAAGGTTAAGAAGTAACGGTATTGGTTTAATACTATCTCGATAATAATACCAATCTGCTTATATACGGGGTCTATTTAACGTTAAGAAAATTACGCTAGAACTAGGCAAAAATTTTTGTATCTAGTTGTTCTAAATAAAAAATTTTTAACGACGTTATAGTGCAATTTAATTCGTTAAATTGATCAAAGATTTATGCAGGTTGGTATAATTACTGGTGGCAGTGCCGCAAGACATTGCCGCTGTAACAGTATTTAAAAGTAAAATACAAAGTGGAATAAATCATTTTTATAAATGTTAACTAATTTTAAGTAAAAAAAAAGCAAGCCAGATGGCTTGCTTTTAGCGTCTTTAAATACACACACTTATAGACTCGATTTAACTATAACTTTTAAAATCTATAGCTAGCGCCAAATGTAATACGGCGGTCTGTAATACCTTGGAAACAAAGTAAAGCACCTTCGTTAACACAAGACTGGCTAACTTCTGATTCAGTCAAGTTAACGGCTTCAATACCGATATTTAGCTGATCGTTCACATCATAACTTATGCTGGCATTAAGCTGCCCTCTGTCTTCTTGTACAACAGGGAAACCCCATGGGAAGCTTGAGGTGCTACCAAAGTCAGTTGAACGGTACCCTTCGCGCCACGTGTAACGCGCTCGAGCAGATAGACCGTATTTCTCATAGTAAAATGTAATATTATATGCGTTTTCTGACAGATCAATTAGTGATTGCTTAGCACTTATGTCTGCATCCGGGTTACCGGTTGTTAATGCAAAAACTGCATTTGCACGACTCGTTGCAGTGTCAAATGATTCACCACCAGAAAATTCTTGATAGGTATAGTTAGCAACCACACCAAAACCTGATGCCCAACCTAGCTCTTTTTCAAAACTTGATAAGTCGTATTGAGCTGCAAGCTCAATACCTTGCTGCGTTGTTTCACCAGAATCATTAATAGTAGTTTGCGTAGGAACACATAACCCTACGCCAGCATCTGGGCCAAACACGTTTATGTCTGCAATTGGATTAAATATGCCGCCGCCTTCACACTCTGGACCATTTGTATCGCGAAAGCCTGTGCTTGGGTCTTCAAATGGGTCAACTTGTTGTGTAACGTGCAAATCGCTACGTGTTTTATGAAAGTACCCCACACTTAACAAAGCAGCGGGTGCAAAATACCAATCTGTGGATATATCGAAAGAGGTTACTTCTTCTGGCGCTAAGCCTGAATTACCAATTGAAACGGCACTATTAGGGCTGGTGCCAAACGTAACAGATGTAGATAGGTCATCAAAATCTGGGCGTCTAATATCTTTTGACCAACCTAAACGAACAATCACATCTTCACTTACATTCGCGGCTAAATTGAATCGTGGTAAAAAGAAATCGTAATCACCTTTTGACGTTAGCTGAGTAACCAGTTCGTTGCCACTTCCATCTTGAGTAACAGAGTTACCTAGCGATGTAACTTCAGTCTCTAAATAACGTAGGCCAAAGTTACCGCGAAACATGCCATACTCAAAATTTGCTTGTGCATATAAGGCATGTGTTTCTTCTTCAATATCAAAAAATGCATTTACTTGAGACGTTGGTGAGCTTATTGGACCACGATCGGAACCCGTTATTGCATTATTAGCTTCAATCGCTTGGTTAAGCGCTGCTAATACGGCTTGTGGATCAGAGGATGCAAGCTCTGGGTTTATAAGTAAGAAATCACGAATATAGAGTGCTCGCCCATCACCATCGTTAAAGTTATCTGGGCCCGCAGTTAATAATTGTGCAAATAAATCACCCGTTGGGCTATCAGCCATATTTCTTAAACCAACGTTAGAGCGAACTTGATCCGACACACTACTCGTTTTACTGTAGCGGTAACCAAAATCGACTGACGTTATTACATCATCTAAGTAATATGTAAAATCTGTACGAAACGCATCTTCTGTATTTTCTGACTCATCTTGCCCTTGGTTTACGTCACGTAGAACAACATTTGCAGGGTCGAGTAATTGAGCCATTGTTGGCGCGTTTGCCTCCCCCGTTGCAATCCCAAACGTAAGTGCATCACCTGTAAGATCATACTCAAAAGGAGTCCCGTTTTCATTTGACGAATTAGTAGCAACATTTGGATTTATAAAATTAAGCGTTGTATTAAAGCTTGGTGTAGTTGAATCAGAACGAGAGGTTGAGGCTTCAACACTTGCAAATAATCTATCGCCTTGCCATTCGCCCCCTATTCTAAATATTTTGCTTTTTGTTATGCGTGAATTAGTATCGCTAGAAAAACGTAAATTAGGATCGCCACCACCGTCTTCAACCGGAATCACGCCTCTTACGGCCGCTTGTATGCTGCCTAGGTTTTGTCCGTCAAGTGAACCAAAATTAACTGTTTCAAATTCACTCGGTATTGATACATTTCTAAGATCACTTAGGCCAGATGCTTGTACTCTTGAGCTTTCTTGGCGGCGCTCTTGATCGTTAACAACTGCATCAAAAAAGAATTTCATATTATCGTTTGGCGCATATTCAAATGTACCTGCGAAGTTTTTTGTCTCGTATTCGTAATTATCGTAATCTTGAATTAAAAATTGAACTGGTAGAAAATCAAACGATTGTGCACTTGCAGCACCACTATCAGCGGCTACCGAATTATCTCTATCTGCGCGAGGACGAAATGCGGTTACGTCTTGCTCACTGTAACTACCACTAAATACAACACCAAACTTACCGCCCGAATCAAGCTCCCAGTTATCACCCCAAGCACCCGATACCCTAGGAGTCACGCCATCTGTTGATAAGCTACTATCTTCACCTTGAACTCTAATTGAGCCTAGAGTTTCATTTAACTGTAACGGGCGAATTGTTTTAAGGTTTATTGTTGCGCCCACAGAGCCTTCGATTGTTTTTGCTTCAGGTGACTTAATTACTTCTACACCAGAGATGATTGCAGCTGATACATCTTCAAAACTAATGCCACTTCGTCCAGACCCTGAGCCAACTGTTGATACGCCGTTCACTTCTGTACGATTGGCGTTGGTACCACGAATTTGAACGCCCGTACCTACCCCTGCTTCACGTGTAATTTGAATCCCTGTTACGTTTTCAAGTACTTCTGCGAGGTTTTGATCTGGTAGCTTACCAATATCTACAGCCTCGATAATTTCAACAAGGCTATCTGCTGAACGCTTTTGTGCAAGAGCATTTGTAAGCGATTGTCGAATACCTGAAACCTCGATAACCTCAAGATCGTCTGCAGCTTTTTTTGGAGCTTCTTGCGCCTGTGTAGACAAAGACATACCAAGTGCGGTTGCCGATATAACTGCCAGTGTAATTTTAGATAACTTGTGACTCATAGTTTTTTTCCTGTGTGTGTGAAATGCTATGTTTAACCAGCTACTTTATTGTTTTTATTAAAAGCCCTTTCTTATTACAAAGTCTTAACTTTATATTTACACCCACACCTACAAAGGTCAACCTTTTGGTAATGAATTTAGATCAAATATTATGCAATATGTTATTACCAAAATAGAAAAACCTAACTAAATTTCAAGTTAAAAGCAAAACTTACATTTTAAGTTGATGTTATTTATGGTTTTTAAATTCTATTAGAAATAGGGCTGTCAATAACAAAGGTTAGAATAGTTATCGTTTTAAAAATGAAATAATTTAGGCAGGAGAAACCGATGATGTTGGGCGTGCTTAATAAACAGTATTATTGGTTAACCAATTTAATTGTTTTTTAGTCAAGTAGCGTAATTCTGGAGTGAGTTTTTTTTAAGTACTGTTTGTTAGTATTATCGAAAATATAAAATTGAAGAATTTGAGGATCAAAAAAGGCGGTAAAACCGCCTTTTTAATGTGATCTAATGTTTAACTATTATTACAGCTTGTAGCTTAAACCTAAGAATAAACGTGGGCCATAGTCATTCACTTCACCTAAGTTACCTTCAACAAAGAAGTCTTGTGATTTAGGTGCACTGAACAAGTTAATTGCTTCTGCTTTAACTCTAAAGTGCTCATCAATTTTGTATGATGCGCGCATTTCCCATACGCCTACGCCATCAACATAACGAAGTCGAGTACCATTTGTAGTATATGGTTGGAAATACTCACTACGATATTTGTAAATAACAGCAGTATCAAATCCACCAATTTGGTAGTACAGCTGACTGCTAAATACATGCTTTGAGAAACCAGGTACTGAAGCCGACTCAATAATACCGTCAGTTAACTGTGTAGTATTACCATCTACGTCAGTCTCAAACGTATCGCCGTATAAGCTATCTTGGAACTCAAAATCAGTGTCTGCATAGTTGTAACCAAATTTCATACCGATGCCATTATCCCAGCGGTAAGAAAATGAAGCTTCAAGACCTAATATTTCACTGTCTTCATCTGATGTAACAGAGTTAGTAATTGGTAATGAAACAGTTTCACCGGCAACAGTAAAATCTTCAATTACTGTTTGTTGTTGAAAACCACCGTTGAACTGTTTGTAGTATAAGCTTAACGCTAAGATTGAATCTTCGTTAGGGTACCATTCAAACGCAGCATCGTAGTTCCACGACATAAGCGGTTGAGTGTCCGGGTTACCAGAGCCATTTACACCCACTAATAAATCGCTGATTGAAGTTGCTGTACCTTCTGTATCTTCTTGGAATGTACGGCTGTAACCTAAATCAGATGGATCTGCACGTGACATACCACGGTATATACCTGCACGGAATAAAATATCTTCACTGTAGTCAATAACTAGGTTAAAACTTGGTAAATACTTCGTGTAGTCACCACCGCTTTTTATTTTATCCAATGAACCATTATCAGATTCAACCAGAGAAAGTACACCGGTGTCGCTTGTTACTACGTCAAAGCTATTTCTAAAACCAATCGAAGTTACTTCTGTGTCTACAATACGAAGACCAAAGTTACCGCGAATGAATTTACCAAACATTTCAGTATCGTAGTTAGCCATTAAGTACACTGATGTTGTTTTTTCTGTTACATCGATTGTACCTGCATTTTCATATTCAACTTCTGGGTAAGCAAACACACCATCAGCGTTAGAACCCGCTACAGCTTGTGAGAAACATACGTTGTCGTATGTAGCCCATGATGAACCTGTACCGCTATCTACAACGTTACCGTCACTATCAACATTTGTTACGATATCGCCATCAGATACACTTGATAAAAAGCCTGATTCAGGGAAATCGATTTGACAACCTTGTAATACATCAAGCGCTTCAGTACCAGAGTCTAGTGTAAATTCGTTTCTTGAACCGTTACCTTGGCTACCACCATACTGTAGGAAGGTCATTTCAGATGTTCTAATACCACCTTGAATACTGGTGAAAACATTGCCATCTAAGGTATAGTCAAAATCTAGTCGCGCTGAGATAACTTCATTTTCACGAACATTTTCACGGTCAAGTCGTGTTCTTAGGCTATCTGTAAAGTTTGAAATATCTGTTACGTCAAAATCTGTCAGTGTGAAATGAGGGATCTCATCGCCCATATCCCAAGAAAAGAAATTACGACCTGATGTTCTACCACGGTTAGATATTTGAAGTTCTTCACGTTCTGTTTTTGAGTACGCTAAATCTAGGTCAACAGTTAATCTATCAGTAACTGTATGTTCTATATTTATGCCGTAACCTTGGTAGTTTTCTTCACGAGAAAATTGCTCACCCGCTGATTCAATGCGCTCTTCACCTTCCCAGTGCAAAATACCGCCTACATCATTAGTAACAAGTGTTGGACCTGTTACGCCAGGTGTTGCACGTTTTTGTAAAAAGATTAAATCGTGGCGTGCTTCTTGTTGTGTTCTATCTGAAATCTGTGCATCAAAGTTAACATCCCAATCAGCTGACGGTTGGTATTGCAGTGCAAAAAACATTGCATCACGTTCATCTGATGTCTCGTTTTGGCGGTAACTACGGCTGCTGCCAGTCCAAGCGTAAGGAGTACCATCACTTACTGCTTTACCTGTTTCAGGATCAATTTCTGTATCGTAACCTTGGTTGCTACTGCCACTAACTTGGTCTTCACAGTCGCCTGCGCTGCTACGATAAAAACCTTCATTGGTATTATTAGGATCGTTTAAACACGCCCATAATGAAGAACCTGATGGGCTAGAGCTTCTGTATTCAGCTTCTGGTTGGCTGATATCTTGGCGCTGTACACCAAAAGACACACCAACGGCTTGGCCGTTATCAAATTCAAACTGGTCTACATAACTAAACGTGCCACGGTAACCCGCGTCACTTTGCAGTGAGTTATCTACATTACCTTCATCAGGGTTGTAGTTTAATTTAACTTCAGCTGATACACGTTGCTTGCCAAAATCAAGTGGAGTTATAGTTTCAAGTGCAATAACACCTGCAACACCACCTTCAATCATTGACGCATCTTGCGTTTTATAAATTGCTACTTTTTTTACAAGTTCAGACGGAAACTGCGAAAAGTTAACTGAGCGGTCACCACTACCATTAGTCGCTTCACGACCATTGATATGCGTTGCACTTAAAAATGGACCAAGACCACGAATAGTGATTTCTGTTGCACCACCGTTTTCACGATGAGATGCAGCACCTGTAATTGATTCTAGTGCTTCACCGATAGACAGTGCTGGTAAATCACCAATATCTTCAGATGACAGGCCATCAACTACCGTTGTTGCTTCACGTTTAATTGCTATTTGGTCTTGAATCGTTCTACGTGTACCTGTAACACTAATTATTTCAACGTCTTCTTCAACTTCTGTCGCTTTTCCCTGATCTTCCTGTGCGCTTGCTGTAAATACGCAAGAACTTGCCATACCTGCGATGACCGCTGTTCTTACCCATTTTGCAACTGGGCGCATTGCAAACTGCCCTGTTGTAGAATTATTGTTATCTCGTGACTTCAACGACATTTGAATTCTCCGCTGGTTGTTGTTGTGTGATTTTAGTGTGTTAGCTTGTTATGCTTATGTATATTTTATGTGACCTTTGACGTTAATATACTTAAACGCAGCACGATGATCAACCAATTTGACGTTTTAATATTACCATAAGGTATACCAATTTTAACTTAGCGGCATTACCAGTAGGTCAGGCAGGTTTTTTACTAGAATATAAACCGCTCTAAACTAGTTTATAAATGGGTAATGTAGGTTGAGAAAGTGTGGTGATTATTAATAAATAATAAAAAAGCCCCAAATTTGGGGCTTTTAAAAGTTAACTGATTAATTGGTTATTTAATCGTTTTGTATTTTCCATGTAGATCCAACACCGACTTCAGATGATTGAATATAATGAAGACCTTTAGCACCTGCCTCTGCCTGAAGGCCTGCAGGGTCAGTTTCTAATAACGTACTTGTTGCTGTAACGTACTCAAGTACTTCTTTGCCATTAGTTGCTGGGTCTTGGTCAATTGCACCATCAGTATCGAATGCGCCATTACCATTTAGTTTTCTAATTTCAACCCAGTCACCGCTTGCATCGCCTGATACTCGACTATCCATATAACCAAAGTTGTTACTTAGCACCGAACTATCATGATTAATTAAGTCACAGTCATATTCAAAAGCATGGTCACTTTCAAGTGTATTTGGGTAAAATAAGCCTTGAGTTGTAGCACTGCTATTTATTGTGTCTTCGTCTGTTTGATCGCCTAAACCGTTTGCAATTAAATTTCCATTAAAGTTGATAACAAACGCATTTTTGGTTAGGCCGTATAGCACCGGCGCATTCGCTGCGGTTAACTCATCACAATCACTTGTTGGTGCTTTAGAGCCTATTTCTGTACTAAATACAATAGGTTGCTGTGAATTCAAAACTGTATTATTTGTTACATTTAGTGTAAAGTCGCCGGCACTATCAAGCACTGCCTGATTACCTGACTTTGGTACACCACCATCATCTTGCGAAAATGGGTTAGCTGTAAATACAATACCGCCCGCTTCTTTATTACCAGAACGAATACCTGCAATGTAGTTGTTACTTACGGTGTGACCAAGTGGTGTAATTAATACACCCGCTGGCCGGTCATCAGAGCTTGCAATATCTGTAGTACGAATAATAATGTTGTCTGTAACACTGTTGAAGCCACCATCTTCTAGTGAAATACCACCATTAGGATTTACAATTGTATTGCCTTTGATAGTTGCGCCTGAGGTTTGTACTTTGATTAAACGACGACCCGTTACAAAGTTTTCTACGCGGTTATACTGAATAGTAAAGTTTGCGTTATCAGCTGCACCGCTACCCGTTGTGCTACCTGCATTGATTAAATATAAACTTGATTGACCAAAGTTTGGATTATCACTGTCGCTAAATAAATTATATTGAATAACGTGATCAGAGCTTGATGATGATATTTTTATCACAGACCCTTTTTCTGCTACATTTCGATTAGAGAATGTATTTCGCTCAACCAACGCGCTTTGACCTTTTATCATCAGCCAATGGTATTCAGAGTTATTGAGTGTAGCTTCTTCTCCATCCATCGTGTTTTGCGAAAAAGTAAAGTTATCCCCTTCTGAGTAAATAACAGCACCTTCTTCGGTTTCACAAAATGCACCCGCTTTAGTATCTATATTCTTAAAGGTAAGCCCTGTTAATCCAGCGCCATCTACTCCAGCAGCTACATGCACACATACTTCACCGCTAAGTACAGGAGTTTGACCTTCTACAGCGCGAAGCGTTACTGCACTGGTTAATAAAACTGCGTCCATATCAGCATAAACACCGGTGTTTAAGCCAATAACATCACCATCAGCTAAACCGCCGCTTAAAGCACCAAGGAGTGCTTCAGGGTTACTAACTAATTGTGTGTAAACTAATGTATCAAGTGAGTTTGTAACCTCACTCGCAAAACCATCGTTATCTGTATACGTAGCTTTTACCGACATTATTGAGCCAGCGTAAGCAGAAGGTGTAAATGTTTTACTATTACTGTCGGCTACTTCAACGCCATCAGCAGACCAAGTATAAGTAACGTTTGCCTCTTCAACACCGTTGTTATCAGTTATCTCAGCGGTTAACTCGCCACTTGTCAAATAAGGCGCTACGCCCATAATGGCGACGCTACCGGCTTCGTCAACCGCAACAGCAGAAACAGCAATTGTTTCCTCTGATGTATTATCCTCGATAAATCCATTATCATCTGTGTAAGCAACTTGAACACTTATCTTTTGACCTAAAAGTGATGCATCAACTGTAAAGGTGCTTTGTGTTGCGCCATCTATCTCTTGTGCGTCAGCAAGCCATTGGTAAGTAATATCTCCTGTTGTCCCGTCGGTATCAGCAACTTCTGCTGTTAATATATTACCAACGGTTGGCGTGCCACTAATTGTAACTTCGCCTTCGGAGTTTGTTCGTGCTACAACCTCTGTACCCGTTGAAGTCACAGACTCGTTAAACCCACGGCTATCTTCAAAAGATGCACTAACTGTTATAACTGTACCAAACTGTGCGTCTGTTAACGTGAGCGTTGAAAGTGCTTCATCTGCAATCTCTATGTCATCAGCAAACCATTTATAAGTTACTGTATCGCCATCAAAGCCATTTTCGTCAGCTACATTGGCTGTTAGTTGCGAACCAACTAGAGCGTCGCCCGTAATAGTTAAACTTGCAGGGAATGCGATTGCGGCAACATCTGCGGTTGGATCTGTAATATGCGATTCATTGATACCGCCATCATCGGTATAAAGCCCTTGAACTGTAATTGGTAACCCTATCTGATCGTCAGTCAGTGTAAACGAAGCGCTATTTGCACCTGTAATTGCCTCACCATCTGCATACCAATAGTAAGTCACGTCACCTGAGATACCATCAGGGTCACTAACTTCAGCTGTTAATGTTTGTCCGCTTGTAACAGTTCCACTAAGAGCAATAGAGCCCAAGTTGTTGTCATTGTTGTTTGAGTTTGTGTCACAACCAACTATTGCAGCTGCAATAGCGCATAGCGCAAAATGTTTTAATTTCATGGTGGCTCTATTCTCCAAATTTATGGTTTTAATATTTGGTTATCTATTGTGTGTGTTACCAAATAAATCATGCGTTTATTACCAAATTCATTTAAATTGCAAATAAATTGTTAACCAACTTGGTAATATAACCATAATAAAATAACTTTTTCCACTATATCCACCCAATTAAATAACAACAAATAAACACAAAGTTAACCCTGCACTGTTATCGCAGGTCAAAAATTGAATTCAATCATGCACAATTACTGCGAAAATACATAACCTTATAGTAAAAAATTGGTTTTACATGGGGTTAAGTAAATCAGATTTATTTAATATATATGAAGTATTCTTATTTGAAGACTATAAGAAAATTAAGAAATGAAGTGAGTTTGTATAAAAAGGATTATTTACAGAGAGAATGAAAAATAAGGGTAAAAAAGGGGCTATTTTCTTGCCCCTTTTTTATTAAGTACTGGTTTATAAAATAGCGTTATTATAAAACTCTACAGGCTCATTTGAGCCCAAAGCAACAGGCACACGTTGATGCAAGCTAGTTGGCGCAATATCTAAAATACGCGTTCCTCTAGAGGTTGCTTTACCACCTGCGTTTTCAACTAAAAGCGCTAACGGGTTTGCTTCATAAAGCAGTCTTATTTTTCCGTTATCGTTACCACTGCGTTTATCTTGCGGATACAAAAATAACCCGCCTCGGCATAATATACGATGAACGTCGCCTACCATCGCTGCATTCCAACGCATTGAGCTTTTTTCAAAGCTTTCACAGGTGTAAAGCAATTTATCAAAATACACTTGTGTCGGTTCGTCCCAATAACGGTAGTTAGCCATATTAACGGCAAATTCACGACTCTGCTCTGGCACACTTAACTGCTTATTTGTCAGTAGATAACCGCCATGCGTTGAGTCTAATGTATAACAACGCGTTGGACCGCCAGTACTCATTACAAGTAATGATGAAGGGCCGTATAACACATAGCCTGCACATACTTGATTTACACCAGGCTGACTAAATTGCTCGTCGCTGTCGAAGGCAACATCATCACGGGCTAAGTAAATAGTAAATATAGTGCCTATTTGCCCATTAACATCAATATTAGAAGAGCCATCTAGTGGGTCAAAAGCAACAATAAACTTACCTTCAGGATGGCCACCTACCGCATGATCTTCTTCCTCTGATGCAACTGATCGTACGCTGCTGTCGTCAAGTAGGATGTCTTTAAGTAGTTGGTTTGCAATTACATCTAGCTTTTTTTGAACTTCACCTTGGATGTTTTCATTCAATGTTGAACCTAAAACACCGGCTAATTCACCTTGGCTTACTCGAAAAGCAATTTCTTTACTGGTCGCTAAAATTGTGCGAATAAGTAAAATAAGATCGGTATCTACACCGTCTTCTTTTAATACTGTATTTAGTCTTTTCATGCGCTATACCTATTTACACAATTTAGATCGTCAAAGCATTGCTCTAGTCTTGCAACCATACTTTGCTCTGAATGACGCAACCATACGCGAGGGTCATAATATTTTTTGTTTGGCTTATCATCCCCATCAGGGTTACCAATTTGCTCTTGTAGGTATGCTTGGTTACCTTTGTAGTAGTCTAAAATACCTGTCCAACACGCCCACTGCGTATCGGTATCGATATTCATTTTAACTACACCATAGGTTAAAGACTCTGCAATTTTATCGTACTCAGAACCACTACCACCATGAAATACAAAGTTAATTGAGTTGCTTGGTAGATTAAATTTTTCTGATACGTAAGCTTGTGAATCTTTTAAAATAGTTGGTGTAAGAACAACGTTACCCGGCTTATATACACCGTGGACATTGCCAAAAGACGCTGCAATTATAAAATTAGGGCTAATACGACTTAAACGTTCGTAAGCAAATGCAACATCTTCAGGCTGAGTGTATAAAGAAGAGCTGTCTAGGTGTGAGTTATCAACACCGTCTTCTTCGCCGCCCGTGCAGCCAAGCTCAATTTCAAGCGTCATACCTATTTTTGCCATACGCGTTAAGTAACGTTCACAAATTTCGATATTTTCTTCTAAAGGCTCTTCTGACAAATCAATCATATGCGAGCTAAACAGTGGTTTGCCAGTCAGTTCAAAGTGTCTTTCACCTTCATCAAGCAAACCATCAATCCAAGGTAGTAGCTTTTTAGCTGCGTGATCAGTATGAAGCATCACTGCTACTTCATAATGTGCTGCCACTGAATGTACATATCTTGCAGCACTTACCGCCCCAAGCACTGCTGATTGTTGCTCTGGTAAAGATAAGCTTTTACCACAAAAAAATTGAGCTCCACCATTAGAAAGCTGAATAATAACGGGCGAGTTTTTCTTTTTAGCAGCTTCTAGCGTCGCATTTATAGATGTTGTACTAACAACATTTACCGCTGGCAACGCATATTGATTAGTACGGGCATGTTCATACACAGCACTTACTTCATCGCCAACGATTACGCCTGGCAGTATTGTTGGGGCTAAATAATTCATTTATGAAATCCTTTCTATTTTAAAGCCTGGATACAAGAATCAGTAATTGCTTGCCAATTTTCTTGTTCAACCCACTCTTTTTTCGCTATCCAAGTACCGCCAACGGCGAATACATTATTTAAAGAAAGATAGTCCATTTTGTTACTTTCGCTAACGCCGCCTGTAGGGCAAAAGCTGACTGCTCTAAATACTGACGACACAGCTGATACAAAAGGTGCTCCTCCGGCAAGCGAAGCCGGGAATAATTTTTGCTCTTCAAAGCCATATTCAAGTGCCATTAAAATATCACCTGTGTTTGATACACCAGGAAGTACCGGCACATTGCATTTAGCAAGTGCTGTAAGTAATGCAGGAGAAACTGCTGGCGTTACAATAAAGTCAGAACCTGCTTCAAGTGCTTGCTCTAAAATGTCAGTATTTATGACTGTACCCGCACCGACTTTTAGCTCTGGCACTTGCGCCTTAATAGCTTTTAATGCTTCTAAAGAAGCCTCTGTTCTTAGTACTACTTCAACTAAAGTAAGGCCAGCGTTAGCCATAGCTTTCGCTATTTGAACACCTTGCTCTGGCGTATCAGCTTGAATTATAGGTAGCAGTGTTTGTCCTGACATAAGTTCAGAAAAGCGAGTCATAACGTTGTTCCTTTATAAAAAGTAATGCGGCCGAGGTATGGCGGCCTTTAATGTTTGATTAACCTGAACTCTAGATAATAAATCTATCTCAAGCAGCTATTTTCAGCGCTAACTGCTTTGAATTTACTTGCAATAGGCCCGCTATTGACGCGTAAATTCGCCTTGTTTTCACTGAAAATCTCTAGCTAGAGAAAATAATTTTAAATATCACCATGATTCAATATGTTAGTAAATCTCTTAACCAGAGTTCAGGTTAATTATTTTGTTATACCAATTGCATTAAATTAATGAGCTATTATAGCGACAAGAAAATAGCTCAATAACAAGGCTAAAATTATGATACATAGTTGTTCTATATAAATAATTTTTGACGTAGTTAGTGAGTTATTTAATACGCTAAGGTGATCATGTTTTTAATAAAATTGGTATCAGATACCAGCTTCAACCATTGCTAGCTGAAATATATCTTTTGGAGCAATAGCGCCTGGCTGTTGTATAACCGCACCGGCGGCTTTTGCAGCAAGTTGTACAGCACTTGAAATTGATTTATCAGATAAACGAGCACCTAAGTAAACACCGTTAAAAGCATCGCCTGCGGATGTCGTATCTACAACATTTGTTACCGGTATTATGGTGTGGCTTTGAAGCGTATCGCCCTCTTTTGTCACTACCGATTCAGGGCCATTTTTAACAACAATTTCTTCAATTTGGTAAGGTTTTAAATATTCAACAACCGCTTCTACGCTATGAACGTCATAAAGTGTTGTTAAATCTTCAACGCCTGGTAGGGTAATATCTGCAAGCGTAAAGGCTAAATGATATTGCTCTTTAGTTTCCTCTACACTATTCCACAAACGCGCTCTGTAGTTAGGATCAAAAACTATTTTAACCCCAGCATCTTTGAGCTGCTCTACAACTTTCCAAAAATGCTCACGCGCACTTTCTTCAATTATTGCTAATGAAATTCCTGAAAAGAAAAACATATCACCTTGGCTAAGCTGCTCGAGTGCATCAGCATCTAAAAAATCAACAACCTTTTTAGCTGCAGAATCATTACGCCAATAAATAAAGCTACGCTCACCATGCTCATCGGTTTCTATGTAATACATGCCAGGTACTTTGGTATCGTGAGCAAATACGAGTTGTGTATTTATTTGTTCACTTTCAAAGCGTTCTAGCATTTTTTTACTTAAATTATCTTGACCTAAAGCCGTAACAACCGAAGTAGTAACCTGCGGGAAGCAACGTTTTAAATACACTGCAGAATTATAAACATCGCCTGCAAATGATTGGTGTAGTGTGGCTGCGCTCATAGCTCTAAGCTCGACCATGCATTCACCGATAAAGTAAATATTTTTCATCTTGGAAGTTACCCTATGTAGTTAACTGCTATGCGCTTATACAAAACATGTTGGCATAGCAGTTATTATCTAGATTATTGAGGCTTTTTAAGAGGTTCTATTTTTGGAATTAAAATCCAAACAGCTGCCATTGCTATAATGGCTAAAGAAGCACCAATAACAAATGCTGGCGTATAGTTACCATCAGCAGTAAGAATAGGCACAAGCGATGTAAGGCCTACAGCACCAAGTTTTGCCGCCATACCAGAGAAACCTGATAATGTACCTACAGCTTTTTTGCCTAACAAATCACTTGGTAGTGTTTGCACGTTACCAATTGCAGTTTGAAAACCAAATAATATAACAGCCATAATTAGTACCGCTGTCGTTGGTCCGCCTGGATTTGCCATTGCAAGTAACGCAGGTAACATAATTAAACAGCCCAGCGTTATAGTTAGCTTACGTGTTTTATCTGTATTCCAACCGGCTTTGAGTCGGTTTTGAGCTAATAAGCCACCAAACCAAGCACCAAACATAGCGCCAACATAAGGTACCCAACCATATATACCAATAGACTTAACATCCATGCCGTATACTTCGTTTAGGTAAATAGGTATCCAAAAAACAAATAACCACCAAATAGGGTCAATCGCAGCAGAGGCAATAATTACACCCCAGCTTTGCTTACGAGAAAGTAACTCAGCAGTTGAAGGGTTATATTCTTCTTCGTCTTCGCCTGTTACATCGCCATTATCATCAACACGTCTTTGACCTGTTAAGATATATTCACGCTCTTGTGCAGTAAGCCAAGGATGAGAGCTAGGCGGCGCTTTAACCAAAATTAACCAAGGCACTAACCAAAGAAAACCTAATACGCCCACAAAAACAAACACCATTTGCCAGCTAAAGTAGATAGTTAAATAAGCAATTAAAGGAATAGCAATAATACCGCCAATAGCAGCGCCAGAGTTAAAAATACCCTGTGCTAAGGCGCGCTCTTTAGTAGGAAACCATTCAGCATTACCTTTAGCTGCGCCCGGCCAGTTACCGGCTTCTGCTACACCTAAGATTGCGCGAAAAATACTAAGGCTAAGTACACCTTGTGCAAATGCATGTGCAACGGTTGCAATAGACCAAACACCTATCGATAAAACAAAACCGAAGCGTGTGCCTACCCAGTCAAATATTTTACCAAATATGGCTTGACCAAATGCATAAGCAAATACAAACACAATTGAAATATTAGCGTATATTTGTTTGCGTTCTAGCGCTGATTCATCAGGAAATAAATCTTCAACGATGTCCGGCCAAAGCACACTAAGTGCTTGACGGTCGATATAGTTAATAATGGTAGCTAGCGCAATTAGCGCTATAACCCACCAACGTAAGCCTTTAAGTTGCATAATTAATCCTCAAGAAAGTCTTCACGCGCTGGGCTAAAAGTATCAATCAGGATTCCGCCTGTTGGGCAGGTAGCTCCATGATCAGCAAATGGTGGGATTAAGCAGCTATCACCCGGTTTTAAGATTTTAGTGACGCCATCAATGTTAAAGTGGAACTCACCTTCAACAACATACGTTACTTGAGAATGTCTGTGAGCATGGTTATAACCAATAGCCCCTTTCTCAAACCAAATTTTAACAGCCATTAGCTCTTCGTTATAACCTAGCATTTGACGTTTTAGACCATTTCCTAAATCTTCAATTTCGGTCTCGTTGCCAAATGAAAAGTTTGCGCTTTGCTTTTGCATCCTATTTACTCCTGATTATTGTTCATCATATAAACGCCTAATCGGCCATTTAAAGTGAACTCTTTATTTTGATAATTGAATGTATTTTTAGCTGAGGTTGGTGCTTTATTAATAGCCACTAAATATGACTTGCCTTTAATATCAAGTTCAACAAGTGTTAAATCGCCCTGCTGACTATATTCAAGCTTTGTAACTCTACTAACAGCTTCTAAGGTATATTCTTTACTTGGATTGTATTCACCGTGAGGCTCTAATACAGATATAAATTTATGGTGCTTTTGACCCTCAACACGACGAATAAAACCGTTTTCGTTGCGTAAGTTAAAATCAGGGTCGTTTGCGCCTATTTGAGTAAACAAGAAAGACTCATCACCTTTAACCAAACTCGCTTGCGTATAAAAGCGACCATTTTCGTTTAACCACGTTACTTTAGCTAAACCACTTTGAGGTTGCGCTTGAGCTTTAAGCCATAGATGCTGGTAGCCATTTTTAGTACCTAATGCAGACAGTTGTGTTGCATTCGCTTTTAGCTCAAAGCTGGTATCTATAAGCTGACCTTTATAATGCAAAGGCAAATCAAGCTGATGCGCTTTATTTGCAGCAACATCAAATATATCAAGTGCAACTGTGCTTTGTAGTTCAGGTAAGTTAATAAGTGCAAGCGTACGTTCAAGATCAACGCCTTTATAAGCTGTGCTTATTTCGCCGCTTGAAACCGTGCCGTATTCATTCGTTTCGAAAAAGTTAAGTGTAGGGTAATTACTATTTCCTACTTCAACATTTGCATTAAAATGCGTTGTTTCGTCAACCACTACCGTATTGTGCGCAACAGTGTGTTTAGCGTAAGTTTCGTTTTCAGGTAAATAACGACCGCCGTATTTAGCTTCTACATTTAAAAAACGTGCTGCGCCATAATCAGATACAATTTCATTACCGTGGTCGTAAAACTGCCATGTTAGTTTATCAAAATGACCGTGACCTAAGCCTTGTGCAGCAGGTTTAAATAGTAGAGCTTGATCGCCACCTACCTGCG
The DNA here is from genome assembly GCF_030408075.1 of Pseudoalteromonas sp. APC 3358. NCBI lineage: Bacteria > Pseudomonadati > Pseudomonadota > Gammaproteobacteria > Alteromonadales > Pseudoalteromonadaceae > Pseudoalteromonas > Pseudoalteromonas sp. APC 3358. The sequence goes on from NZ_JASDCE010000004.1 coordinate 399,825, forward strand.
TTCTCATTACAACTAGAGCACCTTGTTTACCGTCATTACCATCGCCGAAGGCAACAGATTTAAACGAATAAGGTTTTGCCATTTTGTTATCTAGTGCTTGAGCTACTTTTAGTCCATCACCCGAGAGAATTATTTGGTCTTGTTGCTTAGCAATATCAAGGTAGCCTGCATCGTTGGTTAAGCCATATGCTGCCGTTACACCATTAACTAACTCAATAGTATCGATACCTTTACTTTTTATTGCATCGTTAATTGGGAAAAACAAACCGTTGTAGCTAAGTTGAATCGTCGTATCAATCGCTTTTAATAATATGCCATCGCGATATTCAAAGATTTTTCGTTGTGGTTCGTTGTTTTCAATCGCTTTAGCAAACGTTACAAAGGGTAATAGTGCAAAGCGTTGATAGTAAGGACCTTCGTTATAGTAACCTTGTGGTGAAAACAGCATTTCTAGCTGCTTAATAAAGCCACCTTTACCCGACTTTTCTAAATCGTATAATGATTTTTCTACCCACTCAGGTTCACCTAATACATACCCTGCCATGCCAACACCCGCTGTTGCCCATGTTCCATGGTTATGTACTTTATTAAATGTAGAGGGTTGGCCTACTGATGTGAACAACGAAACAGGACGTAGTAAGTCATCCTCGATTGTTTTAATGTTATCGGCATTTAACGAGTCATGAATTAGATCATAAGCTTGTATTGTGTACACAAGCCACATTGCTTCATTAAGGCTTTGCCAAAAAAACTTACCTGGATTTTGCGAGTCCATTTTACGTTTTGGATGCAGACCAAGCGTTGGGTATAATTTTGCATATTCAAGCAACATATCACGCACGTAATTTGCATATTTATCATCTTGGCTTAGTTGATAAATGATGCCTGCGTTATACATAAGCTGATAATTTTTTTTGTGGCGTTCATGTGTATAACCACCACCACCATCTTTTGGTACAGGTACCGCAATTGGTTGAGCTATTTGTTCGTCTACTTGCGCTTTTAATAGCTCAAACGCAGTAGAAAATTTACCTTCGCTGCCTATTGCTTGGCGCATATGACTTACGTCATCAGTAGTAATTACTAAGTTTGGGTGCGCTGCATGCGCACCCAATGATGTAAGTAATGTAAGTGCTGCTACAGCCGCTATTTTAAAACCTGTTTGGCATTTTAATAAGTACATAGTATTTACCCTGCCTTATTTAAAATGTTGTTATTTTTTAATACTGCTGTATGTGGGCCTTTAACTCTTAACTCTTTAACACTTGGTGCTTTGGTTGCATCAAATGTATTGTCTGAGATTTCAGTTTTAGGCTCGCCTACTGTGTGCTCTACAACAATAGGAGCAGATTTAACAAATTTATTATCTTTGATATTAGTAACCTGAACACCGTGAACATAAATGCTCGCTTGCTCTTTGTTACGCTTACCAAGGCCGACGTTATTAAGCGTGTTATTTGTCATTTCAAAATGAGGGCCAAATGTACTTTCATCAGTACCACCACGGTAAAGCTTAAGTACACCACCTTGCACATCATTAAATGTATTATTATTTACAATAACGTATTCCGCGTTATAAACACCTAAGTCTTCAATTTCAGTATTTAGACGTAAAATGTCACCTGTTACTGTATTAAAGGTATTACCTGTAACAATAATTTCGTCAGCCATTGCACCTTTACCAGTGATAAAGAAATGGAATGAATGATTAATATCTAAAGCATTTAACTCTGAGTTGGTCATTACAAAGCGGTAATTATCAACCATACCCCATTTTTGCGTACGAACAATGCTGTTACCTATTGCATCTGGCGCGTTTTCACCTGAAATAGATAAACCATCTAGTTTTAAGCTGCCGCCATCATGTATTTCAAACAAGGTAGAGCGTTGAAAAGTAAGTTTAGACTTTTTGTTCTGCTTTGCTTTAATTGTCAACGTTTTATCAATTTTAACCAGTTTAGAAACATCATACTGGCCAGGCGCTAGTTCTAGAACATCGCCCGACTCTGCATTATCAATAGCGTCTAGTAATGCACTTACATCAGCTTTAACAGAATGTGTCTTACCAGAATCAAACTCAACAAGTGCTGGTACTTTTGCATACCAGCTAACACCGGTATCTTCTTTTTTAAGTACTTTTAAGTCGCGTTTTGCACCTACATTTAAACTTTTAGATGTTGGGTAAAGTAGACCATTACTTGCTTTTTTAAGCGTGATTTTTTCTCTTTTTACACCGTACGTTAGCTCAGAAAGTACTTTTGTATCAGCAATGTTGTTACTTAGTACCAGCCCGCTTACATCATCAAATGTTGTAAATGGCTGTTCACCATCTTGATTTATGATTAAGTTGTTTTCCATTACGCTATCTTTAGGTGCAGCGCTACGCTCAGCATCGCTACCAGCGGCAAGTTGAATATGACGCACATTTATAAATGTGTTGTTTTCAATTGTCGCATTTTCAACTTGGTGATAACGATTTATAGATGAATTTGGTACGCCGTTCATCACAGTAAAGCCACTGCCAAAACGATACCCTGTTAGACCTTGTAGGTAGTTATTTCTTACAATTTGATCTTTATTGATAACGCGAATACCACCTGTGTGGTCAACACCATTACCAATAAAAATATTTTCTTCTATAAGGTTACCGTTACCATGGCGCAGCGTTAATGTACCGCGCGCTTCATAAAATACGTTATTACGAAGGATGTTTTTGCCTGACTTAACCGAAACAATTTCTACTTCACCATTGGTGCGTTCAAAATAGTTATTTTCTACCAATGTATGCGAATCAGTTAATGAGTAATGGCTGGTGCCAATACGTAGGGTTTCACCACCGTTCGAACCAAAAGTTGGACGGTAGCCAAAATAGTTGTTGTCTATGCGGTGATAGTTTTCCTGACTTGCTTGAGTGTTTAAACGAACAGCAACTGTCACACCTTTATTTCGTTTGCCAACTAAATGGCTATGATCAAAGCGGTTATGTTGTCCATATAATGCAACCCAATAATCAGACTCTCGTTTGTCTGGATTACTGTAATTATCGATTACTGTTTGAGTAACTCGTGAATTGTAGGCTAATTCATTTTTATTTTTACGAAACTCTATTACAGCTGAGCTCGGTGTGTAGCCGTCTTTAAATACTAAACCTGAGGCTTCAAGGTATTTACCTGCAAGTCTTAGGTTCGATTGACCCGATAAAATTACTTTACCGTTAGTTTCAGCGGTCAATAAAATAGGAGAGTTTTTTGTACCTTGGCCTTCAAGTAGGATTTCGAAGTCAGACCAAGTACCATTTTTAAGTACTACTTTGTCGCCAGCAACTAGATTAGCTGCGATATCATTAAAAGCTTGTTTACTTTCTACAAAATAATCTTTGGCCGCTATTTGTGTGGATATGCAACCGATGAGAACTAGACTAAGCTTTATTGTGTTAATCAAACGCATAGTTAACTCTTTTTCGTTGTGACTGAAAGTAGTGCTTCATCAGAATTTAAAAAAGCTGACATTGCACAAAGACTTTAGTCAATTGGTGTCATGTGTGTTAAAGCGCCTTAAGCCAAAAGCTTAAAGCGCTCAATAAGGTCGAGAAGTATTACTTTTCTAGCTTTTTGAAGTAATCAAAAATTTCAGGAACGTTACCTTGACCCATACCAGCGTCAAACGCTGCTTGTAGGTTAGCTGATGAACCTTCAGCGATTTTTGATTCAGTACCTAGGTCTTCTACCATTTGTAGGAAGTAGCCTAAATCTTTGTTTGCATTAGCAATCGAGAAACCAAGGTCGCTAACATTATCAACTGCATAGTTTTTACAAAATTGCATAAACGGTGAGTTAGATGGACCAGTCGACATGATGTCAAAAAGTTGTTGACGGTCAACACCAGCAAGCTCTGCAACTGCAAATGCTTGTGACATAGCACATACTGTAGTCATGCCCATGAAGTTGTTGATAAGCTTAGTTGTATGACCTGCACCTAGCTCGCCAAGATGGAAAACGTTTTCACCTTGATCTTCTAGTACTGGTTTAACTTTATTGAATGTATCAATATCGCCTGCAGCCATGATGTTTAAAAGGCCGTCTTTAGCATGTGCTGGTGTACGACCAAGAGGAGCATCAATCATGCCTGCGCCTTTAGCTGCTAAATCAGCACCAATTTTTTTAGTAGATGATGGAATAGAAGTACCAAAATCAACTAGTACTGCACCTTCTTTAATACCCGCTAGGATACCGTCTTCTGCATAAATGATTTTTTCTACAACGGCAGAAGTTGTAAGACAAAACATAACAATATCTGAACCTTCAGCTAGCTCTTTAGCAGTGCTTGCTGTTTTTGCGCCTCTAGCGACACATGCTGCAACCGCATCTTTGCTAAGGTCCATAACAATTAGCTCATAGCCTTTGTTTTGTAAATTTTCGGCCATGTTGCCGCCCATTAAGCCTAAGCCGATGAAACCGATGACTGGTTTTGACATGAATAACTCCTAAATATGTGGCGCATACTTTTATAAGAACAAGTAAAATCTACTTTAAAATACGCTGTGTCTTTGTTTCAATTTGTAGAGTAACTTTAAGCTTGAGTTATTTATAAATTAACCTGTGCAAAACGTAACTCTGATTAATTACCAATACATTGTATTCACTCAAACCAAGCAACTTACCAATTGGTATGCAAAAACTGTATTACCATACGCCTTTTTTGTCAACCAATAAGTTAACCAAGTAAATCCCATATTTTTACAAATTACATACAAATAAATTTAATATCAATTAAAAACAAATTGTTAGCTATAACAAACCCAATCAGATATAGGTTAACTTTTGTTGAACAATCAGTAACTTTTTTTATACTAATAGGTTGACCAATAATTGAGTGTTCTTTATTTAAATATGCAAAATTCAATAAAATGGTTCATTAATTGGTAATTTACAGTTGATGTTATTGGTAAAATTATAAAGGCCATACGTGAACAGCTTCCAACTCTAAATGGTTTTGAGGTTGTGATTTGTACGTAACGCCTACATATATGGCTAATACATATAAAAACTACAAAATGCGCTTAATAATAGCGCTTAGTTAAAAATATACTGAACTTTGAAAAATCACTAAAGGAACTGAATAATGCGTTTATTACATACTATGCTGCGTGTAGCGGATTTAGACAAATCAATTGCTTTTTATACTGAAGTATTAGGTATGAAAGAATTACGCAGAGCTGATAACAGTGAATACAGATACACTCTTGCCTTTATTGGATATGGCGACGAAGCAGATAATACAGTATTAGAGTTAACTTATAACTGGGACGAGGATAGCTACGACCTGGGTAATGCTTATGGCCATATAGCCATTGAATTTGATGATATTTACAAAACATGTGCTGATATTAAAGCAGCCGGTGGCAATGTAAGCCGTGAACCTGGGCCTGTAAAAGGTGGTACTACTGAAATTGCTTTTGTAAAAGACCCTGATGGTTATTCAATAGAACTTATTCAGAAAAAAGATGACATGAGTAAATTTTAAATTACCTACCAACTAATTCAAGTAATAACAATTTGCTTAATGCCAATCTGCTTATATATGGGGTCTATTTAGCGTTAAGAAAATTACGCTAGGACTAGGCAAAAATTTTTGTATCTAGTTGTTCTAAATAAAAAATTTTTAACGACGTTATAGTGCAATTTAATTCGTTAAATTGATCAAAGATTTATGCTGGTTGGTATAACTATGGAGGGGTTTAATTTTATATATTGTTCAAATATTTATGCAGATTGGTATTAAGTAAAAAGGTGCTTTTCAGCACCTTTTTAACGCAACTGACTATCTTTACTGCCACGTCTATTAAACGATTTAGCGCTAGCATCATTACCTTCTATTGCAGCTTGGCATTGCACACAGTAGCGTACACCCGGTAACGCAAGCCTTCGTGCTTGTGGGATTTTCTCATCGCACTCATCACATAACTCTGCACTTGCGCCAGATATTAAATTGCTTCTTGCATACTGTACGGCGTCATTAACACTCGCATCAATTTGATCTTGAATTGCACCGTCTCGTGCCCATCCACTTGCCATAAATCCTCCTAATAAAGTTGGATGTTTAAATTTATGCTACCAAATCGAATCTTTATAAGTACTGAATAAAAGAGCTAGGAATGTGATGCCCTTTGAAGGTTTAAGCTACGAAACTATATTTTATATCTGGTGGAAAGATGCTGTAGTTGCTCCTTGTAATCTATTTTTCACAAAAAATTCAACACTCTACAATTAGGCAAAAAAAAGCAGCTAAAAAAGCTGCTTTATAATTCCAATGATTTATTTAAATATTAAAGGCTGTAGTCAACAACCTTCATACCTAATTTTTCGAGCTCTGGACGAAGTGTTTTAGCATCACCCACTACTAAATAAATCATGTCTTTAGTATTTAAGTGTTTTTTAGCTAAGGCGTTAACTTCTTCTTTGCTGATATTGCTAACAATCTCATTTCTTTCTTTTACAAAGCTAGGTTTTAAATCGAACTCTAATATTTGTGCTAAAAAGCCAAGTTTTGCATTAGGCGTTTCGTATTTAAGCGCATCTTTTTGATTGATAGCCTTACGCATAAACATAAGCTCTTCGTCAGTGACACCGTTTTGAGCATAGTTATTAAGTTCATTAGTAAACTCTGTAATAGATGCTGCAGTAGAGTCGGCTCTCACCGCTGCAGAAGCGGTAAAGCCACCTGATGTTTTATCACCCCAGAAACGAGAGCGAGCACCGTAAGTATAGCCTTTATCTTCTCGTAAATTTAGATTGATACGGCTGTTAAACGTGCCACCAAGTGCAAAGTTCATCAAGTTAGCTTTAAAGAACTCACCTGTAATATCTTCAACCATATCGCGTTTACCTATACGAATTTCTGATTGAGGAGCGTCTGGTTTATCAACCAAATAAATTACATTAGTTTCTACTTTAGGTTCACTGAAATCAACCGCTACTAAGCTCGATTTACCTTTCCAATTTGTAAGTGTAGCTTTAACTTTTGGTTCAATTGTTGACTCTTTTAAATCAGAAACAATAATTACTTGAGCGCCCTGCGGTTTAAAGTTTGCGTTATAAAAAGCTTTAACGTCAGCAAGTGTAATAGCCTCTATACTATTAAGCGTTCCAGTACTTGGAAGTGCAGCTATATTGTTGCCATATAGTAATTTACTATATGTATTAGATGCTAAATACCCAGCATCCTTCATTGAATGTTGAATATTTTGAATGATTTGCTTTTTATTACGCTCAAAGTCATCTGCATTAAATGCTGGTTTAAATAACTTTTCTTCGACAAGCTTTAGCGTTGCATCTACATTTTTGGTTAAGCTAGAAACATACACATTTGTATGTGTTTTATCTGAGTAGATACTTACCTGGCTACCTAGTTTTTCAAGCGCGTTACTCATCTGCTCTGTAGTGTAGTTTTGCGTTGACTCGCTCATTAACGATGCAGTTATTGATGATAAACCCACTTTACTAGCTTGCTCACTGTACAGGCCACCCGGAACTTTAATGAAAATAGCGGTAGTTGGCGTTTCTGTACTTTGAGTACCTAATATTTTAATACCGTTTTCGGTCTTAGTTTGCCAAAGAGTAGGAACATCAACAGCAGGATTTGCGCCGGCCTCTGGATGAGCACTTCGATCAAATGTATCAACAGCTCTTCGTGCCACTAAATCATCAGCTGAAGTTGTAGATGGACCTCCAAAATCATGCGATTTAGGCGTAAAGTTGTCTGGAGCAGCTATAAGTTGAGTTTGCCCTTCTGGAACAACACTCATAATAACGGCAGATTTACCTTTGATATATTGATTAAAAACACGCATAACATCAGCTTTTGTAACTTTGTTATAACGTGCAATCTCATCTTTAGCTGAATTTGGGTTACCTGTAAACGTTTCTGACGCGGCTAGTTGAGAGACTTTTCCTGATACGCTTTGCAGACCAAAAATTGCACCAGATTCTATTTTAGCTTTTACTTTATCTAAATCATCTTGTGTAACGCCACGCTCTTCAAATTCAACAAATGAATCACGAATGATTTTTTCCATATCAGCTAACGTTTTCCCTGCTGTAGGATTTGGTAAAGCATAAAGACTAATTGAACACGCTAACTCTTGGCATGGATGATTTGCACTTGCTTGTACAGCAAGTTGAGTTTTAACTAAGTTTTTGTATAGTAGTGAATTATTACCACCACCCAATATTTCAGCAAGTATATCAAGAGGTGCTTCATCTTCAGAGCGAGCGTAAGTAGTTGGGAAACTCATACTTAATAAAGGTAAATGTACCTTATCTTCCATTGAAATATATCTATCAGCATCTAGTGTTACAGCTGTTTTTTCTACTGTAGGGATTTCAGGGCCTTTTGGAATTGGTGCAAAGTATTTAGTAACTAATGGCAGTATTTCATTAGCGTTGACATCGCCACCTATAGTAAGCGTTGCATTATTAGGACCATACCACTTTAAAAAGAATGCTTTTAAATCATTTACATTTACGCGATTAAGATCGTCCATAAAACCAATTACTGGCCATGAATATGGATGACCATCTGGATACATCGCTTGAGCAACACGTTCACCTAAACGACCATAAGGGCGATTATCAACACGTTGGCCGCGCTCATTTTTTACTGTTTCGCGTTGTACTTCAAATTTTTCTTGGGTTACAGCATCGAGTAAAAAGCCCATTCGATCAGCTTCTAGCCACAACATTTTTTCTAATTGATTTACAGGTACTGTTTCAAAATAATTTGTTCTATCTGAGTTAGTTGTACCATTTAAAGTACCGCCTGCTTCAGATATTATTTTAAAATGTTCCTCATCAGCAACATTCTCTGAACCTTGAAACATCATATGCTCAAAAAAGTGAGCAAAGCCTGACTTACCCAACTCTTCGCGAGCAGAACCAACGTGGTATGTTACATCAACGTGTACTAAGGGATCTGAATGATCCTCATGCACAATTACAGTTAAACCGTTATCTAGTTTATATTTTTTATACGGTATGTTGATTTCACCTGCATTAGATTTCACTGACTCAATAAGTGTAACGCCAGGAATTGATGTTTCTGTAACAATATTTTTATCAACAGCTTGAGTTGAGCTATTACATGCACCCAACCCTGATGCAAGTAAAACAGCAAGTGCAATTTTTGTGAGTTTCATTTTTTAGTCCATATTTAAATTAACTCAATGAGTTTAAAGACTAATTAAAAGTACAACAAGGAATATGGAGCGATTATGGGTTTGGTTTTGTAACAAAGTGTAAATAGATTGATATAAAAATGAAGTGTAAAATGAGGATATTAATTTGTGGTTTTATTCTAATAACACTGCACTTCCCTATCTAAGTAGTAAATGACATAGCTAAGAAATTGATACTCTTAATAACATCGTGCATATAGAATGTTATGTAACACTGCTTTATACAATTCTTAAAATAGTAAGTGGCGTCCCCAAGGGGATTCGAACCCCTGTTACCGCCGTGAAAGGGCGGTGTCCTAGGCCTCTAGACGATGGGGACACATAAATGTGTCACTAGGACAACTGAATTTTTAGACTCGTTTCA